>NZ_LN681225.1:0-312500 GCF_000953655.1 Legionella hackeliae
GATGCTTTAATAGTAACTCTTTTCAATTCGTTGGACGCAATTATCTAAAGTCCTTTATTTGATTGCGTCTACATTCAATTAAAAAATCCAGAATCTTAAGCTTTATTTTTAATTGTACTAATAAAAATAAATAAATAGATAAAGTTTCTTATTCTTATTATATAGAACTGAAATACTGTGGTTATTATTATTTTTTACAAAAAAAACAATAGATTATCTTCTTTTTTTACTGTGGGTAAGCTTATATTTAGTTCTGAATTAGCGGCTTATATAAATATAACTATTCTCTCGCTTGTTGTTTTTCACCAGTTTATCCTCTTCTTTTTCTTCGAGTTATCCCCCGTTTAGTTTGCGTTTAAGGAATTCATGTTTTGAAACTAGTTATTTCTAGAGGATGCACTTCTTTACCTTTTTAGTAGAAAATTTAACTCTAACTGTGGATAACTCTGTTTTTTTCCACAGGGCTGAGTATAATCTCCTATTCACTGCAATACATTCTTAAGGCTATTCGTCTTCCTGCTTTGCTGGAAATAACTTAAATGGGCATATGCAGCTACGTGTTACGAGTTTACCTAAGCTGGTGATTTCTCTTGCTGCTTGGGTCTATTCAATGGCAATATTTAATTTGCGTGCCTCTATCTGAAGTCGCCTTATAGAACATAGGAGTATTTGTGCCTGCGAATCTTTGGCAGAAATGTTTGGGTTTTTTAAAAGAGGAATATCCTCCCCAACAATTTAATACATGGTTGCGTCCTTTACAGGCTGAGTTGCAGGACGCCAATTTGGTTTTGCTAGCGCCTAATCGCTTTGTCGTTGATTGGGTAAAAAAGAATTTTTATTCAAGAATTAAAGAGCTAGTCAGTCAATTTGGTGCCGGCATTATTTCTTCAGTCAGTATTGAGATTGGTTCTAAAGCTGTTTCTCCTGTTTCTATGGAGCAATCAGCTAAAGAGCAATCTGTTAGCAAAGTTGCTCCTAAGAAAACAGCTGATTATAAGAACAGTTACCTTAATAAAAAGTTTCTATTTGATAGTTTCGTTGAAGGTAATTCTAACCAACTTGCTCGTGCTGCTTCCTTACAAGTCGCTGAGCGCCCTGGTGAAGCTTATAACCCTCTATTTATTTATGGAGGTGTTGGCTTAGGTAAGACCCATCTAATGCATGCTATTGGTAATACGATATTAAAAAATAATCCTGAAGCAAAAGTTCTCTATCTACATTCTGAACGATTTGTTGCTGATATGGTTAAAGCTTTGCAAACTAACTCTATAAATGAGTTCAAACGATTCTACCGTTCTTTAAATGCTCTGCTTATTGACGATATTCAATTTTTTGCTGGCAAAGATCGTTCCCAAGAAGAATTTTTCCATACTTTCAACGCTTTACTAGAAGGACAACAGCAAATTATCCTTACCAGTGATCGCTATCCTAAAGAAATTGAAGGCATGGAAGAGCGCCTTAAATCACGTTTTGGCTGGGGTTTAACTGTCGCTGTTGAGCCGCCTGAGCTTGAAACACGTGTTGCAATTTTAATGAGTAAAGCGGAACAATCAAGCATTGAACTTCCTTATGAAGTGGCCTTTTTTATAGCCAAACGAATTCGCTCTAATGTTCGTGAACTGGAAGGTGCGTTACGTCGTGTGATCGCTAATGCTCATTTTACTGGTAAACCTATTACTATTGATTTTGTCCATGAGGCGTTGCGTGATCTATTAGCTTTACAAGACAAGTTAGTAACTATTGAAAATATACAGAAAACAGTGGCTGAATATTACAAAGTTAAAGTTGCTGATTTATTATCTAAGCGTAGAAGTCGTTCCATCGCTCGTCCTCGACAAATGGCAATGGCTTTAGCAAAAGAACTGACTAACCATAGTCTTCCTGAAATCGGAGATCATTTTGGTGGCCGAGATCATACCACGGTCATTCATGCTTGCCGTAAGGTAAAAGAATTGATTCAAGATGAAAATGATTTTGCTGAAGATTACAAAAATTTAATGCGCACTTTAACATCTTAGTTCTGGATAATTTATGTTTGATTTGACTCTTGCCAAAGACCAATTATTAACCCCGTTATTAACTGTTGCTGGTGCTGTTGATAAAAAGCAATCGCTGGCCATCCTATCAAATATTTTGCTTTGTTTACAAAACAACCAATTATTGCTTACCGCAACCGATTTGGAAATGGAAATTACAGCTTGTGTAAATTGTGATGCGAGTCATTCTCAGGGTAAAATTACAGTTCCCGCTAAAAAATTTATTGATATTATCCGCTCTCTTGATGACGATGCGACTCCTACTATTACATTAAATGAGGGTACAGTAGTTATTGGTGCCGGTCGTAGTAAATTTAAATTAGCCACCCTTCCTGCTGCAGATTTTCCTGCGAGTGAACATGAACTAAGCGAAATTGAATTGACCGTTGCAAAGGCAAATCTTATCCACTTGTTGCAGTCCACTCATTTTGCTATGTCTCAACATGATGTTCGCGTTTTTTTGAATGGATTACTTCTTGAACTTGATGGCTCAATAATTACTTCAGTCGCTACAGATGGTCATCGTATGGCTGTTTGTAAATTCAATTGTGAAACTAGCAATCCTCATCATCGTTTTTTAGTTCCTAAAAAGGGTGTGCAGGAAATGTTAAGATTACTAAATAATATAGATGATGAGCACGTGGTTATTTCCGCAGGCAAAGGACATTTTAAACTTTCTACACAGAAATACACTTTCCAATCCAAGCTTATTGAAGCTCGATTTCCCCCTTATGCTAAAGCTATACCGAAAGACCAAGACAAATTTGTGCTTATTGATCGTGATCTACTCAAGCGCGCACTTGCACGTATTGTTATTCTCGCGCATGAAAAATCCAGAGCTGTTGTCTTGCATATGCAGGCAGGGATGCTTACTTTGATTGCTAACAATCAGGAGCAAGAAGAAGCTATGGAAACTTTGGAAGCTCATACAGACGGTAATGAAATTAAAATTGGTATTAATGCCAGTTATTTATTGGATGTATTGAATTTTCTAGGTGAAGGTTTGGTTCGCTTATCGATGTCCACCACAGATAGCAGTATTTTGGTTGAATCCGTTCAAGATGAACAATACCAATATATTATTATGCCTATGAAATTATGAGCCTTGCTCAATTACAACTTTATAATCTGCGTAATATTCAATCTGCTCGTTTGGATTTACATTCACGAATTAATTTTTTCACGGGAGAAAACGGCAGTGGAAAAACTTCCGTTTTAGAAGCTATTTACTTATTAGGTAGTGGCCACTCTTTTCGTACTCGTGAGATACTTCCTCTTATAAGTCATGGCGAAGAGTCGCTTACTGTTTTTGCCCGTACGTTCGATGAACAAAGTATTAGCATTCAAAAATCAGTACACTCACCTACTCAAGTTCGTATTAATAAACACGTTTGTCAAAGTAGTAGTGAGTTGGCACATTTTTTACCTTGCCAGGTCTTTTATCAAGATATTTTTCAAATTATTGACGCAGGTCCCTCCGTTCGTAGAAGTGTAATGGATTGGGGATTGTTTCACGTGAAACAAAATTATCACTCTCTCTGGAAGGATTATAAACGTGCATTAAAACAACGAAATGTTCTCTTAAAGCAACGAGCACATCCTCGTATGCTTACGCCCTGGAACTTGATAATTTCCGATTTAGCGACAAAATTGGATGAAGCAAGAGGAGAATATTTTTTATTGCTATGCCCTGAGTTTGAGAAAACACTTCGTCAATTAACCACATTAGATTTTTCATTACAATATTATAAGGGTTGGGATAAACGTGAAGCTGGGAAATCGCTTGTAACTATTTTGGAAGAAAATTATGAAAAAGACATCGCTCGACAGTTCACTCAATATGGTGCACATAAAGCGGATTTGTTTTTAACTAGTGATGAATTTAGTGCAAAACAATATTTATCACGTGGCCAACAAAAAATATTACTGTTTGCACTTAAGCTATCACAGGCTAAATTAATGTCCAAACCTTGTCTCTACTTGTGTGATGATCTAACGTCTGAATTTGATAAATATCATATCGAACGATTACTTAACCTGTTTATGGAAATCGAAGGGCAATTTTTCATAACTTCAACCTCTTCTCTTTCTGAATTTTTTGTAAATGACTCTGAACAGAATTTTTTTTCTTTGCGTCAAGGAAAAATATGCTGATCAAGTTTTAGGTGTAAGGCATAGTAACGCATGTCAATCCAAGTATCAGCTAATAATTAAGCGAGCTTATTCAGCCAGAAAATGTTTCACGTGAAACTTTAAATGGCTATGGAAAAGCATAAAAAATATCGAATAACAATATGCCAGGTAGTCTAATTTGAATCGTAAAGAACACGTGTTGCTAAAAAAACAATCATTCAAATTAATGCAGGAAACATAGGGCTAAAAGCCATGTCAATCATGTAAAAAAGACTCATTTGTGGTACAATAACCTATTTAGTACCCAATAGGCAAAGAGGACTCTTATGAGCGTTGACGCCAGTTATGATTCGTCGAATATCAAAGTATTGAAAGGATTGGATGCAGTAAGAAAGCGTCCTGGAATGTATATCGGTGATACTGACGATGGTACTGGCTTGCATCATATGGTTTTTGAGGTTGTTGACAACTCAATCGATGAAGCGCTAGCAGGTTATTGTCATGAAATTAATGTCACTATTCATAGTGACGAATCGATCAGTGTTAAAGACGATGGTCGCGGTATTCCGGTCGATATCCATAAAGAAGAAGGACGCTCGGCTGCAGAAGTTATCATGACTGTTTTACACGCTGGCGGAAAATTTGATGACAACTCATATAAGGTATCCGGTGGCTTGCATGGCGTAGGTGTATCTGTGGTAAATGCTCTTTCTGAGGAACTGCATTTACAGATTCGCCGCAATGGCAAAGTGCATGAACAACATTACAGAAATGGTGTTCCCGATGCGCCACTGGCTGTAACGGGTGACGCCAACTCTACTGGTACGCAAGTTTGGTTTAAACCTAGCGCGAATACCTTTACAAATATTGAGTTCCATTACGATATTCTGGCAAAACGCTTAAGAGAACTGTCTTTCCTTAATTCGGGGGTTTGTATTCATCTTTATGATGAAAGAACACAAAAGCGGGATACTTTCCGTTATGAAGGTGGTATTCAAGCATTCGTAGAACATTTAAATCGCAATAAAACTCCGATTATGCCCACTGTGTTTACCTTGGCTAGCGAAAGAGACAACATCAGCGTGGAATTAGCGATGCAATGGAATGATTCATTCCAGGAAACAATATTTTGCTTTACCAACAATATTCCACAACGAGATGGTGGTACTCACTTAGCTGGATTTAGAGCGGCACTTACTCGTACCTTAAATACTTACATTGAGAATGAGGGATTTGCCAAAAAAGCTAAGGTTGTTACTACTGGTGATGATGCAAGAGAAGGTTTAACCGCGGTATTGTCTGTCAAAGTACCTGATCCTAAGTTTTCTTCACAAACGAAAGACAAGCTGGTTTCTTCAGAAGTAAAAGCAGCTGTTGAATCGCTGGTAGCTGAAAAGCTAAATGATTTTCTCTTGGAAAATCCTGCTATTGCCAAATCAATTGTGGGTAAAATTATTGATGCAGCAAGGGCACGTGAAGCGGCCCGTAGGGCGCGAGAAATGACTCGGCGTAAAGGTGCACTTGATATTGCAGGATTACCTGGAAAATTAGCTGATTGCCAAGAGAAAGATCCAGCGTTGTCAGAACTTTATATCGTAGAGGGAGACTCAGCAGGAGGTTCTGCGAAACAGGGACGTGATAGAAAATTCCAGGCAATTTTGCCGCTCAAAGGTAAAATTCTTAATGTCGAAAAAGCGCGTTTTGACAAAATGCTTTCTTCACAAGAAGTGGCTACATTAATCACAGCTTTAGGATGTGGAATAGGTCCTGATGAATATGATCCAGATAAGATTCGTTATCATCGTATCATTATTATGACCGACGCCGATGTGGATGGTTCGCATATTCGTACCTTATTATTGACGTTCTTTTATCGACAAGCACCTGAACTTATTGAGCGTGGATATATTTATATCGCTCAACCACCTTTATACAAAGTAAAGCGTGGTAAACAAGAGCAATATGTAAAAGATGATGAAGCGTTGTATGAATTTTTAACACAAAGTGCTCTGGACAATGCTGAATTTATCCCTGGTAAAGGGTTACCTGCAATTTCCCCAATGGCGTTAGAAGATCTGGTTATGAAGTATCGCCGTGTCGAAAAAATAATTAAACGCCATACAAGACGTTATAATGAAGATATTCTAAGACGATTGATTTATTTACCCACACTTCATAGTGAAGACTTCGAGAAACACGAAAAGATTAATGCATGGGCTAATCAGCTACATTTGAGTCTGCAGCAATTAGGTAATAAAACTCAGCAGTTCAGAGTGGATGTTATTCAGCATAAAGAAACGGAAAACTACTTACCTCGTGTAACCATTACTCAACACGGAATGGATCATCATATTCTTTTAAATTCAGAATTCTTCCTTTCTAAGGATTATAAAGAATTAGCAAATTTAGGTGCAAAACTAGCAACCTTGGTTGAGGAAGGTGCTGTTATTAAGCGCGGCGAGAAGACTCAAGAAGTTGAATCGTTTGAGCAAGCGCTAGCTTGGATTATGGACGAGGCAAAACGAGGTCAAAGCATTCAACGCTATAAAGGTCTTGGAGAAATGAACCCTGAGCAACTTTGGGAAACCACTATGGATCCCGAAGTTCGACGTATGCTGCAAGTCAGCATTGAAGATGCTGTCGCTGCGGATGAAATCTTTACATGCTTAATGGGTGATCAAGTTGAGCCAAGACGAGAGTTTATCGAGTCAAATGCACTTGATGCTGAGAACATTGATATCTAATGGAAGTAATTCTCATCTTAACTAATTCAGGAATTGGGGTGTGAGTCTCGATTCCTGAGTTTTTTCGTCGTAGTTAATACTTAACGTTTCAAGAACCAATAAATAAAAAAGAAATCCTTTAGATGATGCTATATAAAATATACCATTAGTTTCAGGGAGTGTATTTCACCAACAGAAAAAAGAAGTTTTTGCTTTTGCAATTACTAGTTTTAACGGTAATGCCTATGAAATAGGCAAAAAAAAGCCGCATCCTTGCGGCGAAGCACATCCATTGTGCTGGTCCCTTAGTTTGACTTCCTGTCAGACAATCCATGTCATCCTTATGTATTTCAGTATATATCCTTTGTACAAACTGTCATGAAGGAATTCGATGTATGCTTTGTAAGAAATATCTCAAAGATAAGAGGGTATTTTCTTTATGACATGACAACATCGGAAATTAAAGAAGAATATATAATATATTCAATAGCTTATAAAATCAATAATTGTACGATTGTGCAAATTATAGCCATAGGTTTAGCGGTGGGGTGAAACCCCGTTCGTTAATTCATCTCATTTGCAGCTTCTTACGTCTGGCATGGATGAATTCGTTGAAGGAAAAAAAATAGCTAGTAAACGCCCTTGTGAAAGGGCGCGTCTAAGATTAATTGTAAGTTATTTCAGTTTTCGATTCTTCACTAAGGGTTGTTGTTTCATCTTCAGAAATAGAGGCAAACATCGAGTTACGCTCACGACTTGGGGAACGTTGTATTGAGCGCTGCTGCTCTTCAACAATCGCACCAAATTGATTGGTACAGTCATCATCTTGTTTCACCAAGCTTTCCGAAAATATTAAAGCTAATTGCCGTGCAATCATAGAGTATTGACCCGACGCTGCTGTGGCCATTTTTTCTGAAAGCGCTTTCATATTAGGAACTAACTTCGCTACTAACTCTGGAAATTCATGAAAGAATGAGATATTGAAATCACGATCAGCAAAAACGAGATGCGGTGTGCTGCCATTTAAATTAGTGGCTAATCTATTTAATATACAAACTCGTCCAATGGCTGCTGAGAATTCGTTACACACCAGTGAGCGATGAATAACTTTATTAAGATCGCTAAAGCCAGAAGTTGGACAATTCAACGCAATTTTTGTAACTAAAGCCCTTCTATCTTTGCCACTGAGCTCATTTATCGCGTCCCTACTTTCAATTAACGAGACGCCATTATCTTTTTTTATGAGCGACTCATAAGGATTCTCCATCTCAATTAACTCTGCTTTTGAATATTTCATGTTAATCTCCTTATATTGCCTGTGGTTGCATGGCCAATTACTAGTAATCCAGCTCCTAAAGAATCTTACTGTTTAAAAATAACTCTCGGGATAAACAGCGTATAAAGCGTTGAGATTGTATTCCAGCATCTTGGCAGACCGGTTGGTCAGAAATAATTGTGATACAGGCTCTTATTATAGTAACGAAATCGAGTGTGGATGCAACAAGCAATTCGGATTAAAAATAATCGACAGCAGTTAATGGCGGAATCACTGCTACCTGCTTTGTAAACTTGCTATTAACAGGCCGACTTTAAATGAAAAAAATTTTTGCAGATAGCCATAAAGTTTTCTATTTTACAGACGACAACACTAATGAAGTGGTTGCCTGAAATAAAATAATAATAAGGAGTAGGCAATGTCAAAAAATCATCTCTTGCAAGACCCTTTCTTAAATGAATTACGAAAGGAAAAAATTCCGGTTTCCGTCTTTTTAGTTAACGGAATTAAGTTACATGGCATAGTGGATTCTTTTGATCAATATGTTGTGATGTTAAAAAACTCTGTCACCCAGATGGTCTATAAACATGCTATTTCCACGGTGGTACCTTCGCGTCTGGTAAAAATACCTACTGGTGACGAAGAGGGAAATGTGGCAGACTAACTGTTTCTATTTAAATCGGAAACACAGTCTTGTTTGACAGACCCCAAGGAGGAGAGCGAGCTATTCTCGTTCAGTTAGCTCTCCCTGAAGTTGATGCAGCAAAAGCGCTTGCTGAATTTAAAGAATTGGCGATATCAGCACAGGCCGAAGTAGTGGCCTGTGTTGAAGGCGCACGTTCTACCCCTGAGGCAAAATATTATGTTGGTTTAGGTAAAGCAGAAGAAATCAAGCAGCAAGTCTTGGCGTATGAGGCGGAATTGGTATTAGTCAATCATGAGCTTTCTCCTTCCCAGGAAAGAAACTTAGAGCGCTTATTAGAGTGTCGTGTTGTCGGTCGCAGCGGCTTGATTCTTGATATTTTTGCCCAGCGAGCACGAACATTTGAGGGTAAGTTACAAGTCGAACTCGCACAGTTACAACATTTATCAACACGTTTAGTGCGAGGGTGGACCCACCTTGAAAGGCAGAAAGGGGGGATTGGTTTACGAGGTCCTGGGGAAACTCAGTTAGAAACAGATAGACGATTACTACGCGAGCGAATTAAATCCATCAATAAGCGGCTGGAAAAAGTAAGACGCAGCCGAGATCAAAACCGTCGTGCAAGACAAAAAGCAGCGCTACCTACAGTATCACTGGTTGGATATACCAACGCCGGTAAATCAACGCTTTTCAATGCGCTAACGGGCGAGCATATTTATGCGGCTAATCAATTATTTGCTACTCTCGATCCAACGATGCGTAAATTAGAACTACCTGGTTCTACTTCAGTCATTCTAACCGACACGGTAGGTTTTATTCGTGATCTTCCCCACCAATTAATAGAGGCGTTTCGAGCAACGCTTGAAGAGACTCAAGAGGCTAATTTATTACTCCATGTCATTGATATTTCTGATCCGCATTGGCGCGATATGGTTCTTGCTGTAGAACAAGTACTAGACGAGCTTGGTGTCAAAGATATTCCCATGATTCAGGTTTTTAACAAAATCGATCAGCAAGAGAATTGGGAGGCTAAAATAGATCAGCAAGAAGAAGGCATCAAAGTTTGGATTTCAGCAAAGACAGGGGCTGGTCTTGATTTGCTACAACAAGCAATTTCTACACAACTTCAAGGAGCTATTGTCGAGGAAGAGATTTTGCTAGCCCCTACAGACGCAAAATTGCGCGCTGCTTTGTATGAAATGGATGCTGTTTTAGGTGAAAAGGAAGAGCTAGAAGGCGGTTGGTCTTTAAAAATTAAATTAACTCAAGAACAAAAGAAACGCTTATTCAGCCGACATGCCAAAAATCTCACGCCCTAAAACAGAGCGCTGGTTATATTATATTTATCAGGCCTAATTTTTCTCATGCTTTCATGAAGTTAAATGTATTCAAATCTAAAAAAATAAATTTCTTAATATTTGGTTAATAAAAGCGCAGTAAAATTGCACTCATTTTGTTTAAAAATAAATTACTATGAGCAGCAAAGAATCCGCTAAAAAATTCCTCTCGAGAGTAGAACAATTCATCGAAAAAGAGTCTAATCCCGAAATAACAAAACGTATATTCTCCGAACTCAAACTTGATAAATTAGTCACGAGTAACAAGGAATATACAGATTTTTATCATCAGATAACAACAGAAAAAGTTTCTTTAGAAAAACTGCTCGATTATTTAAAACAAAGCCTTATAGACAATGAGCCAATTTGTAGATTGCTAGCCTATATTGAAGATAATAATTTAATAAGTGACACAGAGCTTAAGACCGCATCGACAACACTTCAAGTACAAATTAACATGCTCTGCATCTTTGAAGCGATCACGGTGACCATGGCAAATGGTGAGTCTTTTGCCGAAGATATGTACGAGCATTTAGTTAAACGCAGTGGTTCTTATTATCCTGGTAATCCCTTTGTTGATTTTTTCTTCGGTACTCCTTTTAAAGCGTCTTTGTTTGAACGATTGAAAATAATCTCTATTAAACCGGGTTTACTCAATATTATTTTTCATAAATCAACCGGTGAAAATGAAGAAAAGCAATCGGATGTGGATGAGTTTGTCAAAAGAAAGAATTTATCAGGTTGGAATGCCAGTAATGTAGAGCGAGCAATTCCTAATGCAACCTCTACCAGTACGGTATCAGGTATGGGGCTTAATATTTTAGAAGCCGCCTGGCAAGATTTTCAAGGTCCGGCTAAAGAAAGTGGTGGTACTGATAATGCCAAAGCGGGTCTTATGTTGATTAAAATCATCGAAGAAATGCAATGTTTGAGTAGCTATCAACTGGTTTCTCAGTTTCTTCCAGAAAAAACTACTGCAGATGGTGCATCTTATAGTCTCTTACCTGGGCTCAAAATAAACTCCTCGAAAAAGAAGGTCTCTCAGTTTGCTATTGATTCATTTTGGCGAGATTTATACAACAGCTGGAATTTATTATTTGTTGGCGCAAATTTGGATGCTGTTTTCCTTCTCATAAAATTGTTAATTCCTTCTGTTTTTGCGGCTCAACCACAAAACTATAAAGAAATTAGACTGTTATCTTTATTTACATTTGCCTACCAGTACATGAACGAGGATACTATAAATAATCCCTTTTTTGCTGCAACATTTAAGTTCGCCAATGGTAAAGCAATATTGAAAAAATGGGGTGAAATTAATAAAGAATACGGTATTGAGTTATTCAATAAACTTCGTCCTACTGAAAAAAACGAAGCTGATGTTGTTTTTGAGCACGTTTTTGGTAACTATCCAAATTTTAATTTTTTACGTCATATTGTTTCGTTTGGTTTATCCCCCTCACAATATACATTAACCAAAGCACACCCAAAGACTAGCAGTCAATCCCGATCTGGATTTTTTTCACCTCGAGAAAGTACTGAGCCAGCAAAGGATAAAATGGAAGTATTTGGGGAAGAGAAAAATTTTGATATGTATTAATAACAACGAAAAGTTACGCTTGATTGAGTATTCCTGGATGCATCGGCTAAGCCGATGCGGTTAGAACGATTGCTCCTCAACCTACGTACCTGCCCCTTACTGTACACTTGTCCGAGGTATCGAATGACCACCAATCAAATAACAAAGGGAATAATCTTATAGGGTACTAAATTACAATAAGTGGTCCAATAAGAGCCGTATTTTTGAGCGCAGCGCTCATCGTCTCTAAAAGCACGATCAAACAAAAGGAGAGTTAAAAAACATACATAGAAATAGGGGGCAAAATGATTAAATAATGCTGGTACAGACCAGAAAAACGCTCCAGCAATTTCAGGTAGATAATGGAAGTGTCGAGAAACTCCCCACCAACCTGAGCTTAAAATGATGTTTTGCTTTTTCTCACCTTTTTCTGTGTAATAATCAGCCACCATAATACGCGGTCTTTTGCCCCACACGTTACAATTCCCAGCTGTAGCTCGTACCACTTGTCGTTGTCTATCGGCAAGATAGTTAATTAAGATACTTGTGGCCCCCGCAATAAAAATGCCTAGGGCAAGCCAATAAGATAGTGAATGAGGAGGCATCACTAAATACATGGTAGGTGAAGTATAAATACAAGGGACCCATACAAGACAACCCCAGCAAATATAAAAGCCTGCCCTGTCATGCATGATATCTAACGAACTAAGATAGCCTGTTTCCCAAATGAAAAATTTTGTTATATAAATAAATTGTAAGGCAACAGCAACTATCATGGCGTTCGTTAAACCAAATAAAGCCTGTTGTTTGGCCGCATAGGATAGCAAAATTAATCCCCAGCTCATCATGCCTAAACGGCAGTTAATGAACATCTTAAGATTAACGCCCAGAAAAGCTGGGTAAAGTTCAGTGCCCCAGTAATAATCAAAAATAAAGTTGCCGCTACTGCCTGAGTCAGTAGAGGATGGCAAGAAACGTCCTTTTACATAAAAAAGACCGCAAAGAACCAAGCTAAAACAATTTAATGCGCCAATAATTGCACCAAAATTATCATAAATAATCGATGCGGAAAAAAGCTGCAAATAAAAACTGGCAAAGCAAAACGAAAAAACAGTTATTAAAAAAACAAGCAAGCCATTTGCTTTATAAACGGGAATATTTCCCTTAGCTGTAATCGGTCCATAATATAATTTGCCTTTAACAAATTTGGTGAGTAAGAATTCAAAAATAATAAAGGAAAATATAATTATCCAAGCGGTAGGTGAACCAAAAAAGACAGGACTCCAAATGGTGTAAAAAGTATGAAAAAAACCTTCTTGCAGGATAAGTTGCCAAAGTAAACCTAAGGAGCCTTGTAATGCAGTATTGGTATACCACATAGCAATAGCAAAAGGTGGGCAACTTAAAATTAAAAAAAGTGGACCGAGAGTATTGCGAGTAAATTTCATCCGAATCCCTGGAAGTTAGCTGCTAAGCACCTGTCACAGTGCAATGTCTAGAGTAAAAAATAGTATCTTTTCACTGGCGTTAGATCAATAGCTATAATTTCACTTTCATTTATAAGGAATAACATTTATTGTTTGACCAATTAACCAGTAAATATTTCAAGCTAATAAATTCTCGCTTTGAGACTAGATGAAAGGCCAAGATTGTGACTACCCGAAATAATATGCTTCGCTCTTATCTTTTTTCTACCGTTTTAATTATTTCCATTGTTTTGGGGGGAGTGGTTGGTTATTTTTTTGAGCAAGTCAGGTTATTAAAACCCTTGGGTGATATTTTTCTAAACTTGTTGCTAACCGCCATTGTTCCACTTATTTTTTTCAGTATTTCCTCTGCGATTGCAAAAGCCGGTTCATTAGGAAGGCTAGGAAAAATTATGTCACGCATGATTTTCATTTTTCTTCTTACCGGATTGATTGCAGCATTATATGCGCTGTTCGTCGTAAAGCTTTTTCCGCTAGTCAATAATTTTCCTATTGAGCTTACTTCACCAGAGAATGCAACTACCTTGGGTTTTAGTGACCAACTTGTAAAGGTTTTTACGGTTTCTAATTTTAGTCAGTTGTTTTCTCATGAGCATATTTCTGCGTTGATAGTTTTTTCTATACTGGTGGGATTAGCACTGGTCTCTGCTAAAGAAAATGGAGAGACGTTTGTTAAGTTTTTGCAGGAAGGTGAAGATTTGTTTATGCGTGTGATTTCTTTAATCATGTATTTTGCACCCATCGGCTTTTTTTCTTATTTCGCAGTTTTAGTCAATGAACTTGGCCCCAAATTGGTGGAGAGTTATATTCGCATTGCTGTAATTTATTACGCGGCTTCGCTTGTTTATTTTGTGGTGGTGTTCAGTATCTATGCTTATTTAGCAGGTCAATTGGCAGGGGTTAAGTTATTTTGGAAAAATCTTTTTTTACCAGCGACGACGGCGTTGGCAACCTGCAGTAGTGCCGCGAGTATTCCAGCCAATTTGCTTGCAACTAAAAATATGGGCGTCTCTTCTGAGATTTGTGAAACGGTCATCCCTTTAGGATCAATCATTCATAAAGATGGCTCAGTTATGGGTGGCATTTTTAAAATTGCTTTTTTATTTGGAGTTTTTCACTCAAATTTTAGCGGTCTTGATGTTTTATGTGTTGCAATTGCGGTTTCACTGCTCGTAGGGACGGTGATGGGGGCTATTCCAAGCGGAGGAATGATCGGTGAATTATTAATATTAGCTGTCTATGGCTTTCCTTCCTCAGTTTTACTCGCCGTAGCTGCAATTAGCGTCATTATTGATCCAATAGCCACTATGCTGAATGTAACTGGGAATACAGCCAGCAGCATGCTTATTACACGATTGGTGGATGGAAAAACATGGCTTCTTAAAATAAAAGAAATTAAAGCCTAGGTTTATCCATGTTTTCGCTCAGGAATTTTTTTAATGATACAGGTAAGTAATCCCCCCAACGCTCCGTAAACTCAGCTATTTCATGTGTATTTTTAGTGAGGAGAAGATTTTGAATAGCAATTTCTTTTTCCCCAGTATTAAGAATTTTTCTTAATACCTCCTGTTCCTTTAAATCATTTGGCCCTGGTGACTTAAAAAAAATAGATACTCTCCTACCAGGTTGTTCGGGGAAGAGTAATGCATTTAGAACGAGCTCATTGATTGTTGTATTGTCTGCTTTAACGGTGTAACTATCCCCAAGGAATAACTCCTCACATAAAACCTCTACATTCTTAGGATTAGTAAAAAGTATTTCTACCAGTTCTGGATGTTCCTTTTTAATTTGAAAAAAAAGGGAGGGTTTATTTGCGTCAAAACGTACCCCCTCTTCAAGGGCGATATAAGAGGGTATTGTAAATAATAGTTTCAATATTTTACGAAAAAGTTGAGGATTCGTTTCATTTTCTAAAAATTTAATAACTACGTCTACGTTGCTATTATAACAAAGAGCCTCATTAAGCATTAATTGGTTTAAAATTTCAATCTTATCTTGGCAAGTGAAGCGGCTAAGGTCTACTATTTCCAAAGGCATTATAGCAAGTCTCAAGTTTGTCATCGTTTCATACAAAACTTGTTTCTCCTCATCTATTGTCTGTGTAGGTCCTCTGGTGGTTGCTGGTGGGAGAGAAATGGGTTGACCATTGCTACCACAAACCTCCACGTGAAGTGGCGGTAAACCGGCTAAAAAATTTATAATAGAGTGAACTGTCAAAGGAATTTCGAGGTCTGGATTCAGTAGTTTTAATTTTATGTAAAACCAAATTATTTCGTATTCATTCAGCTTAATAAGAGAATCCATTTGCGCACTAAGATAATGCAGCATTTTATTTTTGTCGCTGGTAGTGGCATGCTTAAAATAAGTGTCAACATGCTCAATCAATGCCTCTCTACTCAAACAAAAATCAGTCTCCTCGCTCCTCTTTTCATCGGCATAAAACTCAAGATGCTGTTTCATATGATCAATAAAATGAGTAAATCGCTCATAAAGGGTGCTAGTTAAAAATTGATGTAAAAAATTCAAAAACATAACCGCGATGTTTTTATTGAGTTGTAAATCATTGCGCAATGCTTCTGTTTCTATAAGTAGGATTTCTTTGTTGGCCCGTAAGAAGTTGGCCAGCGATTTGATTGGAGTGGTGGAGTCACCAACCATGATAAGCCATTGATGTAGGGTTCTATATTTTTGAGATATTTTTATTAAACTATCATAAAATTTTTTCTTCCAACCCATGGTTTGGTAAAAAATTATTTTTGACAAAGACAATGCCTCAGAGAAACTTTGATCACCTGTTAAAAGATTGATGGCCTCGGAGCGTTCAACCAATGCTCTCATTGAGTCTTTATGTAAAGGAAAAGGGTTAGTGAGCCGAACAATTTTGTCGGATTTAGCCTGACTGGCTTCGAATTCGGCTTTTGTAACTTCTCGTCTGGTAAGTTTGTTGTTTTCATTTTGATAAATGAAATAAACCGGCGACTCAGGAAAATGTATATATTCGATTTGAATGTGATTGAAATCCTCTAATTCTTAATAAAGTCGGAGCTTTCCAGAATTGTTACATGGCTTTCCGGGTTGGTGTCTTTATTTGTAGAGGCCTGGAGCGGCAATACAATATCTATATCCCGTTTGTTCGAACTAAGAATTGCTAATGCGATAAAGCGAGCCGCTGTGGCTCCCGTCATTGATTTAAATAATTTATTAAAGTAACCAAAATAGAGCTCTTTATTGGCTGAAAACAAATCAAGTGGGAGTTTGGCTAAATCCGTTGGATGAATTTCGGCAGGGTGATTAAATTGTTCGACAAAAACTCCCAAGCTATCATCGCCAAGTCCTGAACTTAAAAAAAAGGAGCCCGGGACAACGTCGATGTTTTCGCCTTTTTGGGTTTCTCTAAAAACAATATCATAATCGTATTCAGTAAATGAAATGACAGGTTTTAACGTCTCTGCAAGAAGTATTACCATTCGCTTGCTAAGAAAATTTGGTCTTGGATAGGAAATAATGAGATCGCATGCAGATAGATTACGATGTAATTGTCGCAGATTGGATTCGCGATCGAAGCCGTTTATAATTTCATATTTAGTTTGATCTGGAAACAAATTACGAACAGGCTCTTCATCTTCTTTCTGCACATTAATGACAACTTTAACGGAAAATTCGCCGGGAGGGTGGCTAAATTCTTCTAATAAATGCTGCAATTTAGCAGCAGCGCTGGGGTCTCCTAGTGTTTTTTGTGGCGCATAGGTGAGAATAAGAATTTGCATAATGTGTCTTTAAAGTAGAGCGCACAATAATTGTAGCAAATTTAAACCAAATGGTTAAAAGTGATTTATGTGCGAAGGAACTTCCTGATAGATGGAGTTAACCCTGATAATCATAAGAGAGCCAAATCATTGGAGCCTTAATAAGCTCCAGGTTGGTAGAAAAAATTTTGTCAGGAAATCGTCGCTTGAGAGGCTTTCTTTAAACTGGCTACGGTCTGGGGACCGTAGAGGATTTGGCTAAGTTTTCCCTGAGGGTTAAATACAAAGGTTGCAGGCACTCCAGGAATACTACCTAAATGCAATTGCTTTGCAGGGTCATTTTGTAAGCTAGGGTAGCGAATATTATATTTTTTAATGAGTCCTAATTGCTCATCTGCCGGTAACATATCGTAGTTGACAGCAAATAAAGCAACCTTGGCTTGCTGTTGTTGGTAAAATCGATTTAATTCACGGATCTCATCAAGACAAGGTTGACACCAACTTGCCCAATAATTAATGAATACCCATTTGCCCTGTAAACTACTAAAGGTTATTCGTTCCCCGTTTATCGTGGTTAACGTGACATTGGTTGCCAGCGCAAAATGACAAAATAGACTTAAGAGAAGGCCAATTAGAGCGTTTAAGCGAAACATTCGGTTCCTGCCTTTTAAAGAAAATAGCTTATTATTCTATTAGCAACGGTTTAGATCAAGATAATCCCTTCTAACCATCAGTGTTGCGCGTTTTAATGGATAAAAAAGTGTCGCGCATAAGGCGCGACACGTAGCAAAGATTAAGATAAATAATCTTTTATTTAGGACCTAGTATTTCCACATTGACCTCTGTTTCTTCGACTTGACTGGTCAGTTTTGTAGTACTGGGTTTTAACAGACTATATTTGCTTAATCCTTCATGGAGTTGTTGCTCACTAGCTGCCGTTCGCCAGTTTGGTCTTTCTACAGCTGGTGTTTGTTGTGGTGTGCAGGGTGGTGTTGGGATTGGGTCTGAGTCTGGATTTAATGCTCTTTCTTCTTCCTCAATACGCTTAAGTTCGGCAGAGGTTAAAGGGAGTACTTTTCCATCGTAAATATAGGGAAATAACCTTAATTTCGCGACTAACACGAAGGCATCCCATTTACCTTTAATTTCGCGATATCCCCATTGCGCAGGAGCAGTTTGCATTTGAGCATAATCAGAGGGTGACAGAGTCTTAATTTGACTTAAATTTTCGCGATAATACACTTTAGTATCTTCGCCAAGAACAAGTAGTGGCTGTATCTGACGATACTTGCGAGCAACATCGGGTAGATGTTCAAGGCCACCAAACTGTCTTTGTTGTGGTATTGTTTCGCCGGTGAGGACATGTTCAATATCTAGAAGGGAACATTGCATACCTGCAATGCAAGCTGCTTTATTATAATGATTAATACAACTATTAAAATCACCATCACCTCGAGCTGAAGTTGGCGCTTCTGTTGGAGTAGGTGTGGGGTCATAAGGACGTTCAGTATAAACGCCAACGCGATTTAATTCATTGTGTAGGTTATTCGCTAAAATACTTCCCCAGGTGCCGAAGCGCTCGGTGAGCAAAACACGTAAATCTCCCACCATAGACATGTGACCTGCTGCAAAATGATCGGTGTAGTAATGAAAAACAAATAATTCTACACAATAGGCGAGTGCTTGATAGCGATAGAAGAGTTCTTGTAAGTTGTGAACGGATAAACCGTCTTCTTGTGTCTGTAAAACTTTCAATAAAGCGTTAAGGTCGTCATTGCTCGTTTGATAGTTTTTATCAATAATTAATTGTTTTAATTCAGACGCCATATGCGCATATTTAAGAGCGAGATGATGACCTAAGGTGTAGACTCGTAATGACCAGGGCGTAAAATGAGTCTGATTACGGTTTAACATTTCACCATAATCTTTCACTCGAAAATAAAACATCAGCTGCTTAACATAATCGTTTAGAGTGGCTGAAAAAGGAAGATAATTGCTGCTATCAATTTTATAAATCAAATTAATATTACTGCGGCTAACATCAGGCGATGCCAGATTATTGTAAGCTTTGAGAAAAGCATCTTCTTCTATTTCTTTGATTGGTTGTTCAATTAGATAATCACCTAAGCTACTGCTTGAGGATTGCTCAGAAAATTGTTCTGTCATTTTAAAGCTGTTAAAACTAGGCAGATCAAGCTTCATATTCCAATCACGATCGGTAAAAAAATCGCCAGCCATGGCAATAATTTCTCCGGCAGTCATTTCAAGCTTCATGGGCACAGGAAAGCCATTTTCTTGAAAACGCTGTAAAGTGAGATGAAGTACTCCTTGCTCGTCAATGCGTAAATAAGGGTTATTATTAATGCCTGTAAAACGTAATGCATTACCTAATTCGGTATGTTCTTTTGTATCCACGGAAACTCCTTTTCCTAGTCTTGAACTTTCAGCATAGTGCAAGAATATTAATTTGTCAGTTCATGCAAAAAACATCGATTTAATAAGCTTTGTTTTTCAAGTATGCTTGTTCTTATTTTCTTGAGTTGGCTGTCATGACGACAATAAAGATTGCACGATTAATCACGGGTACTCTCTTGCGTGAGGGAGCGGGCGTAAAGCTTCACCGCTATATTGGTCTTATCCGACAAAATGATTTTGATCCAATTTTACTGCTTGATTTTTTTGATAGCGATAATGAGTTGGATTACATGGGTGGCTTCCCACCGCATCCACATCGTGGTTTTGAAACAGTGACTTATATGCTAAGTGGCAAAATGGAGCATCAGGATAATAAAGGTCATCGCGGTATCATAGGGCCTGGTGATGTTCAATGGATGACTGCTGGACGGGGTATTATCCACTCGGAAATGCCCAAGCAAACCCAGGGGCAGTTAACGGGGTTACAACTTTGGTTTAACCTGCCCGCGGCCAACAAATGGGTTGAACCCCGTTATCAGGAATATAAAGCAACGCAACTACCTGTTGAGACACATTCCTCGGGATTAAGCATCAAAGTTATTGCCGGCAAGACGGATCAGGGAACCCAATCTCCTATTGACGGCATTGCCACTCAACCTATTTTTTTAGATATTAGTTTTGCGATTGAGGAAAAAATAGACCAGCATATACCAGAGGGGCATCAAGCTATTCTCTTCACATTAGCAGGTGAAGTGACCATTGAAGGGCAAGTGGTCGCAGAAAAAGTACTTGCTGATTTAAGCGAAGGTACACGTGTATCTTTAGCGGGAAAACCCGGTACTCGATGTTTACTTGTTGCAGCCCAAAAAATAAAGGAACCTATTGCCTGGCTCGGTCCTTTTGTGATGAATACCCAACAAGAGGTTAGGCAGGCATTGGAAGATTATCGCAATGACCGTTTTTGATAAGGGAGAAAATAATGGCCAAAGTGTTAGTGCTTTACTATTCCAGTTATGGACATGTGGAAACAATGGCGGAAGAAGTGGCAAAAGGTGTGGCTGAAGTTGATGCTGTTAGTGTAGTAATTAAACGTGTTCCAGAACTTATGCCAGAAGAAGTTGCCAAAAAAGCAGGCGTTAAATTAGATCAAAAAGCTGAAATCGCAAAACCACAAGAGCTTACTGATTATGATGCCATTATTTTTGGTACTCCAACTCGCTTTGGTAATATGGCCTCGCAAATGCGCAATTTCCTTGATCAAACTGGGGGTATTTGGCTGAAAGGTGGTCTTATTGGCAAGGTTGCAAGTGTTTTTGTCTCTACTGGAACAGGCGGAGGAAATGAGTCCACTATTTTATCGTTTTGGCATACCTTAGTTCATCACGGAATGATCATAGTGGGTACTCCTTATTCCGAGAAAGGATTGACGGATTTAAGTGCGATGCGCGGTGGTTCGCCTTACGGCGCTGGTACTATTGCTGGAGCCGATGGAAGCCGTACGCCAAGCCCCGTTGAACGGCAAATTGCGCGTTCCCAGGGTAAGCATGTGGCTGGTATCACTAAAAAATTGTTTGGCTAAAAACGATCCGTTGGAGGCCCTGGTCCTTTTTCTGGTTTCATGACTGGCGCCTCTTCTTTTTTAGAACTCTTAAAGAAAAATCCTCCCCATTTCTTTTTCTTCGGCTTAATAACTGGTGCATCTTCCAGGCTGAGAGATTTTTCTGCTTTTAAGTTTGTCACTTTTTTATGACTGTTGTTATTGTGCTCTCCTTCTGGGTTAGTTTTAAAAATAGACGTTACTTGTTCTGGGAATTGGAGCTTCTCGGCTGTATTAAATAAATCGAATACTTCATTAAGACTGCCTCTATTTAGAGGTTTAAATGCTGTCATTTGATGAATAATCTCTTTTATAATTCGAGCGGCCTTAGGGTTAATTTCACCTTTAATGCCTTGAAATAAACCCGAATAATCATTCTTTTCAGCCATTTTCAGACGTTCCAAGCTTTTTATATCAGGATCATAACTGTCTAAATTTACTCGCCATAGTAATGCAAGAATACGACCCATTCCATAAATATCACTCTGTTGAGTGGTGCCTAAATCTAGAAGCACTTCTGGTGACACATAAGACATCGAGCCAACAGAGTCGTTAAGCATCTCGGCATCGTTAAGTTTGGCTAATCCAAAGTCAATCGTACCTACCAGGTTTTGCATAACGTCTACTATAATGTTTTCGGGTTTTAAATCGCGATGAACTAGTCCGGCATCAAAAACCTGTGTTTGCAAAGCCTCTATTAGACTCTTACTGAGCATAAGTCGTTCTTTAATCGTAAGTTTACGGACGCCAGTTAAGTCATCATTGAGAATATCGAAAAGTTCGCGTCCTTCCATACGACGGGAAACGCTATAAATGTGGTGATTAAATGTAACAGGGTATTTCGCATGGGAGTGCGGTGTCTTTTCGGTAAGATTATATTCTTTGACAGCGTCGTCCATGGTGCGATATGTATGGGGACGTTGTTTGGCAATGCGTCGCTTGCCATAAGGTTTGTGTTTAATGAGAACATCATCATGAGTCATGCGAATCGTCGCATTAATTGGATAAACAACACCAAATGACCCCTTCCCTAAGGGCGTCGAATCAATGGCCTCATAACGAGCACCGCCATTCTTACTTTCTCGCTGAATTACGGTTGATGTTAAAGCAACTTTGATTTTTTTCTTTTTATAAGTAATTTGGTAATAAGTGGCTTCTTGCCACCCTTGTGTGCTATCACTTGTTTGTTCTAAAAGTGCTCGGAGTAAAGGGCGATGTTTCTTTTTGGGATTGGCAGGGTTGATAAGCTTCTTTTTCATAAGTCTTCCTTGAACTTAATCCTTACTGGGTTAAGTATAGGCCAATGAAAGGAATATATACACAAAGGATTATATTTTGTCATTTTGATGTTTGCTGAGCAGAATAAATAATGTATAATCACTTGTCATTTTGCCCTCTACGAATGAGGGGGCTTTGCGTTAACTTCTGGCGAGACTGTGATGGCAATCACTTTAATAATTTTTTCAATAATAGTTCTGACTGTAATTTGTGTGTTTGCTATGGTTTATGGGCTTTTCAAACAACCTGCTGTCAAGCTATCGCCACTTGACTACATCAAACTATCCGCTAGTGGAGTTGTGGCATTTATTGCAGATACCCTCGGTATTGGCAGTTTCGCTGTTAATGTTGCTTTGGCAAAGCTATTGGGGACTTTTCCTGATGATGAATTACCGGCGGTCAATAACGGTGCTCAGGTGATTCCTGGCACGATAGAATCCTTTTTTTTCATGCGGCTTGTCGATGTTGATCTTACTACCTTAATTACTTTGGTATTGGGTACTTGTGTTGGAGGTCTTATCGGTGGCAGTGTCGTAAGTCGTCTAAGTAAGCAGGCTATTCGCTTAGCCATGATGTGTTGTTTTGTAGCAATTATAGGACTACTAATTTGTCATCAATTTCGTTTAATGCCTATTGGTGGTGATATTGTTGAACTTCATTCCTGGAAGTTAGTAATTGGTTTTTTTGCCATGGTTATTTGTGGTGCACTCACTTCGGTAGGCGTTGGTTTGTTTGTTATGGTACAGGCAGTTCTGTTTCTGTTGAATGTTTCGCCAGTGGTTGCTTTTCCCATTATGACAACGGCAGGGGCTATGCAGCAGCCATTAACAACACTTGTTTTTGTCCAACAAAATAAAATTCCTTTGAAAAAAACGTTCATTCTAAGTTTAGCTGGGTGTCTTGGTGTCTTTATCACCTTACCTGTATTTGCCAAACTTACTGTCACATGGTTACATTCCCTGCTACTTGCTATTTTATTTTTTAATCTTTACGCAATTACGCGCACCTATTTACGCGCTAGACCGCAAAAACGTTTTTCTTCTGCTCCAGAGATCTCCTTTGCTTCGGCTGACTAAATTCTGTTTTTAAGACCTCAACTAAAAATGGTAAAATAAAAAGACAAGTAGGATAGCTCATCTATGCTAGATTGCTCTCAGCGCAAAATATCTAACAATTTTATATAATGAATAGTTATATTCCACAAAAGGCCTATTGATGGAAGAGGAAAAAAGTAAATCACAGAAAAAGCGTGACGCAGAAGCTTTGCAGAAAGTAGGCGTTAAGTTAATAGCCTTGAGCGCAGCCAAACTTGATGAGTTGCCCTTAACTCCAAATTTGCGGCAAGCCATTATGGATGCGAAGGCGATTAAAAGTCATGGCGCAATAAGACGCCAGTCACAATTGATAGGTAAGCTCATGCGGGCGGCTGATAGCGAAGCCATTTTGAATGCTTACGAAGCGCTTGTAGCTGAAGACAGTGCTCAGACTGCTGCATTTCATGAGTTGGAACTATGGCGTGAGCGTTTGATTAATGAAGGAAAAGAGGCTCTAACAGAGTTTATTGATCATTATCATCCTGCTGATGTGCAACAACTAAGACAATTGGTAAAAAAGGCAGTTGATGAAAAGAATGCCAATAAGCATATCGGTGCTTCCAAGGCATTGTTTCGCTTTTTAAGGTTATGTTTGTCATGAAATATTCATTATTTATTAGCTGTCCAAAAGGATTGGAGTACTTGCTTGAGGAAGAGCTTAAAACCTTGGGTTTGCACGTTACACGTGTAAGTCCTCAAGGAGTATATGGTGAAGGCGACATTGCTGTTATTTACCAGCTTTGTTTATGGTCACGCCTGGCTAATCGTGTACAACTTCTATTATTTAGTGGTCAAGCGCATAATGAGCAAAGTCTTTATCAACTTTGTAATCAATTTCCCTGGCAAACGGTATTTACAGCGGATAAAACGTTAGCGATTGAGTTTCATGGTTCATCCACTCATATTCGTAATTCGATGTTTGGTGCTCAAGTCGTTAAAGATGGAATTGTTGATCATTTTCGTCAGTTTAAAGGATTGCGTCCTTCGATTGATCGTGAAAAACCACAAATTCGGCTTCATGCTCATCTAAAAAACGATATTATTACTGTCAGTTTTGACTTAACAGGTTACAGTTTGCATCAACGTGGTTATCGTACTCAGGCAGGTGATGCGCCTCTTAAGGAAAACCTTGCAGCAGCCATGCTTATTCGGGCAAAGTGGCCGCAATTCGCTGAGAAAGGTTATAGTTTGCATGATCCTTTTTGTGGTTCCGGGACTATTGTCATTGAAGCGGCAATGATGGCAAGTCATATTGCCCCAGGTCTTTTGCGACAAGATCAATCACTTGTTCACTGGGCACAACATCAACCCTCCTTGTGGGAAAAAGTCCGCACTTTAGCACTACAACAGGTTAAACCTCTTCATGTTAAACTAAGAGGAACAGATAGTAATTCCAAATTAATTAAAATAGCGCATGCAAATGCTGAGCGAGCTGGCGTACTTCCTCTGGTTGAGTTTGAAACAATGGCTGTTAAGGACTGTCGACCTAATCATGAACACGGCTTAGTCATTTGTAATCCACCCTATGGTGAGCGTCTAAGTGATGCGACGCAGCTTGTTCCCCTCTATCAGCAATTGGGAACGACGCTACATACCTATTATCAGGGATGGCAAGCCGCTGTTTTAACCTCCAATGTCATGTTAGCCAAAGCGTTGGGTTTGCGAGCGGGTAAACAATATTCATTGTTTAATGGACCTTTAGAGTGCAAATTGTATTGTGTGGCTGTTGAAAGTGATAATCGTCTTAAAACAGGCAAAGAGGGAACATTATCTTCTGGTGCCCAGATGCTTGCCAATCGTTTGCGCAAAAATGTTCAACATTTACAAAAATGGGCGAAACGCAATCAAATCAGTTGTTATCGAGTTTATGATGCTGATTTACCGGAATATGCTTATGCGATTGATCTCTATGGTGATTATGCGGTGTTGCAAGAATATACAGCCCCTGCCACAATTCCAACGCATAAAGCTGAAAAGCGCAGTCTTGAAGTCATTCAAGTTGTGCCTGAGATCTTAGGTATTTCTCCGGACAAGTTGGTTGTTAAACAACGTAAGCAGCAGAAAGGCAGCAATCAATACCAAAAAATGAATCAAATTAAACACGAGATAATCGTCGATGAAGGACCTGCAAAGTTAAAAGTTAATCTCTATGATTATTTGGATACGGGTTTATTTTTAGATCATCGCCCTTTACGTATGCGTTTTGGACAACTAAAAAAAGGGGTGCGTTTTCTTAATTGCTTTTGCTATACAGCAAGTGCGAGTGTACATGCGGCATTAGCAGGTGCGTTAACTACAAACGTCGATTTATCAAAAACCTATCTAAAATGGGCGGAAGATAATTTTAAACTTAATCATATCAATTTATCAAAACATCAATTCGTCCATTATGATTGCTTAGAATGGTTAAAAATTACCCGTGATCGTTTCGATGTTATATTTTTAGATCCTCCAAGTTTTTCAAATTCAAAACGAATGCAACAAACTCTTGATGTGCAACGCGATCAAGAGCTATTAATTGATGCCGCTATGCGCCTGTTAAATCCAGAAGGAATACTGTATTTCTCTACTAACTTTAGGCATTTCAAACTGTTGCCTTCTATTCGTGCAAAATACAAAGTTCAAGATATTAGTGCAGAAACTATTGATTTGGATTTTAAGCGTAGTAAACGCATCCATCATAGTTTTGTGATCACTAAACTTTAAAATTTGCTATGGAATTAGAAATTCCATAGCTTTTTAAATATCTAGACGGTGTCATCAGCAGACGGTTTTTCCACTGATGCATTGACTGTATTTACTGGGACAGGCGTAGGCTCGCCGTGAATAGCGGTTTCCAGCTTTTTCATACGACCGTATTTAAAAAATATTTCCGCAGTTAGATATAACGGTGCTATTAATGCTTGCCAGACGTTATCCACTAAGGCAGGTCGCTTACCCTCTATGTAATGTCCCCCTAATTGTAGTACCCAACCAGAGATGAAAGTCACGATAAACATCCAGAGTGCAAAGCTGGTAGGGCCGGCCCAGCTGATAAGATGAGCTATCCAAAGCAGGAAAAATAAAATAGGGGTTAAGACCAAAGCGAGTCGCCAATTTAAAAGGAAATAATAAATGAGGAGTATAACTGTCGCGATTTCCGCAAGCGTAGTATCCATTACTCCTGGGACGATTAAATGGAAAAACCCTAAGAAAATCATTAAAGAGAAGATAATTAAAGGAACACCCACAAGATGAGTGTAAAGAGTAATCGGTTTCTGATGGTATTCCGCATAAAACTGAGCTTGCTCAATAAATGATTTCATTTTAATCATCCTGAAAAGTTTAATGAAAAAATAGCACAGTCTTGCTGAAAGACCAAGCTGCTCAATTACCTTTTAGTGTAGCATACGTCAGGAATGGTCAATGATCACACCAGCCAACCAGATATTTAATCTTGCTTTTGTACTATTCATGGCAAAAACAAGGCGTTCTTGATCCTTTTTGCACAAATTGTTATCATGTTCGGCCAGGAATAAAGCACCAGCCATTATGAAATATCTAAAAATTTTGCTCACCTTATGTTTATTCAACGTCGGAATTGCCAGCGCTGACCAGCCGAGTTTACGTGATAAAATAGGTCAAATGCTTATCATTGGCTTTGAAGGTAAAGAGCTCAACGACTCTTCTCCAATTGCCAAAGCTATAGATGAAAACAATATTGGCGGAGTTATTTTGTTTGATTACAACTTTCGCACCAAAACCTTTGATAAAAACATCGCCAACCCTGCTCAAGTAAAAAAATTGAATGAACAATTACAGGTAGCAAATAGTAGTGCGAATAAAAAGCATAATCGTCCGCAACTACCTTTGTTGATTTCAGTGGATTATGAAGGAGGGGCTGTAGATCGCCTCAAGGCAGACTATGGTTTTCCACAAACCGTTTCAGCTGCTGATGTAGGTAAGATGACCCCAGAAGCTGCTAACGAAGTGGCAACTGTAATGACCAATACACTGGAGGAGGCTGGTTTCAACTTGGATTTTGCACCAGATGTTGATGTTAATGTCAATCCGGATAATCCTATTATTGGTATGCTAGGGCGCAGTTTTTCAGACAAGCCTGAAGATGTCGCTCTCTACAGCACTATCTTTTCACAAGATTTTTTACAGCATCATATTCAATGTGCCTATAAACATTTTCCTGGTCACGGTAGCTCAAATGCTGACTCCCATTTAGGATTTGTGGATGTCACTGATTCCTGGAAGGAATATGAATTAGATCCCTACAGGCTTTTGCTGAACAGTGATACTCCTTGCGGTATGATTATGACAGCACATATAGTCAATCGTAAATTGGACGACTCTGGTTTGCCTGCTACGTTATCCCATAAAATACTCACGGACATTTTGCGTGAGCAGTTACAATTTAAAGGCGTGATTATCACTGATGATATGCAAATGAAAGCGATTAGTGAACATTTTGGGTTAGAGCATGCTTTAACTTTAGCCGTTAATGCGGGCGCAGATATGCTTTTATTTGGGAACCAGCTCTCTGAAGATCCACAAGATCCTGAAGAAATTATTGATATTATAGAAGCCAAGGTAAAAAAAGGTGAAATCAAGGAAGAAAGAATTAATGAGGCTTATCAACATATTGTTGCGTTTAAACAAATAAAATAAGCAAGTTCAAGCTGGATTGATGTTTACACTATTTGATTAACTTAAGGAAGAGAAGCAATGAAACATACGGCCGATAATAATACGCTTGAAACTCCAGAAAAATCGGTGGCAGCTCGAAGAGAAGAATTGCTTAAAAAAGGATTTATTGGGGGAGCTCCTAAAAAAAAAGAGAGTAAAGTTATTGCTACTGAAACAGTGCCAGAAAAGCTTGCTCATCCTACCCTGTCCCGTCCAATGGGGCCTAAAGCTCGCAAACTCCCAAGCAAAAAAGCGCGATTTGGCCAAGGACAGGGCACATTTTTTAGCCAGGTAGAAGAAGCAGTACCGTTACAATCGGAAGATAAATTAGTCTCCAGGCTTAAAGAGGCCATCCTGGAAGCTCAGAGGAAATATCATGAACACTATTTGCATGGTACTTATCCACGTGAAGAAAATGGATGGTTTAGCTTGTTGCGTCATCGCTTATTTGGGCAGGAGAAGGCAGAAAGTTTTAGTAACATTAAAGCAAGCACCCTTCTCCAGATGATAGAAAACCTGGACAATCTTTTTAATGATCCAAATACTAGATACCAATTTCATTCATTTGCATCTTATTTGCTTGATGAATTTAATGTATTGCTTAAACAAGAAAGCCTTTCCGTAAAAAAACCACGGGCAGGTGAACACTACAATGCATCGTATTGGTTAGAAATACGAAATGAACTAAACGGGTTGCTAACAGAAGAAGCCTACATGAAGTCAGAATACTGTGGCTAGGAATTATTGCTCATACCTGAACTTGATAATGGATAGTTTGGCATGCTTGTATAAATACAATGAATCAAGTGACTCATCTGTGCTGAGTTAGCGTTTTTTCGAAATAGCATGTTAACAAATTCTGCTGATTCCATAGGCCATCTGTTAGCTTCATTGCTTTCTTGTTCATTGAGCTGTATTATGAGTTCGACATTATCTTCTAAAAAGACATCAATGGCTTTTTTGTCAAAGGCTACCAAAGCCCCCGATTTTATACTTAAAAAACCCCCTTTAGGAATTACTTCATACATTTTTCGAGTGGTGATATGGATGAATTTGTCGAGAACTGGATTATAAGCATAAATTTCTTCAGGGAGAGGGTTAGGGATAATAAATACCGATAAAGCTCTCTTTTTTAGAAATGTAGCAATTGAAAAGAGGTCATACCCGGCCTCACAGATCTTTTGTAAAGGTAGGTAGCCTAAGGCTTTTTTTATGCCGACATTTGCTAAGTCTGCCATTCGCTCATCTTTTTGAAAGTCAGCAGGAGACCGGATGGTCGCAAAGAAGGTATCAATATCCGGTTGAGGCAGTTTATTCTGTACAGAAATAGAATCCTGCTTGCGTCGTTGCTTTTTAGGCGAGCTGGGAATATTGAAGAATTTTTTGACTGCGAACATATTACGACTTGGGCATAAAAATTTTAAGTTATCGTGATTGTAAAATTTATTTATTAAGAGAATATTAATGATTGCCCTTCAGCATGGCATTAACATTCATTAAAAATCAATTTCAAAAAATCTTGGGTCATAAGCATAACAATTCCACCAAAATTTTTGTTCCCCTAATTCAATATGGATACGCAGCATGTCTAAACCTGAAAGCAGAGGATGAGGGTTAAGATGGCATACACGATAAATACCGCCAACGAAGACAAAATGATAGCCTGTAGCATTTTGGCCATGGCTGTCTGGAAAACTGTAATATTCACCGTTAGGCTCCAAAAGAACAGGCTTTTTAGTAAGAAGAATTCTTTGGCTCATACAGGGTAGACTGACAAAAATTAGAACCAAAGATAGGATAAATAGTCTTTTCATAAGCCAACTCCTCTGGCTAATGTAGATTCTTCAACTGCTTTAATTATAAACTAACTATACTAATAGTAAGATTTTAGGGCGTAATAATATTTAACATAGGGGTTAAAATTTGAATTTTGTTTTAGATGAGGAATTTCCAATAAACCGATGTAATAAAAGGTATTTAAATTGGTGATATCATGAAAGAAAAACATTTTGCATTTAAAGTAACCAGTCAAGCCTCTGGGTTAGTCTGCACGCAGGCTGAGTTTGAAGAAAACAAAATGCTTGATCTACTTAAAGATATTCAAAAGAGCCATAGTGAAGGAATTTATTGGATTTTAAAACAACGAGACAATCAAGCTCTAGAACCCTTATGCATCATAGATTGTTATCAGAACAGAATTTATTACCATTACTCGGGTGATGTGGAGGATATTGCTACGACTATTGAAAAATTAAGCAAATCAACTTTCTAGATGGAGTCTTGTACTTCACGCCAGCGAAAACAGCAGGTGAGGTGGTCATTAACCATTCCTACTGACTGCATAAAGGCATAACAAGTCGTTGGCCCCATAAATGAAAAGCCATCCTTTTTTAATTGTTTAGCCATCGCTGTTGCCTCTGCAGTGACTGCTGGTACATCAGCTAATGTTTTTCTTTCATTTTGTACGACTTGGCCGTCTGTAAATTGCCAGAAATAATCAACAATATTTTCTCGTTGTCCTATGCTTAAAAAACGTTGGGCATTATTCCGTACAGAGGCTATTTTTAATCGGTTACGAATGATATTTTCATTTTGAAGAAGTTTTTCAATATCCTTGTCTGTTAACAACGCAAGTTTTTCTACCGAAAAATTTAAAAAGGCTTTGCGCATGGCGTCTCGCTTTTTTAAAATCGTGTACCAGCTTAAACCTGCTTGCATGCCTTCAAGAATAAGCATTTCAAATAGTTTTTGTGGTTCTCTGACAGGCATACCCCATTCTTTATCATGATAGGCTATGTATAGGGCATCTTTTGTAGACCAATCACATCGCTGCATACATTTTTCCGGATACGCAAGGAGTATTTAGGTACCGCGGTTAAACCGCGGTACGACATAGTGGTTACCAAATTTAGTGCTTTTTGCTCAGGTAACGACGAATTTTAAAGGGTGATGGTATAGAGTCTGATTGTAATGCAACGGCAAAATGCTCTTCATCCATTTCATAAAGACAAACCCAGCCGCCTTCATCAGGCTCAGCAATCGGACTTCCGGATAAATAGCGAAGCGCTTTATTAGCTTCTTCTAATGCGGTGTCACTATCGTCACCTTCAAATGGACCAGTGGCAAATACCCAAGTATTCTCGGTGTCATAATTACTGATTTCATAAGCAAAATAAAATTTTGGCATTAATTCTTCGGCATTGGATACGCCTTGAACTTTAATGTTACCTACATTGGGACAAACTGGAGGTGCTTTAAAGCCTGCAAAGGAAGATCCAGCAATTACCAACGCGCCGGCAAAGGCGATAAGCTTGGATTTAAACATCATGTTTTTAACTCCCTGGTTCATTAGTAATAGTTCCCCGCCAGCCTAACAAGGGCATGGCTTTCTTGCAAGATAAATTTACAATTAAATCAAAGAAAGTTACATAAAATTAAATGTCCATTTTCCTAGAATAAACAATACGTTTCCTTCTCTTCCAGAGCCGGGTACATACGTTGCTGAGAGGGTAACACTTCGATGACTCAGTGATATCCAGGGGAGAATTCCGGGAAAGGGAATATTATTTAAAATATCGGGTCGAGCTGTCACTAGAACAGTGTATCCAGCACCAATACGGGTATTATCGCTTAAGTGTGCAACTTTTAAAAAAGCGTAACCTAGTGCAGGCTCAACATTTTTATGCGAATCAAGAAAAGCTAAGGCATAGATACCATGCCAATCACCTTTCTCATCATAGAGTCCTTTACCCAACCCACCACCCCAGGCGAGTTCGTTATACGATTTGACCTTATAGGAGGGATAAGTGAAACGATTATGCCAGGCATATCCAGTAACATAAAGTTCATTATTCCCTTCATTCCAAAGCTGGTGCATACGAATACAAACAGGTTGGAACCAGGAAAGCCATCCAGAACAAGTTTCGGAGTATTGACCAGCATAGGTTGCGTTTAGACAAGTTAATAAAATTAAGCTAATTAGGATTTTTTTCATTGGTTTTCTAGGCTGTCACTGGGACCCTGGCATGCTTAATGCTAAAGTGAATTACACGCTAGAGAGGGTTTATTCCCTTCAATCTTAAGAGCATACTACCATGGACTTGTTTCGCAAAAAAGCAGTTAATGAGTTATGTCATGTAGATTCTCATTTAGCTAAATGTCTTTCAGCTTTGGATCTGGTTTTTTTAGGTGTGGGCGCAATTATTGGCGCTGGAATTTTCGTAATTACGGGTATCGTTGCGGCTACACAAACCGGTCCGGCTATTATCATTTCATACGTTATTGCAGGCTTTGCTTGCGCTTTTGCCGCATTGTCCTATGCCGAATTGGCAGCCGCCGTGGGTGGTTGTGGTAGTGCTTATGGTTATGCCTATGCTGGATTTGGTGAGTGCATCGCCTGGATTGTTGGTTGGGACTTATTATTAGAATACTCGATTTCCGTTTCAGCAGTTTCTGTGGGATGGAGCGGTTATTTTAACGATTTTTTGCGTTCCATTCACTTACAATTGCCGACTGATTTATTGCACGGTCCCGCAAGGGGTGGTGTATTCAATTTATCGGCGTTTGCCATTATTGTCATTCTTGGCTTTCTTTTATCCTGGGGCGTTAAATCAAGCTCGCGATTTAATAACCTAATGGTATTAATCAAGTTATTCGTTATTTTTCTCTTTATTACCATTGCATTAACCGAGATTAAGCCAGCAAACTGGTCCCCATTTATGCCTTTCGGTTGGAGTGGTGTCATTGAAGGAGCTTCACTCATCTTTTTTGCCTACATTGGGTTTGATGCGGTATCCACCGCGGCAGAAGAGGCAATTAATCCTCAACGAGATTTGCCTATCGGGATCGTCGGTTCTTTAATGATCTGCACCATACTGTACATTGTCGTTTCCTTTTTACTCACAGGAATAACGCATTATTCAACCTTAAACGTCGCATCACCGATCAGTCATACCATGTTGTTATTAGGACACCGCTTGGTTGCAGCGTTAGTTGGCGTGGGCGCTATAGCAGGCTTAACCACGGTTATGCTTGTCCTTTTCTATGGTTTAACTCGCGTATTTCTTGCCATGTCTCGTGATGGTTTATTACCAGGATTTTTTGCAGTGACGAATAGCCGCACCAAAACACCTGTAAGAATTATTGTGGTATGTGGTCTTGTCATGTCGCTAGCAGCAGGGCTGGTTCCTATCGATGATTTGGCTGAATTAGTGAATGTCGGCACTTTGTTTGCGTTTATCATTGTTTGTACTGGGGTTATCTTTTTACGGTATACACATCCTGAATTACCCCGTCCTTTTAAGACGCCTTTAATGCCAATAATTCCTGTGTTAGGAATTATTGGTTGCGCCTATTTGATGATTAATTTACCTTGGGTAAGTTTATTACGCTTTTTCATTTGGATGTTGATAGGTCTTGTTGTGTATTGGCTTTATAGTCGCTTTCATAGCGCCCTTAACATTCAGCAAAAGAAATAGATTGATAAGAGGTGCAATTGAATAACGTGGAAAATAAAAAACGGACCAGTATATGTTATTTATTGGAGCGTGTTGTTGAAAAACATCAGCATGATGCATCCCTAAGTTATGGCGACCTGGTAAAAACGTTTGGTGATCAAGCCTTTGGTTTAATCATTATCCTCTTTGCTTTGCCAAGTGCGCTACCTATTTCAGTCATTCCTGGGTTTTCTTTTATTTTTGGCTTGCCCATAGTTTTTATCGCAATCCATATTATTATTGCTAGGCGTGCTTTATGGTTGCCAGAGCGATTAGCGAATCAACGGTTGGAGTTTGCCAAATTTGCGCAAGTGGTCAATAAAACCATTCCCTATTTAAGATATATGGAAAAAATATTAAAACCTCGTCTGCTATTTTTTACCCGTCCGGCCATAGAGCGTTTACATGGTGTGGTTATGTTGGCGCTAAGTTTCTGCTTATTGCTTCCTATCCCATTGAGTAATTTTATTTTTGCCTCATTAATTATTTTGTTCGGTTTAGGATTGGCTGAAAAAGATGGAGTTATCCTCCTTTGTGCATACATAGGTGCAATTTTATATGGTATTTTTCTATTTACTATGACAGAAGAGATAATAGGCTATGTTAACCGATGGTCAACATGAGTCCTGCTGCTACAACTGCTGCTGCAGGAATAGTGAATAGCCATGAAAGAAAAATACGTCTTAGGATTGGCCAGTAGGTTCCGGAAAGTCCATTAATAAGACCAACACCTGCAATTGAACCTGTTACAGTGTGTGTGGTTGAGACTGGAATTCCATATTGAGTTGCAGCAAAAATCATGATGGCAGCGCCTGTTTCCGCGGCACATCCACGAAGGGTATTAAGTTCAGTAATTTTTGTGCCCATAGTGTGGACAATGCGCCAACCACCGGCCAAAGTCCCTAAACTAATAACGAGGTGACAAGAAACTACGACCCAAAAGGGCACATAAAAGGTATCGCCTAACCAATTTGCAGAGAATAATAGTACTGCAATAATTCCCATCGTTTTTTGAGCATCGTTACCGCCATGCGTTAAACTCAAAAGAGCTGAGGAGGTAAGCTGGAATCCTTTAAATAGTTTATTTTGTGTCTCCTGGCTGTGATTTCTTAATAAACGACTAAAAAGGAATGTGAGAAAAAAACCGATCACTAATCCAGCTGCAGGAGAGATAAAAATTCCGGCAATTACTTTTATAAATCCTGAGAACTTCAACGAAGAAATACCGCTTTTTGCTAGAGCGGCTCCAGCAAGACCACCAATTAATGCATGGGATGAACTCGAAGGTAACCCATAATACCAGGTTACGAGGTTCCAAAAAATTGCACCTATCAATGCGGAAAAGATCATTTTTGAATCGACAATACTCGTATCAATTAAGCCACTGCCTATGGTTTTAGCCACCATTAAGTTAAAAATCATAAAGGCAATAAAGTTAAAAAAAGCGGCCCAAAGTACTGCTTGTCGAGGCGTTAAAACACCAGTTGTTACGATTGTTGCAATGGAATTGGCTGCGTCATGAAAGCCGTTAATGAAATCAAATAAAAAGGCTATCATAATAACGGACAAGAGAAACAACGTATCTGCTGTCATGATAATCCTTTGTGTTTCACCCTATGAAGCAGGTGATATTTGAATGTAAGTTCATTAGTATGCCGTTACATTTTATTGCCTACAACCGGCATGATTCTAACCTGACGAATACGGGCTCCCTGCACACGTTCTATGGTGGCAAAAAAATCCCTAAAGGCAATGGTCTCACCTTGCTTAGGCGCTCTACCCAAGCGATGAATAATTAAACCTGCAATGGTCGCCATCTCTTCCTCTTCTTCAGTATCTAGAGACAAGTCACGCTGTAAAGCCCTTTCAATGGTATATAACGGGCAATCACCTTTTACAGTAATACTTCCATCATCATGAGTTATCCATTCATCCTGGGTTTTGTGAAACTCATCTTTAATAACACCTATTACCAGATGCAATAAATTATCTAATGTTAAAAAACCAACGATCGCGCCGCGACGCCCATAGACCAGGGCAAAATGAGGCATTCCTGCCTGAAATTGGCGAAGCAAAGCCAAGGCGGGTAATCGATAGGAAATTTTCGGAACAGGTCTTGTGATTTCTTTCAGAGAGAGCTCAGTGTTTGATTTGGCTTCATGCAATAAAATCTGCAAATCCTTCACATGCAATATACCGATAATTTGTTTTTTGGCTTTGTCATAGACAGGGTAACGGCTGTAGCGGTAATGATTTAATATTTCGATGAGTTCGCTGCTTTTCACAGGCGTTTGCAGCATGATCATATCATCATAAGAGCGCATAACATCGATAGCACGTAAATCGCCCAGCTCTAGGGTATGAGCAAGAATGCTGCTTTCTTGTTGGGTTAATTCGCCGTGTATTTCACTGGAGCGTAAAATCAATTTAATTTCTTCACTGGAGTGAGATTGCTCCCCTGGATGAAGAACATCAAGTCTTAAGCGTTTTAAAAGAAAATTAGAGCACGTGTTAAGAAGCCAGATGACTGGATACATCAGCCAATAGAAGAAATACAGAGGAGGGGCTGTCCAAAGGGAGATTTGCTCGCTTTGGCGTATAGCTAATGATTTTGGCATTAACTCACCTACTACAATATGTAAAAATGACAGCAAAGAGAAAGCGACAACGAAGCTGATAAACTCATTAAGTGTAGGATTAGCTAATCCTAACCAGGCGAAGGCAGGAGATAGTATCCTTGTGAAGGCAGGCTCTCCAATCCAGCCTAACCCTAAGGATGCGAGTGTAATTCCTAATTGGCAGGCTGATAAATAGGCATCAAGTTTTTGATGCACTTTTGCTAAAATTCCTCCTCGCCAGGGATATTCCTCTTGAATCAGGGCAACGCGAGTGTGGCGTAATTTTACCATGCCAAATTCAGCCGCCACGAAAAAAGCATTGAGCAGAACAAGGGCAAATCCAGCAAAAATTAGTAGTAAAGTCATCATGGCTAAACGTGGTAGCTTGAATGCGTCATGAGTTTAGACACAGCACTCATTACTTTCTTAATAAAATCAGGCAACTCTGCAGCGCCTGCAGCGATAGCAATATCAGCATGATGTGTTTCATCGTCATGCATTCGCTCTAAAATACATTTAGTTTTGCTATCCTGGGCTGGTAATTTCCGAAGATGGGTTTGCAGATGTTGGGAAACTTGACGTTCTGTTTCGGCAACAAAGCCAAGACTCCAGCGATCGCCAGCAGCCCCCGCCACCATTCCAAGCATAAGAGAACCAAAATACCAGAGAGGGTTTAATAAGCTTGGATGACTCTCCAATTCATGCAAGCGTTGCTCACACCAGGCAAGATGATCAACTTCTTCCGCTGCGGCATTTGCCATTTGTGTTCTGACTTCCACAAGCTGTGCTGTAAGTGCTTGGCCGCGATAAAGAGCTTGTGCGCAAACCTCTCCCGAATGATTAACGCGCATAAGACCTGCAATATGTTTTTTTTCTGAGGTATTTAATGCGCATTCAGCGACCTTCATTGCCGGGGTAACACGTGTGCTTAGCCGAGATTTCGGTGGCATCAGGGTTTGTAAAGCCGCATCTATTTCACCTAATAGACTATCCAATAAGCTTAGTCTGCGCATGTGTTTCTCGAAAATTAAGATTACTATATGGTAACTTGAATAAATCCGAGATTAAAGCGCCAGGATTTGACAAATCAAAAGCTAATTAAAGGTTGTAGTGCTATGCTTTAGGTAGGCCGCAATTAAAGGAGCAGTAATGACTATCTTATCAAAAGAAGCTCTGGAAAAAATAAGAAAGGAAAGAGCTGAACGCAATGAGGAAAATGCTGATAACATCGATGCGCTTTTTCGTGAGCTTGATAATAAAATTGAGGAAAACAAAGAGGAAAAAGAAGACTATTATCCTTTTGACGATGACTTTGCTTCCTTTCCCCCTGATACTGATTAACTTTCAATACAACAAGTTCCTGTCTATTCATCTAATACAGGAGCTCCTTGTTAAGCTTCTAATCGGTTTTGTTCATCGTGGCTATAGCCCTCTTCTTTCTCAGGTTGTATATCCAGGCTCTGCAAGTTCTCCATTTTGGTTTGATAGAACTTTTCTAATACCTCAACAAAGAAAGAAACATCCGAGCTTTGACGAGTTTTTGATAAAGTTCCATGTTCATTAATAGCATAATCAAACCCGAGTCCTGTGTGAGAATTATCGCTAACTACAGGAATTTCTCCGCCACCAAATTGACATTTAAATGATCGAATAACCGGTTTTTTACTAAGAGCCACATCGATAAGTCCTTGAGCCAAGACTTGTCTGTCGCAAGCAGGTAGACCTCTCATAACGAAACCACAAACTTGTTGCCATCCTAATCTGTATTTGTCATCTTTAAAGTACAATCCAGCCTTCAAACTTTCCAGATCAAAGATTTCCAGAACTTTTAACATATTTACATAGTTGAAATGCATGCCTTTTTTTATCCATCTGGGTTGGAAGGTTTCTCTAAACTCTGCCAAAGCATCATTCAAAACACTTTGATACTCAAAGTCCTTGTTGAGCGCAGCTGCAATGTCTTCATGGGAGCTATTGTTGATAATTTCAAATAACGATTTAAAATCATAAACCTGTTGATGTGGCATATTATCAATAGACGATTTGTACTTGGCATATTGATGGGCTTGCTCTTTCTCGCCACCCTTAATTTTAGCAAAATAAGAACTTATTATCTTTGCCATTTCATCATCACCGGCGCCCAGCGCACATTCATAAGGTGTTACCTTTGATACCATGTCTCCAGACGGTAGGGAAACATGACTTGCTTGAAGCAGCAAGCGTGGATCGGTATTGAGCATTGTCTTTACAACATCAAGATTCCCGTAAGCTACGGCCTGTACTAATCTTGCGATAGTACTGTTCGGCACATCCTTTGTTTTATAAATGTGGTAGAGTATTTCGTCTGGCAATTGAGAAAAAATATTCCCTTCGCGATTTCGTAAAATTAATAAGGTATTTATCTGGCTATCGGTTAACATGCTAATCTCCTGGTTAAACGGGTTCGTATGAATTTTTAAGAAATGCAACTTGGCTCATATGGATTCATTCTGTGTAAAAAATACACATAACTTATTTTAAGGCAGAGAAGATAATTCATAAAATGAATAATTTGTATATTTGGTATACATTTAGGTTGTGCCAACTCTTTCAAACGAAATCCCACATTGCATTTAGTTTTCTGAACAGGTTTTTGGCCAACTCCGCTACTTTTTAAAAATTTCTGTGGTTTCTTTCTCTGCAGAGAGTTTTGAACAAAAGAACAATGCGGTTGACGTTTTAAAAAAAAGCACTACGAGAAAACATCGTTGAGTTAATCGAGCATTTAAACATTAAGAAATGGTAGATTGGGTGGAGTTGAGAGCCTTCAATAAATTGGGTCAAGGCGATGGACTAGTCGATAGTGAAGTGGCGAAAATTTCTAAACCTACGGAAAGTGTCACTTTCTTGCAATTAAATCGCGATTGTTAGTTGAGTTGGTTCGGTTGCTTGAATTAACAAACTCAGTTCCCACCCCACTTTAATTTAAATAATCCACAGGGCGCGTAGCATGGTTGACACAAAGCGACAGGTGGTTTTTTCTTTATTCTTTGCTAGCTAGTGATATTGGGTAATGTCTGTAATGGATTCATAGCTGTGAAATCGATGAGGATTCTCAGCATTATTTAGTGGGTGGTTCTGGCATTATCAGTGTATTAGCCCATCCCAACATCGAATCAAAGCTATCTACTTTAGGGCTATTTATGGCCGTAAGTTCATCCAAACTACTTTGATCCTTCATGACTGCAAATGAATAACGCTCAAGACTTACTAGCCATTGGCGGTAATCTGATTCAGGAACCAATAAGCTTGTATCTTGTAAAGTTTTCTTATCAGTTAACTCTTTTAGTTCTGTTAGATAAATTACATAATCTTCTTTTCCAGCATTCGCTGATGCGTACAAATTCATCACCAATGTCCATACATAACTACTTGCCTCTTTTTCAGGAGCTTTAATATATTGAGCCTCTTCAAGTTTTTTATATTCAAAGAGTTTTTCTCTGCATTTTTGATATGACTCTTCATCGAGCGAAGCAAGGTAAGCAAATGCCCAGCCTGTTATTACATCTTTGTTGTCATTTTCAAATAATTGCGTGGTTAATTTTCCTTTAATTTGCTTTAATTTTTCTGCATCACCTGCTAATTTTGCTGCAACAGCGATGCGTCCCATCATCCATAACTGCCATGGTTTTTCAATTTGAGATGCTGTTGATTCCATACTTAAAATTTGCTCCATATCAACTAATATTTTCTCGTAGTCGCTGGTTTCTTTTAAAGTAGCTAAGGCTAATAAAGGCATGCTCAATTGATATAATTGTTGTTGTGGTGCTAATTTGTGATTTTCTTTAATTTTTTGGTATTCTGCTTTAGCAAATTCAATGACGTATGGTTTCATATTTTCGTCTATAGCAGTATTAGCTATAGAAACATTAGATAACAAATAAGCGGATAGTAATAGTATTATTGATGAGCATTTAAAGTTTTTTAAAAACATCATACTGCATTCCAAACAATCTAGTGTTCATTATTTTACCATAAATCATCGAAAACAAAAGTATTGCTAATGCCATAAGCGGCAATTTAAAGTGTTTTATTTACTAAACAGATTGCTTTGGCAAAGCGCACACCCACTAGCCAGAGGGATGCATAAGCATCCTAAGCAGGTTGCAGATTTTTTAAGGCTTGCCCCAAAGCTCACCAAAGCGAATAAACAATGAAATATGAGTAGTGAATAGGTAGTTAAGTAGAAAGTTTCAATGTTCCCCGCTAATGGAATAAATATGTAACGAGGAACAAATTGCCCCATTGAGACCAATACTATGATTATAAGTGAAAAAATTATTGTATATGCTTTATGATTTTTTATTAAAAGACTTATAGCTGAGGAACATAGAGAAAATAGCAAACCATATAGAGTAATGAAATAAATAACCAGCGACCACCATTCTATTACTCGCTGTTATTATATGAAAATATTAGTGAGAGAAGGCAAGCGAATAAGAAGCTAATGCTTAATATAAATAAATCTCATGTAAATAATTTGGATTTTTCGAGGTAGTGCTTAGGTTGATTGACCAGAGGCGCTAATTTTTCACAACAGTAAACAGCAATAATAATTAAAGGGAGTATTTGAAAAAAGTCTGCAGAAATATTGGCTGTGTGGTACTGCATCGCAAATGCTGCACAAATAAAAGCAATAAGAAGCGACCACGAATATCTATTTAATTTTTTGACTTTATGGTATCGGATTGTGGTCATTTATTAATCCGTAACCATGACTCACTTTCCGATAAGTGTCCCCAGAAAGAATGAGAACAAATTTTGATTTTACTAAAACTGTTTCTGGAGTTGGCTCCCCGGACAAGACTCGAACTTGTGACCTAATGGTTAACAGTTATAAAATGACGGCTTTTAACTACTTTTACCAACTTTTAAATTATCCACAAAACCCTTTATTTATAAGGCCTCCAGGTTTTTTTAGGCCAATGTAACCAAGCTCTCAGGCATTCATTTTACAGTACATGATTTAAGACGAACATTTATTACCATTGCTGAGTGTCTGGATATCTCAGCATATGCGCTAAAGCGATTGATGAACCATAAAATGAGCGGTGATATTACTGCGGGATACATTGTCACTGATGTCGAGCGGTTGAGAAAACCAATGCAGCAGAGTACCGATTATTTTTTAAAGTGTATGGGTGTCCAATCATCGGCCACAGTAATAGAAATCCAATTTCAACAGGGAGATGTTCATGCGAAACAGTCTGTTTCGCAATTGCCTTAGGGACGCATTTTGCGTATTAATGCAGATGATTCAAGAGAATTCTGCAGGAGCATGGCATGCTAGAAAATTACAAAAAATGGCTGGTTTCGGATCATTGTAGAGATGTAAGCCGAGAATCATTTGTATGGGCGTTATGTTATCCCCAGAATGGTGGCATTAAGAAAATTAAGAAATCGTTATAATGCCCAGATAAACCACATAATTAGGCCAGGGATAAATGGAAAATCTATGTTATTTATATGACTTATTCAATAAATTTAATCATTGGTATTTTCTTAGAGAAACTGTTTGTAAGAACAACTTTCGAAAGGCTATGTTTCTTATAAGTTGGATTTTTATAATCTCATTGTGTTATTTATCTTTCACAGTTCATGAAGCGATTTTTCTGTTATTAGCGCTATCAATGTTTTTCCAGCTCTATACGGTTTTCCATACAATGGATAAAGACTATGCATCATTTGTCCCACCTAAGACTCACAAATTATTAAACCGCCGTTATCTCAGCTTAAAGTTATATTCAAAAAAAAAAATTTACAGCAAGATAGAGTCTATGAAAAAAATTTTCTGAATAAATCCTTGGCAGAATGCGACGCCTTTTAGCTTTTAGAATCTAACAGCAGTTCATCTTTTTATAAACACCCAATAGCAGGTGCTTTCATAGCTATTGCTACCTTTATACTTGGGGAAACCATTTGGGAATTAATCATTGGAGTGCATATTTTATTTTTTTATTTTCTAATCTCAATGTATTTATTTATATGGGTTTTACCTATGTTTGAAAGTCGCTATCAAAAGATACGGTCAATTAAATTTTTTTTATATACATTTAAGTGTGAATTGGAATATACAGAGTTTGATTCAATCGAGAAAGAAGCATCTTTAATTGCAAGGAGCTGGTCCACAGATCTAATTGGCCTGATTGACTGATTTTATTTTCCTGATTGGCGAAAAGTAACACATATACCTTACAGCATAGCTGGGTATGAGTGCTTCATTTACATGAAAATTTTTGCAGAGTTTGCATTGCTTAATTCATTACTTTCGATGCGTCAACAAGCCGGATTAACTCAAAACAAGCTCGCGGAGCGAATGGGAACGCTAAAGGTAACATTTCTCGATTGAGAAAATAGCAATCCAAACTGGAAAACATTAAAAATACGCGCATGCCCATGGTTTTGGTATCTCCATTACTTTATCGAATAGTGCTATATGGCAAAGTCGAGGTTAAAAACCAGAGATTAGTTCCAGTCCATTAGATATTCAACCTTATATGCATCTAGCTAAAATGATAAAGTCAACGTTTTACCCTAATCACAAAATCCATGTGTTCATTTTTTTATGTTGTTCATTTTTTTTGAACAAGATATAATTATGAACAAGGCACAGAGGATATTGTGATGAATATAGATAAACTATTGTCGATCATAAAGGATAGATCAAAGCTTCAATGTAAATTTGATGAAAAACGAAATCAATTAACCCTCCAAATTGAAAAGAATAATAAGCTAATTTATAAGCCTGAACTGGTTGGCAATATCGATAATTCGAATATTGGTGCTATCGTTAAATATATGCAACATTTAAATAAAAAAAGCATTTTAATTAGCAACCACATAAATAAAACTCTAGCTGATAAATTGCAAAAAGCGAATATTGAGTACGTTGATTTTTCCGGCAATATGTATATAAACTCTCCCCCTGTATTCATCTCTATTAAAGGAGAAATGCCTCAGAAGAAAAGTCTATCGAATATCACTCGATTCACACTGAGTGTTGCCAGCATAAAACTTATTTTTACATTGCTGGTCATTGAAAAACCGCTAGAGCATACCTATCGTGAGCTTGCTAAAATGAGTGATGTGGCATTAGGAAGTGTTAGCAAAACACTTTTAATTTTAGAAAAGCATGGATATATAATAGAAAAAAATCGTGGTGAAAAGCATTTGGTTAATAAAGATATCTTATTAAGTAAATGGTGTGTTGGCTATGCTGAAAAATTACGACCAAAATTAATAATCGATACATTTTCAACAGATAATCTGGAACAGCTTAAAGAAACAAATCCCTGTGAATTTAACTTTCTTTGGGGAGGAGAAATAGCTGCTGCCAAGTTAACTCATTATCTAAGCCCCCAAATAATTACACTTTATGCAGATGATGCATTACCACTATTACAATATAAATGCAGATTAAAAAAAGAAAGCAATGGGAACATAGAGTTAATAAAAAAATTCTGGAATTTTGGTACCAAAAATTATAAAGAAAACCATGTGCCATTCATTTTGGTTTATGCCGATTTATTAAGCTCACTCGATGAAAGAACTCAAGAAACAGCGGAAATGATATATGACAAGTTCATTAGAAAACAGGTGGAGTAATATCTCGGCTAACGATATTGAATTATTTTCATTGATTAACAAGATTACTCTTGAGAATGATTGTTCGTATTTTTTAATTGGAGCTAAAGCGAGGGATATACTCCTAGCCTATTTTGATAGAAAGGTAGACTTAAGAAAAACGCTGGATACGGATATTGCTGTATGCTGCAGAAATTGGGAAGAGTTCTATAAAATTAAAGCTGCATTAGTTAATAACGGTGACTTTACTGTCGATGAAAAATTTGAACCTCGTATCATATCTAGAAAATATGGCTGGCTGGACATTGTTCCATTTGGTGAGATAAAGCAACAAAGCTCAAATCTAAAATGGCCACCAGATTATGATATAGAATTTAGTCTGGTTGGGTTTGAAGATACATTTAAGCATGCAATCGAAATCACAATTAGGGATATTACTATAAAAGTTGCTTCTCCAATGGGGTTGGTTCTTCTGAAGCTTTTTGCATGGGTTAGCAGAAGAACTCAAAAAGATGCCAGTGATTTTGCTTATATTATTGCCAACTATTTTGACTTCGGCAATGAAAATAGGCTTTATGAAGAAAATCAGGATCTCCTCAATCAAAACTTTGATTTCACGCTGAGTGGATGTCGTCTTTTAGGTCGTGATTTAAAAAATTTGTCCATAGAAACAAGTAGTCGCCTGAAGGATTTTTTTGATAATGACGAATTAAAAAATGGACTAGTATTATCTATTTCCAGGGCTCAATATAATTACCAGGAGGCGAGCAATATGCTCCAAATGATTAAACAGGGCTTCTTAGACTGAGTGTAAAATTAATTAATCAGTTGCCTGGTATGAAAAAAATGTGGGACATGTGGGACATGGGGACACCCTCGCCATTACTGGCTTTTAGCCGCCCCAACCTTGAGCTTCTTTGGTAGGGCATTTGGGACATTGAGCAATTTCGTTATCAATCATATCGTTCGATACACATTTTTGAATTAGATCTTTTGTGCTTGACATTCTTTGAGGGAATACGAGACTTTTTCCAAGCTTAAGGAGTAAGCCCGATGTTCCTACAAAATGTAGGCAGTTGGAAGTCAAAGGATAGGAAAAAAGAATATCAATCAATTATCCAAGGAAGATACCTCTCGGCATTTGGCTGAGGAGTAAACAACTGAGGAATTTCCTATGACTTTAAAAAAACATCCCGTTTACATCTATTAAACGAATTCGAATCAGCGTCACATTCTGCGCTTTTTAATCAACAAACGATTGCTGCGGTATTAAGCTGTTCCACCCAGTTACTTGAACGTAACCGCTGGACGGGTGGTGGTGTTCCCTATTTAAAAATTGGTCGCAAGGTGTTGTACCGAAAAAGCGATGTGTTCAATTTTCTCCAACAACAAAAAATTTATTACTGAACCCGTAACGAAGGTCAGTTACAGCTCGTTGAGAACGCATAAATTTAAAATTTGTCAGAATGAATTTCATTCATTCCGGCGGTTTGATTGTTGTTTGGAGAATAATGTATGTCACAAAATTATGTTATTGAATTACCCAATACAAAGCAGCACCCAATACCTCCTCGGTGGATATGCGCACCATCGTATGTCGTTGCCAAAACCCGGGGTGAATGGGGTCGTTTGCTGGAATGGCAGGATGATGATGGGATAACTCATCAGTGGGCAATGCCCCTGGCTTTGTTGCAGGGTGATGCCTCTGATGTGAGGCGAGAGTTGGCAAGATTGGGATTGAGTATTTCTCCCAATAGAACTGCTCGCGATTTGTTAGCCTTCTATTTACAAGTCTTTCCAGTAGACACACGTACACGATGTGTTGATAAACTGGGTTGGCATGGCGATGTCTTTGTAACAGCATCCCAATGTGTAGGGCAATCAACAGAGAAGATTGTATTCCAGAATTCCAATGCCAGTGAACCAGCAGTTTCTATCAAGGGTAGGCAATTCAAGATGGTCTTTGCCGTATCTGTAGCTCTTGCAACTGTATTGGCAAAGATTATTGGCGAAGACTCTGGAGGTTTTCATTTCAGAGGCGCATCCTCATCAGGCAAAAGCACTGCATTGAGTCTAGCTGCCTCTGTTTGAGGAAACCCACAATCTTATTGTCGTTTATGGCGAAGCACCAGCAATGGTGCTTGAAGGCTTGGCATCATTACATAATGATGGATTGCTTATCCTTGATGAACTCAGTCAAATGGATCCCAGAGAAGCTGGGGAGGCGGCTTATTTGCTGGCTAATGGTCAGGGAAAACACGTGCTTCTCGGACAGGTAAAGTAAGGCAATCTTCCCCATGGTCTTTATTTTTCTTGTCTGCTGGTGAAAAGTCCTTGACAGCACTCAGGAAAAATCAGGACAGCTTATTAACGCAGGTCAGGAAATTAGGCTTGCTGAGGTTTAATTGAATTTTGCCAAAACCCATACTAGAGTTGGCTCCCCGGACAAGACTCGAACTTGTGACCTAATGATTAACAGTCATCCGCTCTACCGACTGAGCTACCGGGGAATAAGGTGGCATCTTAATGCTATTTTTCTCAAGGATCAAGTGTATCGTGCATATTTTTTTTATTGAGTATTTTTATTTGACACTATTAAAGCGCAATTCGTTATTTGTGCAAACAAGTAAGGGCTTAAAGAAAGTTGCTTAACCATTTGCTCATGGTTAAGCAACATTTTCTTAACTACAAAAGCGTTGCAGGCGATCCATTGCGTCGCGCAAAATTTCCATGCTGGTTGCAAAAGAGAGACGAATGCATCCTTCGTTACCAAACGCTGAGCCCGGAACAAGAGCCAACCCTACTTCTTGAAGTAACTTATCGGCAAATTCAATGTCATTTGCAAAGCCACGTTTTTCAATAATTGATTGAACATTAGGGAAACTATAAAAGGTTCCATCGGCCGGAATCACTTCAATGCCTGGTATGTCATACATGCGTTGTACAATATAATCATGTCGACTTTGAAAGGCTGCCACCATTACCTTGATAGTTTCATCACCACCATTTAAGGCTGCAACAGCCGCTTTTTGAGCGATAGAACAAGGGTTCGAGGTAGATTGAGACTGAACTGTTGTCATTGCGGCAATAAGTGGTGCAGGACCTGCAGCATAACCAATGCGCCAACCTGTCATGGAGTAAGCTTTAGACACCCCATTTAAAACAATAGTACGAGAGTATAATGCGGGACAAGCATTAAGTACGTTGGCGAAAGGTTGTGTCCAAAGAATATGCTCATACATATCATCAGTTGCAATAAACACATGCGGATGTTTCATTAAAACATCGGTTAATGCGGTTAATTCTTCTAATGAATAGGCAACTCCTGAAGGATTGGAAGGACTATTTAAAATTACTAATTTTGTTTTTGGGGTAATCGCTTTTTCAAGTTGTGCGGCTGAAATTTTAAAACGATCTGCTGGCGTGGTTGGAATAATGATGGGTGTTCCCCCTGCCAACAAAACGATATCAGGATAGGAAACCCAGTAGGGTGCCGGAATAATAACTTCGTCCCCTTCCTCAATTAAAGCTTGGCATAGGTTATAAACACTTTGCTTACCACCGACGGAGACCAAAATTTGATTCGCCTGATAATTCAGGTCATTATCTCGTTTAAATTTATTAATGATTGCTTGTTTTAATTCAGGAATACCATCGACAGCTGTATATTTGGTAAAGCCTGCTTCAATAGCAGCAACGGCTGCATTTTTAATATGTTGAGGAGTATCGAAATCTGGTTCACCAGTGCCTAAACTAATAATATCAAGCCCCTCTGCCCGCATTCTTGCAGCTTTCGCAGCTACTGCAAGGGTTGGAGAAGGTTTAACAGCTTGCATGCGTTTCGCCAGTGCGATATCCATCTTGAAACTCCTGTGGTATATTTCTGACCAAACGATTCGCGAATGCTCACAAAATCGAATTGATCGGTTATAGTTTATATTATGAAAAATGTATTCAAAATTTATGCAAATTACCAGCCTGCAGGTGATCAGCCAACAGCCATTGCTTCACTAATCGAGGGTGTAGAGTCCGGATTAGCACGCCAAATTCTTTTGGGCGTTACAGGTTCGGGAAAAACGTTCACCATTGCTCATGTTATTCAGGCAATGAAGAGGCCAACGCTTATTATGGCGCCCAATAAAACATTGGCAGCGCAGCTTTATGGCGAGTTCAAAACCTTTTTTCCTGATAATGCCGTGGAATATTTCGTCTCTTACTATGATTATTACCAGCCCGAAGCCTATGTTCCAGCCTCAGACACGTTCATTGAAAAAGACGCGTCCATTAACGAGCACATTGAGCAAATGCGTCTTTCAGCCACGAAGGCATTAATTGAGCGCAAAGATGCCATTATTGTTGCAACCGTTTCAGCGATTTATGGACTGGGTGATCCCGATTCCTATTTGCGTATGTTATTACATCTTTCCCGCGGAGAACAATGCGATCAGAGGAAAATTTTAAAACGACTTGCAGAAATGCAGTACACTCGCAGTCAGCAATCTTTGGATAGAGGTCAGTTTCGGGTCCATGGTGATGTTATTGATGTTTTTCCCGCGGATTCTGAAAAAGAGGCCATTAGAATAGAACTTTTTGATGATGAAGTAGAAAATATCGCTCGATTTGATCCATTAACAGGTGAAATTTTACAGCGCTTACCTCGTGTCACTATTTTCCCAAAAACCCACTATGTAACGCCTCGTGAGCGGATTTTACAAACTATAGATTGGGTTAAAGAAGAGCTGCAAGAGCGTTTGGCTGAATTTACTGCGCAAAATAAATTACTGGAAGCGCAACGTCTGCAACAACGGACTTGTTTTGATATTGAAATGATGTTGGAGCTTGGTTACTGCTCGGGAATTGAAAATTATTCTCGGTATTTATCGGGGCGTAAAGTGGGTGAACCACCACCCACGTTATTTGATTATTTACCCCCTGAAGCATTGCTCATTATCGATGAGTCCCATGTCACTGTACCGCAAATTGGAGGTATGTACCGCGGAGACAGGGCACGAAAAGAAACTTTGGTTGAGTATGGTTTCCGTCTTCCTTCCGCATTGGACAATCGCCCTTTGCGTTTTGAAGAATTTGAAGGGCGCTCACCACAAACAATCTATGTATCAGCAACTCCTGGTCCCTATGAGCGCGAGCATGCTGATAATATTGCTGAACAGGTAGTGCGGCCAACAGGATTGGTTGATCCTCATGTCTTTGTAAGGCCAGTTAAAAACCAAATTGATGATTTGTTATCGGAAATTCATCTGGTGGTTGCTCAGGGGGAGCGTGTTTTGGTCACTACACTTACAAAGCGAATGGCGGAAGACTTAACTGATTATCTGCACGAACATGGGGTTAAAGTGCGTTATCTTCATGCGGACATCGATACGGTTGAGCGCATGGAAATTATCAGAGATTTACGATTAGGTGAATTTGATGTTCTGGTTGGCATTAACTTGTTGCGTGAAGGTTTAGACATGCCTGAAGTCGCTTTAGTGGCTATATTAGATGCCGATAAAGAAGGCTTCTTGCGCTCCGATCGTTCCCTTATCCAAACGATAGGTCGAGCTGCTCGTAATGTGAATGGTCGTGCCATTCTTTATGCTGACTATGTGACAGGTTCAATGCAAAGAGCGTTGGACGAAACTGATCGTCGCCGTAATAAGCAAATCGAATTTAACAAAATGCATGGCATCACACCCAAGGGTATACGGAAATCGGTGGAAGATATTATGGAAGGTGCTTATAGCACCAAGCGTAAAGCACAAGTTCAAGAACGCAAAGCCCTCTATTTGCCACTGTCGCCAGAAGAGCTTGCTAAAGAAATTAAAGTCCTGGAGAAACAGATGCATTTGCATGCAAAAAATATGGAATTCGAACAAGCGGCGAAGGTTCGTGATCAGTTATTAATGCTAAAAGAGCAGTTAAAAACTGCCTAAATAATCTATCCCGCTAAAACTATTTGCACTTCCAGAAATACCTGTTAAGTTAGATGCACTTGGCTCTATTATGAAACTTTTATATCAAAAGTTGATCGATAAGTAGCGTAGGTTTTCAGGGAGTGAATTATGGAATTTGAAGTTTTAAAAAAAGCTATTCAAGAATTAAGCGCAGCTAGAGATCCAGAAGATAGCGAGCGTATTCAGGATTTACTGAATCTATTAAAAGATCTGGAGCATCAAAAATCCGCATCAATATCAACAGTTAGAAAAACTGTCCAAGAATTAAGTGCTACTAAATACCCCGAAAATAGTGAACGTATTCAGGATTTAGTGAATTCATTAAAAGATCTCTGGCAGGAAAAATCAATATCCATGCCTTCGCTACAAGACCCTATCCAAAAATTAAGCACAGCTATTGACTCGAAAGAGGTTAAGAGTATTCAGGATTTAATAAAACCATTGGTGAATCTATCAAAAGATCTAGAGCACGAAAAATTGTCAGTAATATTGGCGTTAAAAAAGGAAATATATCCATTGTTGGAAGACTTCTGGTTATCAGTCACAACCACTTTGCCGTCTAGTGATTGGCAAACGTCACCACGGGTGAAGCCCTGGATTGATTTTCAAGAGGCTTTGAAAAAAGAAGGCTGGGAGGATGCTGATCATCCTCAACGTTATCAGGAGCTTGCTAAACGATTTTCAGCAAGTGACGGGGTAGTCAATTGTGCCAACGTATTAAATTTGTTAAAGGAAAGTACTCGTATGCTGAGTTATACGAGCCAGGAAGCCGTCAATAACTATCCTTTAGGAAAATTAACTAAGGAGATAATTGCAAGAAAAAGCCATATGTATGAAAAAGAAAAACAGCAGAGTATTGTAACTATGCTAAGTATTCTTTTTTACATTTTTCATCATTATTGCACGGCTGAGCAACTCGAAATATTACCTCTGCTATGCCAATATCGTTTATTAACGACGGATGAAGAGCGCCTCTCCGAAAGCGCGACTATTCAATATTTAACGCAGCAAATTTCTGCATCGCAACTGTTCTTTATTACCCATAAAAATTATATTGATCCTCGCGAATGGAATACCAATGCGAATATCACTGCATTAGCGACGCTACTCCCTAAAAATTGCACTGAATTTAAAAAAAAGTTAGAGCAGGTACCTTGGATTAAAATTTTATTGAAGCAATGTTCTGAAGATGACAAGCAGCAAGCAGTTATAAAAGGTGCTAAGCAGCTACTGGATAATTTCACATCCTTGGAAAATCATTCGTATGCCGCCGCACTAAGCTTTTCTGCTGCCGTAAAGCGGCAAGAAATGATGATGTCTAAAGAGCAGCATGCATTAATAAATGCAATTTTATATATTTTTTGTCTTCAGGTTTATAACAAGGAGCGCAGGAATGGCGCGGATCGTTTTTTTGGTTTTTCTGGAGAAACCAAGTGCAATGCTGCTGTAAAAAAAATTGATGAAATTACGGGAGCTACTACCAAGTTTGGTGTTTGGGAGTATTTAGCATTAAAACAAGGGCGTCTTGGTGAACTCGTGACTGATTATGAGGGAATGGGAGCTGCATTGCAGCAATAAATGGGAATAGCCCGACAGTCTAAGATTTTGAACCCTGGGGTTCAGGTGGGGGGCAGATGAGACGGCTCAGGCTTCCCACTCAAAGTGGGCTTGCACAACACCGGCTACAGGACGCACCCCTATATGCGAGTATTGGTTCATAAATCACTCGCTGTCGGGTTAATTGCATTATAACACCAAGCCATTAAAGAGCACTAGTCTGCCTTATGATTTACAGTTTTTTTTCACAAAAATAAATTACTCGTGTTATTAACAGTCAATAACACGAGTAACCTGATTCCTGATTGGGCTAATTATTTTTTGCTTTTGTCATCACGTCTTTAGCTTGGCGAGTGGTTTCTTCTGTCCGCTCTTTAACTTCTTTTGACATTGACAATAAACTTTCTTCAAAAATAGCAAAACTTTTTTGCATGTAATCCAATGCCTTATGACCATTTTCAACAAAAACATGCATTTGTTTTTCCAAAAGTTCTTCAGGTTTTCGTATTTTTGATAAATCTTCAGGTTTGAGATAACTAATATTTTGTAAGGTTCGGGTGTTTAATTCCATTATTGCTTGTAAAGGCCGTTGCATCCGATTCACAATGTTTGTCCAGTTAGACATATAATCCTGTTGCATGATAATCTCCCTTTATTTTGCAGTGCACAATATACAAGAAAAGTTTAATCCTTCCGATTAGCAAGCGAGAACTTCAAAGTTTCAACTTGTAAATTTAAGTATAGTAAATCGTGGAAGTTTTGTAGAGTTAGGCAGTCCCATTTCATGATATGTCATGAAATGGGATTTCAGTTTAATCGGTTTGGGGATCTTGGGTAAGGTTACCATGCACCACTTGATGGATTTTATTTTCTAGTGAGCTGATAAACTGCGTTACCTGCAGACGCTGTTGTTCTTGTTGACGTTGACATGTTATTAATTCATGGCTGACATTTAATGCCGCTAATAAAAGCGTTTGAAATTCATCGAGTTGTTTAAATTTCTTTTTATTGTTTAACAAATGCTCATTCAATTTGTCGGCTGCCTGCTGAAGATTTTCCACTTCAGTGTCAGGGCATTTAACTTCATAGTACTTATTCATTAATTTAATCGAGCACGATTTCGAAATAGTCATTTTCCTGGCCTATACAATGTGACAGTGCTGCTTAAATAGTAACAATTTTGGTTTGATCCGGCAAATCAGTTATGATTAGGATTTATTGATAGGTTGTCATTCTGGGGTAGATGTCGATGCAACCTAATTATTTGCTAAAATGAGTTTATTATGTCTATCGAAAATAAAGCTATCCATCTCCCGGCGTATCAGACGTTCGTAGATACAATTTCAGTGTTGGCTTTACCCATTTCTGGAAGCGAATTGCATGGAATTATGTGCGGCTATTTATGTGCCGGAGCTACAGCAGAGGGTGAGGCTTATTTAAGAGCTTTAATGTTAAAAAATAAAAAAGATGATGCAAACCGAGCCGCGGCCATGGCAATGTTTGATGTTTTTTTAATTAGCCAACAACAGCTTGCTAATTTTGATTTTGAATTTCAATTACTCTTACCTGAAGATGAAGAGTCTCTAATTGCTCGTGCTCAAGCTTTCAGTGAGTGGTGTGAAGGATTCACTCAAGGTATAACAATGGCAGGTATAAGCTATGAGCAACTTCAGGAAGAAGAGGCACAGGAAGCATTACATCACATGCTTGAGTTTGCTCAGCTGGATTATGAGTCGCTAGAAGTAGATGAGGAAGATGAGAAAGCCCTTATTGAAGTTAGCGAGTATGCCCGTATGGCAGTTTTGAAAATTTATGGGGATTTATTAGAAGAAGCAGGGAATCGCAACTCGTCTAATACAACCCACTAGTAAAACACTACAATGAGAAGGACGTAAGATGATTACAAAGCAAGAATATCAGTCAAGAAGGCAGCAACTAGCCGCTCAATTACCACAAGGATCCTTGGCGATTATTCCTGCTGCGACTGAGGTGTTACGGAATGGAGATGCTCATTACCGTTTTCGTCAAGACAGTGATTTCTATTATCTGACTGGGTTTAATGAACCTGATGCATTGCTTATTGTAATCGCCGGTGACAAAGGCGAAAGCTATCTATTCAATCGTCCGCGAAACCAAGCATTAGAACAATGGACTGGTAGACGTCTAGGGCAAGCTGAGGCTTGCGATATTCTCGGAGTCAATAAAGCTTACTCAATTGATGAATTGGATGAGCATTTACCTGAAATTATTAAAAATAAAACACTGCTATATTTTGCGATTGGTCGTCATCCTGCTTATGAAAAGCGTATTGTTGAAGCACTTGATAAAGTAAAAGGACAAATTCGACGGGGAGTAAAAGCCCCCGAAGGAATATTTGATTTAGAACCGATTCTTAGTGAAATGCGCCTTTTTAAAAGTGAGGCAGAAATTCAATTAATGCGTAAAGCAGCAGAGATTTCTGTTAATGCTCACATACGCGCCATGAAATTTTGCAGTCAAGCCAAATACGAATATGAATTGGAAGCGGAACTTCTTCATCAATTCACTCAAGGAGGCTGTCGTAGTGTTGCCTATGATCCGATTGTAGGTAGTGGCGCCAATACCTGTATTCTACATTACACGGATAACAATCAACCCTTGCGTGAGGGAGATTTGGTGCTAATTGATGCGGGAGGTGAGTATCAAAATTATGCTGCAGACATTACTAGAACATTTCCTGTGAGTGGTCATTATAGTCCGGAGCAACGAGCGATTTATGAACTGGTACTCAAGGCTCAAAAAATAGGGATCAATGCGATTAAACCAGGGATTGCCTGGCATGAGGTCCAGCAGCGAATGGTTCGTGTTTTAACGTCAGGATTATGTGAGCTGGGCTTATTATCGGGTGATGTTAATACACTAATTACTGACGAAGCGTATAAGCCCTTCTACATGCATAACTCAGGTCATTGGTTAGGTCTTGATGTTCACGATGCAGGTCGTTACAAGGTTAAAGATGAATGGCGTTTGCTAGAGCCTGGCATGGTATTGACCGTTGAGCCTGGTTTATACATTATGGCTGACATGGATGGCGTTGATCCACGTTGGTGGAATATTGGTGTCCGTATTGAAGATGATATTTTAGTGACCAAAGATGGACATGAAAATTTAACGGCTGCTTTACCTGTAGAAATAGCAGAAATTGAGGCATTAATGCGTGACTGATAAAAAAGTAGATATACTCATTGTTGGTGGAGGCCTGACAGGTGCAACATTAATGCTTGCTCTGGCGGCCAAAGGTTTCAATACGGTATTAATTGATGCCAGCAGACTAAGTGACAAAATCAATGCTGATTTTGATGCTCGTAGCCTGGCGTTATCGCCTGCCAGTGTACGAATTTTAGAAATGCTAAATGTGTGGCCTTTATTGCGCAGAAATGCCACTGCTATCCATTCAATACAGGTGTCAGACCAACATCATTTTGGGGCTACTCGTTTAGAGGGCAAACCCAGTAATCCATTGGGGTATGTGGTTGAAATACAATACATTAATCAGGCAATTCATCAACTATTACCTCATACAGCAGTTTTAGCACCTGTTCAATTACAAGCTCTTGATAAAGAAAATAGTGTAGCAACAATTTCAACGGCAACAGGTACAGTCAATATACACGCCCAATTAATTGTGGCGGCAGATGGCAGCGAATCTGCTGTACGCCGTTTGTTAAATCTTTCTGCGAAAAAAAAAGATTATGGTCAACAAGCTATCGTCGCTAATATTGGATTAGCACGTTCTCATCATAATTGTGCGTATGAGCGCTTCACGGCGTCAGGTCCCCTGGCTCTTTTACCGATGACGGAAAATAGAGCGTCATTAGTGTGGGCAGTCGCTCCTGAAGAAGCGAAACGTTTGCTTAACTTAAGCGAAAAAGAATTTCTAAACACCTTACAACAGGCATTCGGCTATCGTCTCGGGCGTTTGGTACGGGTTGGGCAGCGGATGATTTTTCCTTTGCGCCAGGTTGTTATGAGTAAACAAGGAGTGTGGCCCTTTGTATTCGTTGGTAATGCTGCCCACACACTCCACCCTGTTGCAGGCCAAGGATTTAACTTAGGCCTACGTGACGTGGCTGCCTTGGCTCAGTGCATTATTCAACGAGGACTTAATCCATCCATGCTCCAACATTATGAATTGATGAGACAACATGATCAACGCAGCATTGTAAACCTAACCGATGGTTTGATTAAGATTTTCACATCCCGATTACCCGGTTTATCGTTAGCACGCAATTTAGGTTTAATCGCCGTTGATAACTTGCCTTTCTTAAAACGAAGTTTGGCATACTATGCCCGAGGCTTTGCGGGTATCACCCCCGATTTGGTTTGCGGGATTGAGCTTGATACAGGGGAAGTGATATGAATCAGCCATTCGAGGTATTGATCGTTGGGGGGGGGGTTGTTGGATTGACGGCGGCTTTAGCCATGGCTCAACGAGGATTTTTGGTAGCGGTAATAGATGCAACGCCGCTCACACTGACAACAACTCAAGTTGACCCGCGCGTCTATGCAATCAATCTTGCCTCCCAGGATTTATTAACGCAATTGGGAGTGTGGCAGGAATTAGATCACAGTCGTATTTCACCTTATAAGCATATGCATGTTTGGGACGCCGCGAATAAAGCGGCCATCGATTTTGATGCCCGTTTGGTGATTGCAAAAGAATTAGGTCATATTTTGGAAGAGTCAATTCTTAAGGAGGCGCTGTTAAAGCGAATTAAGGCGCAACCTGAAGTAACACTTTTCCCCTCGTGTAAAGTAACGACTATTCAGCAAGAACAGAACAGCATTATTATTGCCAATGAAACGGATAGTTGGGAAGGAAAGCTCTTGATGATAGCAGATGGAGCAAATTCGCCCTGTCGTGAATTGTTGAAGGTTTCGCTTGTCAGTTGGCCGTATCATCAGCAGGCTATTGTTGCTTTGATTAATACTGAAAAATCGCATGAACAAACTGCTTATCAAGTTTTTAATAGTGATGGGCCTTTAGCATTCTTGCCCTTGGTTGATGAGAAACTTTGTTCAATTGTTTGGTCAACCACACCAACTCGTGCAAAGCGATTAATGGCGCTTTCAGAGGACGATTTTAATCAAGAATTAGCAACAGCATTTGCTTATAAATTAGGCGCGGTAAGTTTGAATGGAAAACGACACTGCTTTCCCTTAACAATGCGTCATGTGAAACAGTACTCTGGAAAAAATTGGCTCTTGTTAGGTGATGCTGCACATACGATTCACCCTTTAGCCGGCCTAGGTCTTAATGTTGGTTTGGCCGATGTCAGTGGATGGCTACAGTGTTTGGAAAGTACAAATAACAAATTAACTCCTCGCGCGTTGAGTGCCTATCAACGACAACGAAAATCTGCTGTTTGGCAAATTATTGCCTTGATGGAAGGTTTAAAAGCAATGTTTGCCAATCCTTTAACTCCAGTCGTTGCCCTGCGTGGCTTCGGGTTGCAACTTTGCAATCGATTTTCCCCTCTAAAGAAACTATTTATTACCCATGCAGCAGGCAAAGCGATAGAGCCATAATAATGTTGCCTCGACTTTTAATAACTTTCCTGGATGCCTCGGACAAGCCGAAGCACGTAGAAAATTATTTGGTAATTCTATGATCAAAATAGCGGTAGGTTGGCTCAAATGACCAAACCCACTTGAACTAAGACTACAGATTGCGAATGGATTTCTCTCACCCTACGTGCCTCGGCTTGTCCGAGGCATCCAGGATTTGGACTGCTTACAAAAATTGTTAGGAGTATTAACGACGTAGATAAATTCTTTTAAATAGGATATAACCACCTGCACGGGGAATTACGCTTAACTGAAGTTGGATGGAAGATGAGCAAAATGAAATTGCAAGTTGTAATGCTGAGTAGTCTGTTATCCTCAACCGCCTTCGCGGGTACCATGGGATGGGAGGATAATGAAGTGTGGCCCTTGGTGATTACTTTAAGTGGTGGACCTGCATGGATTACCGGGCTAGATAACCAAACGATTACGGTGGAGCCTGATGTTGTAAAGACTTACACGGCAGATAACAACGATGAGACGTTGGGTGTTGTGGAGTTATTTGTCGGTTGGAATTCCGCATCCAGTTCCAGTGTTCAAGGTCAATTGGGCTTGGCTGTAGTCGGAACTTCAAGTGCAGCCTTGCAAGGCAGTATTTGGGAAGATGCTAATCCCAATTTTGATAATTTTTATTACAGCTTTAATGTTCGTCATCTCCACGTTGCGGCAAAAGCAAAACTTGTCGGTGATATGGGTTATAATTTTATGCCTTATATTAGCGGTAGCCTGGGCTATGGATATAATCGTGCTACTAATTTCTCGATAACTCCAAAAATTTTCCAGGAAGTAGCCGCCCCCGCTTATACTGATTCAAATACATCAACATTTACCTATACCGCGGGTGTTGGAATAGAATATCTAATTTCTTCCAATTGGCGTATGGGACTAGGTTATGAGTTCGCTGATTGGGGTAAAATTGAACTTGGTTTAGCACCTAACCAAATAGCCGGTTCAAGCTATGGCATTAATCATCTATACACCCAACAATTTCAGCTGAGTCTGAGTTATTTTACCTAGAACAAGGATAAAATCACCAAATCTCTTCTGTCTTGACTCAATATGTGGTTTAATTTTAAACATGAATGTTTACAAGGTTAGGGTTTGGTGTCACCTCGAATGATATGGCGAGTTAAGCTACTTCTCGCTGTTGCGTTAAATACGCCTTTAGTATTTTCCGCAACACCTACACCTGCTCCCCCTGCACCGGCAGCTTCTCTCTATGGGTGGACAAATGCTCCCCACGAAGAAGCGGCACGCGTTTTAGAAGCAGAGGAGCGTCTACGACAGGCCATTGTAAATCCTGAGTATCTGCTGGATTCTTGGGTTGATCTACCTACTGCACCTGATGTACGCCATAAAAAACCACAACGATTAACCTTGCGCGAAGCCATACTTTTAGCGTTGCGTTATAACCCGAATATCCAAAATGCGGAATTGGATCGCATTATTCAACGCTACCAGTTACGACTCGCTAACAATGAGTTTGAGTTACAGTATGCTCTGGCAGGTTCAGCGGTTGCTCAAAGAACGCGTTTTAGTGGTGTGGGCAGCACGAATAATAGCAGCGCCTTGGCAACGCCTGAATTTAATTTAAAAACTAAAACAGGGGGGCAAATCGGTTTAAATCTGGATAATAATGTTTCCAACTATAATAGTTATACGCCAGTACTTAATTTTTCATTTACACAACCTTTGTTACGAGGTTTTGGCAAAGACGTTAATGAAGCTAATTTACGGAATGCTATTGATAATGAATGGTTAAACAAACTCAATTTGCAACAAGCAGTGAGTGATCAGATAACGCAAGTGATTGTTGCCTATCGATCGTTGATCCTAAGTGGAAATAATCTGGAAAATCAGCGCTTACAATTAAAAGAGGCGCAAAAAACCTATGAAATGAATGAAAAAAAGATTGAAGCAGGTCAACTTGAACCCACAGGCAATATTCAACAATCCTATCAAATTGAATCGTTAAGTTTGATGGTAGAGCAGGCGGAGAATGATTTTAAAACAGCAGCTCAAGATCTCTTGCAAACAATTGGACTGGATCCGCAAATGCGATTATCGGTGCCAAGTGATGTGGCGCTCGATAAAATTATTATTCCTGATTTAAAAGAATCCATAGAAATAGCTTTGAATCATAATACTCAGTTTCTTGCGCAAAAAATGCTGGTACGTGCCGATGAGCGCGCCTACAAGGTGGCTAAGAATCAGCAATTGTGGCAGCTTGATGTAGGCGCTAACGTTCAAAGTGGTCGGGTAAGTGATGTTGATGGCAATAATGGGATACGCAACATTTATAATGGCCAAAATTTAACAGAGTCAGCTCAAGTGACATTGACAATACCCATTAACGATATTAGCCGTCGCAATCAATTGATAACAGCAAAGGTCGCGCTAGAGAAAGACCGACTTAATTTGATAGCTGCAAAACGTGCCTTGGAAACGAATATTACCAATATTGTCAATAATATAAAAAGCTTGGCAAAACGTTATGAGCTTGCCCGAAAGCAGGTGAAATTAGCAGCTCAATCCTATGAATTGGAAAAGAAAAAATTGGCCGCAGGAATTGCAACGGCACTCGATGTAAACAATACACAAAATCAACTAATCCAGGCGCAGGCTAATTTAATCAGCGCAAAAGTAGCTTATCTCAACCAATTGTCAGCGCTTCAACGTTTATTGGGAACAACACTTGATTATTGGCAAATTAAACTTAGGTATGGCAAATGAAATCAAAATTAATTGTAGTTATGTATGTGTTATTCGCCAGTTTGCTGGTCGCATGTGGTAATAAAGAAGCGCCGAAAAAGGCTCTACAAACTTATGTGGTCAAGCCTGAGCCTGTCCATAAAACCTTATTCTTCACAGGAACTATTTCTCCTTTGCACGAGAGCGCAATAACTAGTCCCATGGACGCAGTGGTGGAGACAATGCATTACCACTATGGACAATTTGTAAAAAAGGGTGATGTGGTTATGACCTTAAATTCGAATGAATTACAACGGCAATACAATGAAACGCTTACCGATTATTTAAAGGCAAAAGACAATTACACCATCGCCAAGGCTAAATTTACAGGTACACAAGAATTATGGGATGCGGGGTTACTATCAAAAAATAATTTCTTGAGTGAAAAATCAAGCTTGGCAACTGCACAAATGACCTTAATGCAAGCTACTCGCAAACTTACTGAAATGCTTGAAAAAATGGACGATGGTTCTACACAGAATCTGTCCTCCTTAAATATTGCGGAGTTTGATAAGGTAAGGCAAGCGTTAACAACGAATCACCATTTAATCCGTCTGAAAGCCCCTTCAGCCGGCGTATTACTCTACCCTCCTAAATCAAGCGATGACAAATCTGGCAAACTAAATGTCGGGGCTGCGGTTAAATCAAATCAAGTGATTGCTTTGGTGGGGGATTTAACCGGTGTTAGTGTTGAAATCGATATTCCTGAGGTGGATATTGATAAAATTCATACAGGTATGCCTGCAGTTGTTACTGGTGTGGCTCTGGGCAAACAAGCTCTTCAAGGTCAGGTCGTTGCTGTTAATGCACAAGCAACAAATAGTGGAAATGGTGGATTACCTTCGTTTAGTGCCGTGATAGAAGTGAAGAATTTATCAGAAGCACAACGTCCGTGGATTAAAGTAGGAATGAGTGCTTCGATTGCTATCGATATTAATTCGCAAAATCAATTGTTAGTGCCTATTGCCGCTGTAAAACAGCAAAAGGGCAATAGTATTGTGACCGTAAAAACCAATGATGGCTCTATGAGTACTCGGGTGGTTTCGACAGGGGCGTCGCTTGCCGATAAAGTAATTATTGCCTCAGGTTTAAAGCCAGGGGATGTGGTGGCTTATAGTGAATAATGCTTTAATTCGTCTGCAAAAAATTGCCAAAACTTATCAGATTGGTGGTGTGCAATCTAAGGTTTTGAAAGGAATATCGCTTGAGGTTAATGAAAGTGATCTACTCGCTATTGTCGGAACGTCCGGCTCAGGTAAGTCCACATTGATGAATATTATAGGTTTGCTTGATAAAGCCGATAGCGGGGAATATTTTTTAAGTGGTCGCAATACAGCAGGATTAAATGAAGATGAGTTAGCCAATCTTCGCAATGAGAGTATTGGATTTGTATTCCAGCAATTTAATTTATTACCTCGATTTAATGCGGAGCAAAATGTCGGTTTACCCCTAACCTATCGCTCTATGACACCAGCAGATATTAAAGAGCGGGTGATGAGTGCTTTAGGCCGTGTGGGGATGGCTAATTTTGCTAAACATAAGCCGACGCAATTGTCCGGTGGCCAGCAACAACGTGTTGCTATCGCTCGCGCCTTAGTTGGAGAACCTCGAGTTATTTTAGCCGATGAACCAACGGGCGCTCTCGATTCGCGTACAGGGGCAGAGGTGATGAACTTATTTTTAAACCTGCACCGCGAGGGTCGTACCATTATCATGGTCACCCATGATGAACAAATTGCGGCTCAATGTGCACGGCGAATTACTTTAGCCGATGGTGAAATAGTTGGGGAGATGTCTTAATGATTCTACTTCGCCATTTTGAACAAGCGTTGGTTAATTTAGCAGCGTCTAAACTTCGATCTTTGCTCGCTGTTTTAGGGATTCTTGTGGGTACCGCTGCCGTTGTTGCTCTAATTAGTTGTGGTCAGTTAGCAACAGAAAAAGCCTTGGAAGAGTTCAAAGCGCTAGGTACTGATTTATTGGCCGTCTCTATTTTTCAACAAGCGCCTGGAAAATTAAGTAGTGGTGAGGATCAATTACCGCTTAGTGTATGGCGAAACATACCAGAAAGGGTGCGGGCGGTCGAAAAAATAGCGCCATATACCACGACTTATCAACCCATGAGTTTTGAGGGTAAGACATTACAGGGAGCGATAATTGGTGCAGATGAATCATTGGCCAGTATTATTCATATTGAACTGGAGCGTGGCCATTTCGTCTCTTTTGTAGAGTCTTTTGAGCATTTTTGCGTGATTGGTTCAGGACTTGCCCGTCAATTTCAAGAGATTAGTATGGATGATCCGATTGGCAAACAATTACGGATTGGTCAAACGCTATATACCATCATCGGCGTGGCAAAACCTTGGAAAGAAAATGCCTTTTTTAATGAAGATATCAATCAAGCGGCTATCATTCCTATCGCCGGAGTTGCTTTAGTGAGTAAAGACAGCAAGATAAACAATGCTGTCATGCAACTGAAAGAGGATAGCCCGATTGACGATGTGATTGAGCAAATTAAACAAATTATTCATGCTCAGACACCTAAATTAAGTATGTTCTCACGCAGCGCCAAACAAATTATTGCAAGCATGGAAAGTCAGGGGCGCATTTTTACTCTACTTTTAGCGGTGATTGGTGGTATTTCCTTATTAGTGGGCGGGATAGGGGTGATGAATGTCATGTTGGTGTCAGTCAGTGAGCGTAGAAAAGAAATTGGTATTCGTAAAGCAGTAGGTGCTAGAAATAGCGAAATCCAGCGACTCTTTCTGGCTGAGTCGGTTTTGTTGTCCTGTTTCGGTGGAGTCTTAGGTGTTCTTCTAGGTTTGATCTTTACCTGGGTAGTGGCTTATTTCAGCCACTGGGTTTTTATTTTGTTATGGATGCCTCCGCTTGCAGGTTTCGCAGTTTCCGTGGCGACAGGTATTTTTTTTGGTTTTTATCCTGCAAGACGCGCAGCAAAATTAGAGCCTATAATTTCTTTGCGAAGCGAGTAGTGGTTAATAACCCAAGCCTGTATTTTCATCACTGTCGTAATTATAAGTTGATTCCAATTTCGCAACCTCTTCGCGTTTTTGCAAAACCTCAGGAATGAACTTAGTAATTTTTTCTTTAGTTTGCATTTCCCAATAGGCCAGAGTGTCCTTAAAGGAACCATTTGCTAACACAGCCAGAGTATTCGATTCAATGGTTTGCACTTTAAAATCAATGAAATTTATCAGATCACAAAGGGCGTTGATTGTTTCTTCAGCAGAAGGGGTGCTAGTGCTCACATTACTTACTAGCCCAACACTGCTATCAGGAAGAGTACTATTATTTGCAGATATAGAAAAAAGAGATAGGCTAACATGTGAGCTTGGTTGAGTTTCTTTCTTGGCATCCTTGGTAAGTTCTGCTAAGTCGGCTGCAAGCATAGACCTTAAACTAAAGAGAGCCCCTGGTGCTTTTTCATTATGAAAGCTAAAACTGGGATTTGTTGCCTGCACATGATGACGATGAAATTCTGGTAAGCAAGCTGCATAGTCGAAATAAAGTTCTTTGTCTTCATAATAATGCTTTTCATGGCAAGCTGGTAAATGGGCGACAATAGAATGCAGTAAATCGTTTTTTCCATTGATGCTCAACGCATGAAGATGCGAATTGTAGTTATCCTTTCTTGGGGTAGCAATAATTAAAGGATGAGTACAATCTGCCAAGAACACCTTAAATAACTGATGATGATTATCAATGATAACCTCTTCCGTCTTTACAATATCCTCTTCGGTTTTTTCCAAAAGATACAATAAATAAGATAAAACATAGGTAGGTTGTGAATGATAGGTTGCTATGGCGAGTAACGATTCATTATTGTGGACAAAACGACCTTTCAAACCATCTTTGATATTGTTTTCAGGTTTAAAATCTTGAGGCTTTTGAGCCGTGTGGTTTTTGGTAATTGTCTCATCAAAATCCAGTGTATGGAGAATAAGCATAATCAATTTCCTAGTAATCAGTTAAAGTAGGGCAATCAAAGCAACTCAAAAGTTGAGAATAATTGCGCATTTTGTGTATGATAAATCCAAAAAACAAAATGTCAAATCATTGGTCAAATAGTACATGGAAATGCACATTCTGGAATGATAAACATTTAGATCTAATTAAAGTTGTTACATGCAAGAAGAATGCTATAGTTAACTCATTCATCACTTAGATTTACTTTATCAAAAAAAAAACCGGAGATTGTACATGGCCTCACATTATGATGCTATTATTTTAGGGGGTGGTAAAGGTGGGAAAACACTAGCAATGGATCTTGCTAAAAACGGGCAACGTGTGGCTATGATTGAGGATAACCAGATTGGTGGTACTTGTATTAACGTTGCTTGCATCCCTACCAAAACTCTCGTGCAGTCTGCAAAAATCGCACATTATTGTCGTACTGCTGAAAAATATGGTCTAAAGGCTCAGTTAGAACCCATCGATTTTAAATCCATTCGCTCACGAAAAAACAGTGTTGTGGAGACCATGCGGGACGCGAATCTAAAGCAGTTTCTGGATTCGGGAATGGATTTAATGTTAGGTCGTGGGCGTTTTACTGGGCATAAAACCATTGAAGTTAATTTATCAACACCTCGAGATGGTCAGCAAACACTAGAAATCACAGCGGATAAAATTATTATCAATACCGGTGCCTTGCCTTTTGTCCCCTCTATTCCTGGGATCGAAAAAATAAAGTATCACACCAATGATAGTTTATTGAATATTGATGAAGTTCCCCGGCATTTATTAATTGTAGGTGGGGGTTATATCGGTTTGGAGTTTGCACAAATTTTCCGACGTTTGGGGGCTAAAGTTACTGTTATCGAAACAAGTAATGAATTTTTAAACCGTGAAGACCGCGACATTGCTGAGCAGGTTTGGCAAGTCTTAACTCAAGAAGGTATTCAGGTGACATTAGATAGCAAAATTAACCGATTTCTTGACGAGAAAGAAGGGGTTGCTATTGAAATTCAACGCAATGGGCAAACCGAAGTTTTAAAGGGTAGTGATGTTTTGATGGCTGTAGGACGAGTAGCCAATACGAAAGATCTGGATTTAGACAAAACGGCGGTGAGCCTTGATGAAAGAGGCTTTATCAAAGTTAATGAATTTTTGGAGACTTCTGTTCCTGGTATTTGGGCTTTAGGAGATGTAAAAGGGGGGGCGCAGTTTACTCACCTTTCTTTAGATGATTACCGCTTGTTGAAGCATAATTTAATGAACCCTACCAATAAACAATCCTCACAAGGTCGTTTGATTCCCTATACAGTGTTTCTAGATCCTGAGCTCGCAAGAATTGGAATGACAGAAGCACAAGCAATAACACAAGGTCATGCTATTAAAGTTGCAAAAATTCCTGCAGCCGTAATACCGCGAGCAAAAACCCAAGGAGAAACGGTAGGTCTATTAAAAGCAGTGATTGATGCGAAAACTGACAAAATCCTCGGTGTCTCTATTTTTTGCGCGGAGGCCGGTGAAATTCTTGGTGCTGTGCAATTAGCTATGGAAATGGGGATGCCTTATCAAAAGCTGCGCGATGTCATGTTTGCTCATCCAACCTTGGTTGAGGGCATTAATTTGTGGTTTGCTCAGGTAAAATAGTTGAAAGTTATTCCAAACACAGTGAGGCGACCTTAATGTAGATTGCTACACTGTGTTCGCAACGAAGGTTTTAGCTGGTGTTGCGATTGTCTGTGAGGAAAAACTACTTGGGGATGGAAATGCTGTCCATATTAAAACGAATCATATTTTTGCAATGGCTTATTTTTAGCGCCCCTCTATTTGCCCTACAACTTATTTGTCCTCCACGAGATAGCCAAGGTCAGCTCCGAATTGATTCACAAGCCATCCAAATTCTTGAGCAATGCATTCAGCAAGCCCCAGAAACCAAGTCTTTGTTTTTTAATAACCAAATCCATCAATATACGCCTCAACGACAGCAATTACATCAGCAGATTATTGCCGACATATTAGCCAATAAACCGTGTCAGGTCGAAAAACCGATTGTCATTTTTACGGGTGGTTTTCCAGGGGCTGGGAAGAGTACGTATTTACAGGAAAAATTGCCCTGGGTTAATGAAAAAACGTTTATTTTTATTGATGCAGATGCGATTCGTGCCAAGCTCCCGGAATATAAAGGATGGAACGCCGAGAATACCCAATCTGAAGTCAGTGATATTGTCCAGGCCCTTCTTGAGCCCTTGGGAAAACCATGTAAATACAATGTGGTTTATGACTCTACCATGGCAAATTTAGCTAATTATCAACATTTAATTCATCAATTCAAAGACATGGGATATCAAACTTATATTGTTTATGTAGAAACACCTTTGAAGGTTGCCATAGATCGGGCCAAAAATCGTTATCTAACCACAGGTCGCTATGTGTCGACTGTTTATTTAGCCCATATCAAAAAAGATGGGATGAAAACATTCGAAACGATAAAACATTCAGTGGATGGCTATATACTTGTAGATGGCCAAAATTTTGAAACCCTCAATCAAGGTGGCAAACCTTTGCCAACCTCAGCGGGTATAGGCTCAAAACAATTTAATAGCAGGCAGGAGTTCTCTAATAACTCCTAAAAATTGCATGAGGTAGATAATGAGCATAATCAATAATAAGCAATTGAGTCCTAGATTAATTAACGGACTTAAAATAAATAAATTTAAAAACCACAATAGAAAGCCACAAATGGCGGCCATGATTAAATGATTTAAACTAGCCATCGAATGTCCTCTCCCTGCCCTTGGCCACGTTGTTATAGCCTTAGCGTTTAAATTTGCTTATTTCAGATCACACCAATATAGTAAACTTATTTTTATCGCATCGATCCCTATTTATGCTGAGTCGCATCCATCACATTGCTATCATTTGTTCTGATTATGAAAAATCAAAATTTTTTTATACCAATATTTTGAAACTAGACATTATTCGCGAAACCTTTAGGGAAGAGCGGCAATCCTACAAATTAGATTTAGCCTTAAATGGCGACTATATTATTGAGTTGTTTTCTTTCCCAACACCCCCTCCACGCCTGTCTAGACCAGAGGCTACAGGCTTACGACATTTGGCTTTTGAGGTTGAGAATCTGTCTCAAATTATTGAAGACTTACAGGAAATGGATATTACTGTAGAGCCTGTTAGAGTAGATGAAATGACGCAAAAGCGATTTACCTTTATTTTTGATCCAGATAATTTGCCCATTGAATTATATGAAAAATAGTGAATGTATAAATAATCAATGAATAGGAGTATTGCCAAACAAATTGATTTAAAAGAATAATGATAAAGGAATAGAAAAATAGTTTTGCTGCAGATACAGAAACAGATTTGAATAGTGCTTAATAAATTTCACCAATAACAAGGATGAGGCTATGAAATTTTTTGTCACTCACTGTGTTTTAGATCGGCAAGTTGGCAGTAATCCTCTGGGACATAGTTGTATTTTGTTGTCCCAATTAGATGAAGCAGATGGAAAAATAGAAGTTATAGACCAATGGGGGTTTTATGGGGTTCCCACAACTGGCGACAGAAACTCCTTTACAGGTCAATTAAAAATTACCTTGGGATTAGATGTGGATTTGCAAGGTAATCATGGCATGCTGCGTCATGAAGAAATTCGTTTTCTAGATATGGGGCGTGGTTTGCACGGTACGACCTTTGAGTTGAGCGAAGAAAATTTTAGAACTCTGCAAAAGCGATGTGCTGATATGGCAAGAGATCAGGAAAATGCGATTCGAGAAATTGTGGAGCCTTTGGGACTTAAAGGGAAGAGCGATAACGAAACGCGAATTTATTCCCATGAAAAATTCTCAACTCATATATTTGCTCTGGAAAAAGAACGAGCAAAACAGGAAGGACGTCCATCCCGATTAAAACCTTTCGAGTTCAATCTATCAATGACATTTTGGGGGCCCGATCTAAATCAATCATTTACTTGCAAATCACAAGCAGTGTCATTACTCGAAGGTATTTTAACACCTAAACAACTTAGCCAATTGACCGTCAATGGTAAGCATCGTGCTGTTCCAAGATATAGCGGTAAGACAGAGACTATTTTTTTACACAGCAGCGGACCACTGCGAAAGCATACCAAACACTCTGGCGAAGAGGTTTATTATCGCGATCTTAAAGACGAAGGGGTCAAACTTTATTGGACGTTGCCTCCTCAAGAACTTGAAGTGTTATCTCCAGCAACTACCAATCTATTACAAATACCGGAAGATTACCGTTCGCAAGTGAAGTCGCTGGTCTCACGTTTACAGCGGTTAGAATGGCTTTTTATTAATGCCGAGTTAGAGGAAGCTTATAACAGTAGTCGGCACCGTTTAATTGATGAGATTCGTCAAACCTACGGGGCCTTTTCAAAGATAACTAATAAAAAAGAAGGAGAAAAAATAAGTGGATGGTATGGGTATTTTTTATCCCTGCTGTCAGCACCAAGAGATGCTAATGAAGCGGCATTACTGCAAAAAATAAAAAATGCCCAATCTTTTCTTAATTGTATTTATATAGCCGTGGTTGATAGTTGGGAAATCGAGGATACCGACTCTCCAGAAGCTGTAGCTGCGTATTTATCAGTCGCTGATAAGAAAGCGCTCTGTAGTATTGTAGGACGAAGTTATCTAGAACCTGAAAAGCAGGAAGAGGCGGAAAATTTGCGTCTCGAAGGTTAACTATTTGTTAATGGCATGAGGTTAGGGCTCTGTACTTTAATCTCAGGCCATTTGTTATGAGCCTTTACTCATTGTCGGATTGTAATCAAAGATATGAAAATCTTGATGCTCAACTACAGTGTCATAATCTTGCTGCGCTCTCATCAGTGAGTCGGTTATCACATTAAAAATAATTTCACCAAGAGATGTATCCTTATAGCGATTTAAAGCATCGATTTGAGCAACAAGTCTATCATCGTCGCGCTCACCAAACAGCATATTTAAATTAATAGTGCCGCGTATTTGTTGGTACTGCGAAATTCTTTCCAAAACACTTTGCCGGTTATTTTCATAGGCGTTTGACATTACTGTTTCAATGAGTTTAATAACATTTTCGACGGGTTGATTGTGGTGTTTAATCAGATTGGAGCAGACTTCAGCGAGCTTTTGCATGGAGGATAGATACTGATTCTGTTGCCGGAGCATCAAAAATTTCATTGCATCACGAGCATAAGTTTCCAACAAAAGGTTGGATTGCTCTAGGGAAGGCAATGGTTCACGGGGCTGCTTTTTCATTGCCTGCTTTCCTTTTGGGTATCCATTTTATTAAGTATAGCAGCTAAATTGTGAATGCAAGGGTAAGCATGTCAAATACTCTTACAAACTGTATTGGACAGTGATAACATGGCTGCCGCAGAAAAGTATTCAGGATGATGATTTTCATGGACAATGGATTGAACCGCTTTGTATTAGTAGTGGCCTTCATAGCTGGCTTGGGTGGCTTTTTATTTGGATTTGACTCTTGTGTGATTGCTGATATTCAAGATCAGGTAACAAAGCAGCTCTTTTTATCAAATTGGCAGTGGTCGCAAGTCGTTAGTTTTAGTCTCTTAGGCTCAATAGTCGGTATTCCTTTTACCGGTCTGATTGCCGATAAATTAAGTCGACGGACTTTGTTAAAACTGGTTGCTATAGGTTTTATTGTTGGAACTGCATTCTGTGCTCGAGCGACTGATTTTTCTTCTTTATTAGGTGGTCGCTTCCTCATTGGCATTTGTATTGGCGTTGCTTCTTATGCTGCCCCTCTTTTTATTTCAGAAATTGCACCCCCACGAAAGCGTGGCACTCTGTTACTTATTAATGGGTTGGCAATTACCTTTGGTCAAGCAGCGGCCTATTTAGTGGGGTATGCGCTACATGATTGGTATTTTACGAGTTGGCGACTTCTCTTGTGGCTAGGGGTAACTCCGGCTTTAGGTTTATTTGTCGGCATGTTTTTAGTACCCCATTCACCTCGATGGCTTATGAAAAAATATGGTAGTGCTGAAGCCTTGAATGTTTTACACAAAATTCGTCCCAAGAATGCAAATATCCATGCTGAACTTGATGAAATTAAAGAGGCTATTCATCAAGCCAAACCACAATGGGGACTGATTTTAAAAAAACCCATCATTTTCGTATTACTGCTGGGGATGGCACTTGGCATTTTTCAACAATTCTCAGGCATCAACGTCATTATGTTTTATGGTCCCATGATTTTCATGTCAGCAGGCTTTTTTTCAATTAAAAATGCCATTCTTGCGACATTTTGGATTAGTTTACTGAACTTCTTATTAACGGTATTTACCTCGCTATTCGTTGATCGCCTGGGGCGACGGTTTATGATGTTAATCGGAACACTCATTGCCGGGGTAAGTTTGCTAGGCATTAGTTTTGTATTTTATTACCTAGATGGTCATCAGTTATGGTTATTGTTTTTCATGACGTTTTATGTAATTGGTTATTGCATCAGCCTGGGGTCTTTATTCTGGGTATTAATCGCTGAAATTTATCCAAATGAAATACGAGGGTTAGCGATGAGTATTGCATCACTTACCCATTGGATTGCTAATTTCTTCGTTTCGATTTCATTTCTAAAGCTTTATGAAACTTTAGGTGAAATGACCATGTTTATCAGTTTTGCATTAGTGTGTTTTTTTGCATTTATTGTGACCTATTTCTTTGTACCAGAAACAGCCGGAGTTTCTTTGGAAAAAATTGAACGTAATTTAAAAACTGGCAAACGCTTACGAGACATAGGCCAACCTGTCAGTAAGGAAGTGACAACCAATTTGCCAATAACAGCTGAGCTGGGGAAAGACAGTATTTTGAGTAACTCTTAATGAATGGAAAGTACTATGAAAAATCAGATTTGTCAGATAGGAATTTTAGGGGCGGGGCGTATTGGTAAATTACATGCTGAGAATATTAAACATCATTTACCACAATTCAATTTGGTAGGTATTGCTGATCCTGCTATCGATAAGGAGTGGGCCGCCTCTTTGCAAATTCCGACGGTTAGTCAACGGAGTGAAGAAATTATTGAGCATCCACAAATTGATGCTGTTCTGGTGGCATCCCCGTCACATTTGCATGTTGCGCAAATTAAAGCGGCTAGTGAAGCAGGCAAAGCCATTTTTTGTGAGAAACCTGTCGGTTTGCCAGAGGATGATATCCATGGCGCATTACAAGAAGTTGATAATCACAAAACTCTTTTGCAATTAGGTTTTAATCGACGCTTTGATACTAACTTTGCCAATATCAAAGAGCGGATTAAAAGGGGTGAGATAGGCTCACCACAACTATTGCGCATTACCTCACGAGATCCCCAATGTCCTCCTAAAAGTTATTGTGCTACTTCAGGTGGAATATTTATGGATATGACCATTCATGATTTTGATATGGCAAGATTTTTAATGGATTCCAAGGTCGTTGAAGTCTATGCCAGTGGCGCTGTGCTCATTAATCCTGAATTTGAAAGTTACAACGATGTTGATACTGCTATTGTGCAACTGCGATTTGCCAATGGTGCTTTAGGCGTTATTGATAATAGTCGTCAAGCTGTTTATGGCTATGATCAGCGCGTGGAGGTATTTGGTTCCAAAGGGATGTTGCTTGCAGACAATCAACTTAACCATGGTGTAAAAGGTTTTTCACAAACTACCACGAATCAGGCAAATCCTAAATATTTCTTTTTGGAGCGTTATCAACAGGCTTTTCTTGCTGAATTGCGAGCCTTTCATGAAGCTTGGCTAAACCATACGCAAAGCCCTGTTTCCGGCTGGGATGCTTTGGCCGCTTTACAAATTGCCAAAGCAGCAAAACAATCACTAGAAACTCACTTACCGGTTTATTTGGATTAATCATGTCTAACTCTTCGCTTGATTTATCTATTCTTCATGAGAGACCTGTTGATTTAATTGCAATGGGTCGAGTTGCAGTTGATTTGTATGCCGAGCAAATTGGCAGTACGCTTGCCGAGGCCAAAAGTTTTCGCAAATATTTAGGGGGATGTGCAGGCAATATTGCTGTCGGTTCCGCGCGGTTAGGTTTAGCAACGAAGATGTTTTCCTGCGTAGGCCAGGATGAAATGGGGGAGTTTATTAAGCAAACTCTTCTTCATGAGGGTGTAGGCATTGATTTATTGCAGGAAACAAACAAGCATCTTACTGGCTTGGTGTTATTAGGTATTAAACCCCCTCATGATTTTCCTTTAATGTTCTATCGAAATGACTGTGCTGATATGCAAATACAGTCTCAGTTTTTAAGTGATGACGCATTAAAAAATGCCAAGGCACTCTTACTAACAGGCACAGGCTTATCCACACCAAACATGCGTTCCACCACTCATGCGATTAGCAAACGTGCGAGACAATGTCAGACCTTGGTTATTTTAGATTTGGATTATCGCCCTGTACTTTGGGGGTTGACTCATGCTGGCAATGGTGAGACGCGTTTTATCAGTAATGAAGAAGTAAGCCGCTCCTATCAAGAATTGTTACCAGATTGCGATTTAATCGTGGGCACGGAAGAGGAAATTTGTATTGCCGGTGGTAGCAGCAATTTAGAGACATCATTAACAGTTATTCGTTCTAAAACGGCAGCGCCTATTGTCATTAAAATGGGGGCACAAGGCTGTAAAATTTGTTTAGAAAATCCAACTGAACTTCTGTCTTCGAAATCGTTTCCAGTTCCTGTATTGAATGTTTTAGGTGCGGGGGATGGTTTCATGGCGGGCTTGCTTCGAGGCTTATTACGAGGCGAATCAATGGAAACTGCAATGACCTATGGTAATGCCTGCGGTGCTTTAGTTGTTACGCGCCATGGTTGTGCACCCGCCATTCCCTACTGGGATGAGTTAAATTATTTTTTAAAAAATTATGATAGCAACCCTAATGTCTGGCAAAGTGAGGCTCTCGCAAAGTTGCATGAGAAACCTCAAGCGTATGAAGCAGCTGACACTCTCATTAAACGTCGCAACGGTTTTAGTGATGGTTTAAATTCTATTGTCCGCCTGCACGATACCGGTGTGAACGTCGACATGAATTTTAGTGCGTTGAAATTAAAAGCAGGACAAAAATTTGCTTTTGGGCTGCACTATGAATTTGCGGCAGTATTAATGACGGGGCGTGTAATTTTTAGCTATCAGCAAGAAGAAGTAACCTGTGAACGTGCCGACTATTTTAATGAGGCGCCGATTGTATTGCATTGTTCTGCTCAATTAGCGGCACAGGTTGAAGCCCTGACTGACTGCGAAATTTTAATCATTGAAACAGAAAATACTCAGACTTTTTCACCGATGTTGTTTGGCCAACATAATTTGGTAGAGTTTGATCATCGTGGGAAAGATTTACTGGAAGATACGTCTTACCGTTTAGTAAAAACAGTCTTTGATAAACGCAATCGACCGCAATCAAATCTCGTATTGGGTGAAATCATCACTTTCCAAGGGAGGTGGTCTAGTTATCCTTCCCATCATCATGCACAGCCAGAAGTTTATCATTATCGTTTCTCTGAGCCGCAAGGATTTGCTTTTGGTGAGAATGGCAAAGACGTTTTGCGTATTGAACACAATGATACCTTTAAAATTGCCCTTGGACAGGAACATGCGCATTGTGTGGCTCCGGGTTATGCGATGTATACCTTATGGTTTATTAGGCATCAACAGAATAATCCTTATATCACACCGACATTTTGTGAAGAGCATGAATGGACTCGTAAACCTCAAGCAATCAAGCGTGTTTGGCAGCCAATGAAATTCAAGGAGTAAAAAATGAATAAAATTCGTTTGACGATGGCACAGGCACTCGTGCGCTTTTTAGCAAATCAGTACATTATAATTGATGACAAAGAACAGCGCTTTGTTGAAGGAATATTTGGTATATTTGGTCATGGCAATGTAACCGGAATTGGTGAGGCGCTAGAGTATGATTCTTGTGGCTTAACTTATTATCAAGGTCATAATGAGCAGGGTATGGCGCATACAGCCACAGCGTTTGCCAAACAAAATAATCGTTTGCGGATTTTTGCTTGCACATCGTCGATTGGACCTGGTGCAACCAATATGGTTACTGCAGCGGCTACGGCAACCACCAATCGCATTCCTTTATTGCTGTTGCCTGGAGATATTTTCAGCTGCAGACAACCTGATCCTGTGCTTCAGCAATTAGAAGTCCCCCATGATTACACGATTTCTGTCAATGATTGCTTAAAACCAGTCAGTAAGTATTGGGATAGAATTTCTCGTCCTGAGCAATTAATGACAGCCTGTCTTAATGCGTTTCGGGTGTTAACTGATCCAGTCGACACAGGGGCTGTGACTTTGTGTTTACCTCAAGATGTGCAGTCAGAGTGTTATGATTATCCAGACGCTTTTTTTGCCAAAAGACAGTGGACTGTTGAACGCCCTCAGGTTAATGACGAGAAAATAAAACAAGCAGCAGCTTTTTTGCGGCAGGCAAAATCCCCTTTAATTATTGCTGGGGGGGGCGTTCATTATTCCTTTGCTACAACTGCTTTGGCCGATTTTGCAACCAAGCATGGCATTCCTGTTGCTGAAACTCAAGCGGGCAAAAGTGCTCTACCTGCCAGTCATCCTTTCAATGTGGGTGGCATAGGCGTAACTGGTTCAGAGGCTGCAAATTGTATTGCAGGACTTGCAGATGTCATTTTGGTCGTGGGTTCAAGACTTCAGGATTTTACGACAGCATCAAAATGGGCTTTTAAAAATGCGGCATGTCAATTTATCCATCTTAATGTGAGTCGTTATGATGCTTTAAAAATGGATAGCCTGGCATTAACCGGCGATGCTAAATTCGGACTGCAACAATTATCGCAAGAACTGGGGAGTTACAAGACGACTTCATCCTATCAAACATTAGTTCAAGATTATAAAAAAGAATGGCTTAATGAAGTAAGTCGTGTTTGTAATGTTCGATCAGAAACAAGAGATGGGTTACATCAAACTGTAGTACTTGGTCTTTTGAATCAGTTCGTCAATGCAAATGATGTGATCGTCAGTGCAGCGGGAAGTTTGCCTGGTGATTTACATCGCCTTTGGCAATCTAAACAGCCTAAAGATTATCATCTCGAATATGCTTATTCCTGTATGGGTTATGAAGTGTCTGCAGGATTAGGTATTCGCTTGGCTAAGCAGCAAGAACCAGGAGAAGTCTATGTACTGGTAGGTGATGGTAGCTTCATCATGCTTCACTCAGAATTGCTTACTTCCATTCAGGAAAATAAAAAAATTACGATTATTTTATTCGATAATCACGGTTATCAATGCATTCGTAATCTACAAGAAGCACATGGTAGTCAAGGCTTTGGTAATGAATTTCGCTATCGCTTGCCTCAAAGCAACCGTTTGGAGGGTGACTATTTGGCAATTGATTTTTGCCAATACGCTGCAGCCTTAGGCGCGCACACAAGTTATGCCGACAGTTATGAAAGGTTTGAAGCGGCGTTAAATAACGCTAAAGAGCAGGCCTTTACCTCTGTTATCGTATTACCGATTCTCCCTAAAACGATGTCTATGGGCTATCAAACCTGGTGGCGAGTCGGGATTGCGGAAAAATCTCAATCGATAGCAGTAATGCAAGCCCATGAAAAAATGTGCCAACAGATAGAGCAAGTTAAAGCTTATTAAGAGAGAACGATTTATGGCTATTAAATTAGGAATTGCACCGATTAATTGGTGTAACGATGATGATCCTACCCTTGGACAAGACATTAGTTTTGAACAATGTATTGATGAGATGTCTTTGGCGGGTTATAAAGGTACTGAGATGGGGAATAAATACCCCCGTAATGCTTTTGATTTGAAGCAGCGCCTGGCTGATAAAGGTTTGGAATTAACAAGTGCGTGGTTTAGTACATTTTTTACTGAAGAAGACCAGTATGAAACAACCTTGTCTCGCTTTCTCACTCATCTAAGTTTTATGCGCTCTGCCGGGGCACAGTTTGTTAATGTTTCTGAATGCGGCCATGCTATTCAACAAACAAAGCAGGCTATTTTAGGGGCAACAAAGCCCCAATTTAATGACCAGCAATGGCAGCGACTCATTCAAGGTTTACATGCTTTGGGTAGAATTGCTCATGATTTTGGTATGCAAGCCGTTTATCACTATCATGCTGGCACAGGAGTTTTTACTGAAGAGGAGATCGATTTTCTCATGCTAAATACAAGCCCCTCCTTACTTGGCTTGCTACTGGATACAGGTCATGCTGCTTTTGCTGGTATCGATGCTATGCATTTAATTCATAAGTATCAACAACGAATTCGCTATGTTCATTTAAAAGATATCAGGCTGTCAGTGTTGTATAAAGTGCGTACGGAGCATATCAATTTTATGGATGCTGTTCGTGAGGGCGTTTTTACCGTCCCAGGTGATGGTGATTTGGATTTCTATCCCATGATAGAAGCGTTAAAGCAACAAAATTATCAAGGCTGGATGATTGTTGAAGCAGAGCAAGATCCTGCGAAAGCACCTCCTCTAGAGTATGCACAGAAGGCACAACGTTATTTAAGCGAGGTAATTTAGCTTGTGTGTGGCATTGCTTCCTAGGTCCTGCGGCTTGCCCGCGGGACGTAGAGGAAAGAGATAGAAATCTATGACATTCCTGGCTGTGAGTCCTGAATAAACTTGGCAAGATCTTTCATGAGACCGTAAATATCTTTTGTTGCAGAAACATGATTAATATTGACGGTAATAACGATGTCACGATTTTTCAACCAAACCATCAAAGCGCTGTAACCTAAGGTTCCACCACTATGCCACCAGGCTTGTTCACCAAAACTTTCTTCATCATACATAACGCCTAAGCCGTAACCTATTTTTTGTGTGCTACGCGGCAGAGTTCCCTCAACAGTCGTCGTGAGTTCTCTCATTTGTTGCGGGGCTAACAAAGAACCCTGCATTAAATGCCTAAACCAAATAGCCATATCGTGGGAAGTAGCAACAATGGCTCCCGCTGCATTTGCCCAGGAGGTACTGGTGTAGGTGATATCTCTGGGCTCATCCGGAAAGTATCCTCTTACGGAATAACCATGAGCCATACGGTCTAAAATGTCTCGATTATAGACCGTTGGCAGATAGTAAGTGTTGGTTAATTGAAGAGGTGAGGTTAGCCTGGATTCAATAGCCTCATTCAAAGAGTGTCCAGTCACTTTTTCAATAATAAGACCCGCTAAGACATAATTGGTATTCGAATAATGCCAACCACCGCCTGGTGGGAAGTAAAGCGGTTTATCAATGACAAGTTCAATCAATTCCTGGCTAGACCAATCCTTGGAAAAATCAAAATTGCTATCCCGCCCCATTTCTTCCAGTACATCGGTATAATTAAATAGACCACTGCTATGGTTAAGCAATTGCTCAATAGTAATTGCTTGCCAGGTTTCCGGTAAATTTTCAAAATAGTTGCTGAGATGATCGTGGATGGAAAGTAAACCCTCACTTTCCATTTGTAAAAGAATGGTGGCAATAAAAGATTTGGTCTCGCTACCAACTTGGAATAAATGTGCAGCATTAACCGGAGTTTCTTTGTCAAGCGTTGTTGTACCACTGACGAAATCATGAGGTGATTCACCATCACGACAACTGATACTGGCCTCAATTCCTGGGATGTTATATTTCAAACGATCAAAATCAATAACCGTTTGAATCTCATTGATGTTTGAAGGGCAAAGACAGTAAGCATTTTCTGCAAATCCCAGAATACTCAGCAAGAAAAAAAGTGGATATTTAACGTATTTAGCGTGCCACACGATGACCTCATTTCAATAAAATAGATAGTGGTTTTAATAAATTTCTTGCAAAATGAGCTAATCTATACTCATCTTTTTAAAGGAATAAATGACAAGCATGGCCAAAAAAACCAAGTGTATCTTAAAGAAAGTCTGCCATGAAGGCTACTTAAACGTTGCTAGTTATGATCTGGAGTTCCCCAGTTTCAATCCGACAAAGAAAGTAGTTAAAGCCACAAATCGTGAATTAGTGAGTCAAGCGGATTCTATTCTTGTGCTTCTTTATGTACCCGATGTCGACAGCTTTCTTTTATGTCAGGAGTTTCGTCTTGGTGTCTGTTTAAACCCAGGTCAGGACGATCCCTTTATTTTGGAATGTGTCTCGGGGACTGTCGGTAAACATGATCATCCTGATAATACTGCCAGCAAAGAAGTGTATGAAGAAACAGGAGTCAAAGTATCAAATCTCATTAAAATAGCTGTCGCATACAAAAGTCCTGGCATTTTGACCGAAAAATGTCATCTCTATTATGCAGAGGTCGGTGGGGTACCACCCACAGGACTTTATGGTTTAGGTGATGAAGAGGAAATCAAAACCTCTCTAATTGGCCGTAACGATGTTTATCAATTGATGGATGAGATGAGAATAATGGATGGCGCAACACTCATTGCCTTAAATTGGTTTCGAGCAAAGCAGAGCCAAATCTTTCCTTCAATAGAGTAGCGCTGGAAGGATGCCCTTATAGATTATTTTTAAACCGCTCTTTATAAAAATTGACTAATCCATTACTATTTAGCTCATTTTCATAATAGAGATGGACATGTTCGATAAAATTAAGGAATTGCTTGTTGAAGCAGAAACCTTTGTTGCTTTGAAAGGGAGTATCTCGCTTGAATGTTCCAATGCAAAGGACTATATCCTGGCAATGGAGTTTGCTGATGAAGTGGAGTTCCTTACAGCTCTTTTAGCTAAGGAAGAGCAAGATTTCTCTAACCACTTTAAAAAACGTTGTCTTAAGCGTGCAGCTCGTAATGCAAATTCGGGTTTAAGTTTCATTGCAAATCCCACCGGTGCTTGTAATCAACTGTACTGGAAAATGACTAAATTGATATTTCCAGAGCTTAATACCATGGGGGAAATGCTTGCCATCCTACAACCTGCAATAAAATTTATTGATGTTGAACCTGTGCGTGTTGATCTTACAAAGAAACTGAGTATTCAGAACACCAATTTTTGCTTTCAGGAAGTGCCAATTTCTGAATTAAAAACAAAGGCTGATGTTGACGACTTGGCAAATTTTGTAACTTATAAATCCCTTGTTTTTGATGTTAGACAAATAGCAAATTTTAATTTTTCTTTGCATCGCATTTTTAATCAAACCTTCGAACAATACTACCCTGCATTGGTTACAAGGCTTTATGAGCATAATCCTGCGTTAGCGGTTTTGTATGAAAGATTATGGTTAATAGGGGGATTAGGAGATACCCCAAGAGAGGTGATTTCTACGGTGATTGCCTATTTTAATATAGGTAGTGAAACCACTACCGGTGCTTTTTATGCAACTGCAGGGGCAAATCATGCTTTCCACAAGCGTTTAATAAGTTATGTGGAGGCATTACCTTCCCCCTTTAAGGAAAATTTACTTGCAGCAAAAAACAGGCGAGGAATCAGTCTGCAAGATGTTTTAAACGAATTATATGCCGGTGGCTGTGTTGAAACAGCTTCTAGTGATTTGCAAAGTATTTTAGACAACCCTGAAAAAAAAGACATTTTGGATAGTTATCCTTTGCCAGCAATTAAAGAATTAAATCAGCAGTACAAAACTCCCTTAGAGACAATAAAAGAAAATGAAATACAGGAAGTTTTACCGACTTATTATGTAGAACAAATTTTAAGTCATCTTGAAATTCGAACTATAGAAGATTTTTTAACTCTGGTAATGATTTGCCCTCCTGAGCTTTATGCGTCTTTATTAGAAGAGGTACAGATTTTTTTACCGCTCTCCTTTAATGTATACGTATCTCTCCTCATTGCCATGGATGAACGACAACAGCAACAGGTAATTTTCGAGGAAGCTGTCTTTAAGAATAAAGAAAAATTGGGCATAAGTAATGTATTGAACTTTACTATTTCCTCAACGAAATTATTTCATCAAATACTTCAGAGTGTTGAAGAGGAAAAATGTTTAGATGTACTCAGTCGCCTCAATAGCGAAGGTAACTGTACCCTACATGACGCGATTGGTTTCCCTGAGACATTAGAGCTTATTCGCCAGAAGTTGCCTGCTGATGAGTTTACCAAGGTTTTTTTTGTATTAAACCAAAGGAAAGACACGGTTTTGCATTTAGCTGTTCGCCAAAAAGTGTCTTTAGAAATTCTTTTAAAGTCTCTATCACAGCATTATTCCTTTGACATTATTAAACAAAAAAATTTGTACGGCGATACAGTTCTTCACGAAGCAGCCTTTGATAGACAAGCATTGTCTATGATTTTACAGGCTATCCCAGAGAATGAACGTCTACAAGCCATTAAGGAAAAAAATGGACAAGGTAAAACCCTTGTATCGCTATTGCAACATAATAAACCGTGCCTGGAAGTTGTTCTGCAAGCTTTGTCTAAAGAGTGCAGTAGTGAAAAAATTAAATTATTTCTAATTCTTGAACAAATTATCACTAATATTGAAAGAGCGACCGATCGCAAAACTTCAGGTTTTGGCTCTCATAAGGTAAGCCGTTTAAGTGAATTACAAGAGCAACTATTGCAAAAAGATGCTAACGACAGAGAGTTTTCTAGTTATATCAAGGAAGCGTTAGCTATTTGTCACATAAAGCGTCATCCTCTCCATTTCTGGGCAGAACCGAAAAGCGTGAATGAATTCTTAAGCCTGGCTGCTAAGGAAAATTTACCGGGTTTTGATGTGAGTACAGCGCGCTTTCAAGTATCATTATGATTTAGGAATGCTTTTGGGATTTTGACTTATTTTTATTCCTGCAAGCATTCCTAAAGCAAAAGATACCAACAATAAACCAACTAGAGGCATCAGGACGTCCATGTTGCGACATAATTCAAGCGAATGGATTTGATTCATCTGAGTGATGTCGTTAAGACCATAAATACAAAGTTCCCCAGTCGGTGTTGCGCAAAATTTATCTTGAGGACAGCCTCGCAGAATGGCTTGCTTATCGCCAATGCCACAATGAATATGGGCGCCATTTAATACTTTAATCACTTTTTCGGGGTACTTTGTAATAATCTCAGGCATACATCCTCCTTGATGACAGTGTGATTTTACCGAAAGTCCTAGAATTCCAATTTTACCTTAAAATGGTAACGGCTTTATTGTAACGAAAGTGTTAAAATTTGTAATATTATTAATGTCTGTGTTATATTTGTCCGAAATTTGCAACTATTGATATCCATGTATTTTTTTAGGGCTTCAAATTCGACTGATTCGTTAAACGCTTTGCATAATTTATTAAAGAAAAAGCCAGATTTGCAGGCGTGGTGGCAAGTAGCGCGTGATAAAAATGCATGGAGTTTCTTATATAGTCATCAAACCAAGCAATTAGATGCAAGCATAGCCAAGTTATCCAGGCTTATTGAAAATTATCAAATTGAGCGAGCCCAAGAACGGCTAAAAGCCTTGCAAAAACTTTACCTGCAAGTATGCAATTGGCAACATATGCATATTATCAAACGCCAGGATAGTGATAGAAAGGCGCAAGTGGAAGTCCTTGCTTCCTGGCTTAAAGACCAGCTTGGGAAAGAATCAGCATTTCAAATCGAACGCAAAGAAAACCCCTATGCTGGTGTTGAGATTTCTGACCAGCATTTATATCAATGGTGGAAAGCGATGAGCAAACTGGGATGGTTTTGTCGACGCTCAACTGCCACACAAGAACTGGATAAAGCAATCCATTGGTTCTCTAACAGTATCATCATAGACAGAGTCAAAGGATTACAGGAGTTAATGGCAGCAATTGAAGTTTGGAAAGATGAGCGGGGCGAAGTAAGCCGTCGTTTACCCATGGTCGAGGCGTTGCAAAGCTATATTGCTAATCAAATAAGTGAGTTAGAAGATAGAGAATACACTGAAAACTCCTATCTTCCTTTTTCAATACGAAGTTTTGCTCTGATTACTGGCTGTTATATTCAGGAGTTATTTGAAGCGTTTGATGGTATCTTTGAGATATCGTCTCTACTTTTTAACTAAGTCACTAATTGAATGACTGCAGAACTTCTAGACAATTTCTGAGTGTTCGTAGAAAATGCAAGCCACTAAAAAATTAATCGTTTGGCAGGAAACTGGGTGCAATGTGATAAATTCTAAACAAAAATTTTGTTTGATTATGGCGCATATCACTATCATTGCGTTGTCAAATACGTTGGTTCAGTATCCTTTTACGTTTCTTGGCTTTAAAACAACCTGGGGGGCGTTTAGTTATCCTTTAATTTTTATTTTAACTGATTTAACAGTGCGCTTACTTGGGCAGAAAATAGCAAAGAAAGTTGTTTATTTTGCCATGTTACCTGGGCTTGTATGTTCTTATCTAATATCGAATGCCTATGCTCAAAATGCTCTCTTGTCCTATAATGAAGTTGCACTACGCATTGCATTCGCAAGCTTTTTAGCCTATGTATTTGGCCAACTATTAGACATTACTGTGTTTCAAAAACTAAGAAACCAAACCAAATGGTGGGTTGCCCCTGGTGTTTCCAACATATTTGGTAATGTTTTTGATACCTATTGCTTCTTTTTTATTGCTTTTTACCAGAGCAGTGATGTTTTTTTAAGTGCGCACTGGATGGAAATTGCGACAGTTGACTTAGTGTTTAAGCTGTTAATAAGTTTGATTTCATTTTTACCTCTTTATGGCCTTATTTTAAAATTACTGTTGCAAAATAATGCTATTAAGATAGCTGCGACTTCACATTAGATTAAGCGGAGAATGTTTTTATCTAAGACTTAAGGGACTTATAAGATCCTGTCAGTAAACAGGAAAATAACATCGATAGGGAGAGCACTATGAAGATAAGTTTTTTTGACTCAGAAAACTCTGAATCAACTGCGAAGAATAGAACTCCTAAAATCCCTGAACGAATTTGTCTTCATATTTTAAGTTTCCTCAATCCAAATCAGTTAAGTAAAGTGTCATTGGTCAATACCACATGGAAAGCGCTTGCTGAAAAAACAAAACATTGTATGGAACTAATGCCAGCAATTAAACGAATCCCACTTTTAAAATCCTATGATCTCGGACAGTTAGGAATTTATCCCATGTCAGGGGGGATGACCAATTGTACGTTTAAAATTAGATTGCGCAAAAAGACAAAATGGGTTCTACGAGTGCCGGGTGACGGTGCTACTGCATTTGTGGATAGAAAAATGGAAGATAATAATGCCAGGCAAGCGAGTGATTTGCAAATCAATGTGACGATTGATTTTTTTGATAAAAACGATGGCTTACAATTAACCCGTTATCTTGAAAGCAAAACAGTAAAAGAAGAATTACAAGAAAATCCATTGATATTAATAGCCGTGGCTGAGGTCTTAAAGCGTCTCCACACCTCTGCCCTTTTTCCCAACACAATTAATCTATTTACACGCAACAAACAGTTACTCGACCTCCTAAAAAACACACATCCTAAAATTCTCCCCAATGATTTTAAGGCGATTGAGGCAAGAATGGATGAAATTGAGGCTCTAATCGCTCATTACAAAATCCCTCTGTCTCCCTGCCATAATGATGCCACTCTCAGTAATTTTTTAGTTTCTCAGGATCCTGAAACGTTACAAAAGTTTGTTAAAATGCTCGATTATGAATATTCAGCAAGTGGTGATCTTGCTACTGATTTAGCTTATTTTATTTGGGATGGTGATTTATGCCCCAAGCATGTTGAACTATTCGTACAAAGTTATTTTGGATATTGCGACGAGAACTTATTAGCATGGTTTAATTTATATAAACCTGTGATTGGCTGGTGGTATACCATTTGGTCATGGACTCAACTTGCCAATAAAGCAAATGCTTGTGACCCAACAGCCTATAGTCAGTTAGCGACGGAGAGTTATCAAAAAACAAAACTATACCTGGAAACGGAAGAATTTAAGCAAGCTTTCAATCTCATTGACTGTGAAATTCAAAGTGCTACATTTACAGGGCTACGAAGCTTTTAGCCTCGGTAGAGGCTAAAATTTTATTCGTCTTTTTTGTGGCAACCACAGCAGGCAAATAAGTTATAAAGCCAGCCAATAAGAAAACCAAAGATAAAAAAATCAATGAATGCAATTAGCCCACCGAGCAAACTACCTATGACGGTTGGCTCATAACCGACATATAAAGCGCCCATGGCCGATACAAAGGGTTTTGCATAGGAATAATAAGTGGCGATTAATCCCAGGATTAATATCGAAATGCCCCAAATAACCCCCAAACTGAGTCCCAGAGCAACAGGGCTTAATTTACATTTATTCATAGTCATCATCCAATGATTACCCAGTAACTTTATTATAGTCCAGGCAAAAAAAATTTATGGCTAAAAGATTGTTGTTATTGAATTTTTTTTGCGAGAATGTTGTTTGATTATTAGTCTGATATATAATTAAATATACAATTTGTAAATTAAAGACAAATATTGTGAAACCTCAACAATTACCGACGTTAATCGTCTTGTCCCCAACAAATACTGATGAAGTTCAATGTGAGGATCAGGAAGGAAAAACACTGACTATTGGTACTTCAGAGTCCATAACAGTAATGTATATACCCACTGTACTGGTTCAGCAAGCGTTGATTGCACCTCCCTATACTCTTTATTGGGTTGATGCAGAAAATATCACCACCAAGTTGCATACCATTCAAGAAAGTGAGCAACATGCAATCGTTCTTGTTGGTAACTCGACAGAAATAAAGGCTTATTTTATAGAACAGGGACAATTAGATCCCAGGCCTTCAACATTGTCAGAGAGTACCAGAAAAAGACTTAAAGAATTGCATCCAGGACAACATGGCAAAGTCAGTGTAGAAGAGAATGATCCTACTTTTCTCGCTCGTACCATTCGTTTTATTCGTTTGGAAGGAGAACGTGGTAATGAAGCGCAGATAACCGGAACTCGTACGGGAAAAAATGTCTTTTCAACAAGTTTTGGTCCTTGCAACCCAGTTGTCGGCAAACGCAAGGTTGATAATCAATTTGTACTCAATCACGCCAATAGTGCTGGTTTCGATAGAGAAGGGGGCTCAGGTAAGTTTTTAACGAGTATAGAAGAAGGAGGCGGTGCTGATTTACTTGCAGTGATCCAAAATCCAAACGTAGTAAACAGCAAGACAAAAGCCCCCATTCTTGCCGGTGGGATTGCTTTAGAATTAAAAAGTAAAGAAGTGGGCCGTATTAGCTTTCCGGAAGGGTACAATTCAATTGCCTGCATCAATGGCAATACAGTCATCTTAACGAAGAATATGCAGTTTTTTACCACGACGGAAGAAAAACAAGAACTTCTTCAACAATGCTTAAGATCAGAGTCAGCAGAAGTAAGTCGCGAAATTGACATTAAAGATAGTACACAACAATTACCGCTTTCATCCTCGCTGATGGAAATACAAAAAATAAACAAAGAAATGAAAGCAACCTTAAAGAAAGAAAAAGGGCCTTATGAGTCCATCATTCAAGGATTATTATTACTTAAAATTAAACCTGAAGCTGAATCTAAAACGAAAGAACAGAAAAAAGAGAGTGCACTAAAAAGTTTCTTTAAATTTCGATGAATTACAAAAAGTTGTTATTCAGTTATCGCTGCGATCCGTGCCAATTGAGCAAATTTAATTAGCATTGTTCAATTAACTGTTGTTTCATGAACTCCCTTTCCCTATAATTCTGTTTCCTCTCACACCTAAGGAAAGTTTTAAGTCATGAAAAAAGTTGTTTTGTTTTTAGTAGCAAGCTTATTTGTCGTGAGTGCTCAGGCAAGGGAATCGTTGTGTGGTTATCGCGATTATTTTCATCTTGATGACAAAATACATCCTGGAGTTTTCATTGTGAGTGCTAACCATACTCCAGATATTTACATGCAAGTCATTAGCCCTAGAAGCTTTGAAATCAGAGATACGCAACAATGCAGAGACGGTTATGCCCATGTTACTGTTGCTTATGATGCTTACAATTGGTGTGTTCTGGATATCAAAGATGGCCCTTACATGATGCATCCTTCTATTAATGCTTCTTGTAATGGAATGCGTTACAAGGGTATTAGCTACGATGGTTTCAATTCATACTCTTATACCATCAATCTTGATTAATAATTGTGTTAAGCCAGGCCAGAGCCTGGCTTAATTTTTTAAAAGCTCCCGCAAGCTATCAAGGCTGCAAACACAAAGACCGCCCAGGGTGGAATTTTCCAGAAAACCAATAGTAGATAACACAATACCGCCAAAGAAAAATCCCTGACAGTCATTATCGCACTTGTCCACACTGGATTATAAAAAGCGGCTAATAAAATACCGACTACAGCAGCATTGATACCAAGCATGGCCCGTTGAATAGCCACATGCTTTTTTATAGTTTCCCAAAGTGGTAAAGCACCCAGTATAAGGAGAAAGGATGGTAAGAAAATAGCAACAAGAGCAATGAATCCACCTAACCAGCTTGCGGGATATTGGAAATAGTCCCTATATATGCGGCAAAAGTAAATAAAGGACCCGGAACCGCTTGTGCTGCGCCATAACCTGCTAAAAACTCGGTATTACTAACCCAGCCGCTCGGTACAATCACTGATTGCAGTAGAGGTAAAACAACATGCCCACCACCAAATACAAGTGCCATGCCAACTTGACTGCTGGCTGGTCCGGAAAGAAATTGGCACAGGGCTACTAAATCGCTATACGCATGATCATTGAGCCATTGATGTTTGTGAACAAACTCTTCTCTAAAATAACCAAGGTGAGCAATAGGACCACCAAAGCTGATTAGGCCAATCTTCAGGAAAATAACGAAAATTTACCAAAAATTGTCCTTTTCTGGACTAGATGGTGGTTGCATGGTTTAGTTCAATTCATAATATGTATGACAGGGACTTTTATCCTTTGATTCAATCAAAGATGAATAATTTAAGAAAGCGGTAAGATTCTTGTTCTATATTTAAAGGAGTTTATTGCTTTAAGCGAGTACATTTGTGAGTACACCTGAGCATGATTTAAATGTAGCTTATGACTTGGCTGCTTCTGCAATTAGTGAAAATCCAAAGCAACTGGAAGAAATTTTAACCCAAGATTCATTAAATTTTGAACAAAAGCAGCGATTGTGTCTTTTCGCTGTACAAAAAGATTGGTCAGTTATTTACGATGTTCCTGATAGTTTCATGAATGATGACATTTTCATTGCTTGCATAGAGCAATCGCATGATTATATTCAAGAAATTCCTGCAAAATATGCCACCCCAAAACTGATTCAAGTCGTAGCAAATCTTGTCGATGAGTTAGAGTATGTTCCTCCTTGGTTAAAAACACCGGAAGTCTGTCTTAAAGTGATAAAAAGACACTGGCGATACATGGACGAAGTCCCTGATGGAGACAATTATAAAATTGTCTATCTTGCAGGCATCAAACAAAATTGGTGTGCTTTTTTCTATATTCCCGAAGCGCGAAGAAGTGATCCTGAAATTTTGGCAGCATTAAAAGAAGTTTGGCGTACTCAACAAATAGTTTTCCCCGAGCCTTTTGATATGCAGTCATTGTATTTTATCGCTGTAAAGGAAAATGCGAGCTTACTCCCTACTGTCCCTGAACAATATAATAACATTGCAATCTGTCTTACCGCTTTAACCAAGAAACCAGATTTACTTGAACATTTACCTCAGAAATTATTGACGGATGTGTGTATTGCATGGGTGCGTCAATCTAGTACTGCGCTTGCTAACCTTCCCTCTCGTCTTCGCCAAGAGGTCATCAACAGTATTGGTTTGGACAATATTCTTGCTAATGATTTTATGATTTTTCCCTTGCTCGATTCTAATAAGGCTTATCACCAAACTATTCAACAGGTTTTAGGCGGGTGTGAACATTTGGTCGTGACAAAAGAAGGTGCTCTGGGGAATGATGCCGAAATACAGGACTCCTATTTAGTCTATGCGAATGCCAGCAAGCGGTTTAAAAAGACTCTACATGTTGATGCGTCATTGGCCGCGACTTGTCTTGATCGGTTGCGTAATAATAAAAGCATTGACCTGGTTCTATTGGGTCATGATCCAATGTTTGATGGAGAAAGAAAAATAGGTGGATTTTCTCCCAAAGAAATCATAGAACTTCTAAAAGAATATCCTAATATAAATCGTGTTACTCTTTTGACCTGCAACTCAGTAAAGGCAAAGGTGTTAGAAAAAGAAAAAGAAATCAATCAAAGACTGGTTAAACGAAGTAAAAATGAGGTGATTGCACCTTGTGGCTTGGTATTGATGTCTTCAGAGCCTGATGACAATAAATCCAGGTTAATCTTAGAGGGGTTAAGGAATGAACATGCATTTGTTTTAGTAAAACTAAAAGACAAGTACACTTTGTTTTATCTAAGTCAGGATGGGACTGCAGTTAAAACCTCTCGGGTTACATTAACGGATACTCAATTTACTAAACTTCACAAAGTAATTTTTCCAAATGAAAAAAGACTGCCATTTCCTGCAAATGCAGACGATATTGTTACTATTCGTGGGGGACTAGGTAGCGAGCCCTTGGAAAGGAAACAGTTCGTAGCGTTTTATAGAATTGCTATGCAAGAAAATCCTTATAGCAAGACTAATCCTAACTACAAAGCACTTAAACAATTTTATAATTTTTTCAATCACATAATCATTGATGAACAAGAATATCCAAAACTTAAAGTAAGTTTGCTTAAAACAATTGTGGACATGGTTATAGCGGCCAAGCTTAATAGAGTCATCTCCATCAAAGGCTTTAATTATGTGTTGTCTGTAGATACAAAAGATCGTCGATTTATTGCTGGTATTCGCGTGTCAGCTTACCCTCCTTCTTACAGCAAAAATAATCGTCCTTTATTCTTTGATAACTCGCAAAATAATTTGGACAGCGATGCGGTTGAGAAAGAAATGGATAAAATAGTCAATCGCACAGTCGAAAAAACGAGTGGCGATACCGAGGAGGCGACTGAAGAAGAACTGTCTCAACTTAAAGCGATAACCTTTGTGGTTAAATAGTCTAAAAATTAAATTTTGTTTGGTCTGCCAATTCTCATTATTTTTGCAATACGTAAGTACCCGGTGCAGATAAAAGTGACGGTTCTAATTTTGGTGGTGAAACCCGTTCTTTTGAGGACTTTCGGACGAGCCATTGATGCCAGGCAATCCACCAGGAGCCATTTCTTTTTCTCGCTAATCGAAGCCAATGATCTGCATCAACAAAAGTAGAATCTTTTTTACGTTCTCGGATGCGATAAGAGCGACCTTTGTGTCCCGGTTCGCTCACAATCCCTGCATTATGGCCACCTGCAGTTAAGACGAACGTGATGTCATTGTTCATCATTAGATGAATTTTATAAACAGAACGCCAGGGTGCTACGTGATCCTTTTCTGTACTTACCGCGAAAGTTGGCAAATGGATATTTTCGGCAACAATCGGTTTATCTTCAATAGAAAAGCGACCTGAGGCAAAATCATTATTAAGAAAAAGCTTTTCCAGGTATTCACTATGCATTTTATAAGGCATTCGAGTCGCGTCAGAATTCCATGCCAGCAAATCAATCATGCCGCGTTGCTGACCACTCATATAATCATGAACCATCTTAGACCAAATCAGATCGTAAGTGCGTAACATCTGAAAGGATCCAGCCATTTGTTTGGTGTCCAGATATCCTTTTTCCCACATCATATTTTTAAGAAAAGTGACTTCACTTTCGGTGATAAATAACATCAATTCACCGGCCTCACTAAAATCGCCTTGTGCTGCCAACAGGGACAATGTATTGAGACGATCATCCCCTTCTCTAGCCATAAATGCTGCTGAAATTAAGGCCAGAGTTCCCCCTAAACAATATCCCATTAAATTGATTTTTGTATTAGGTATTCGTCTTGATACAGCATTAATGGCCGCCATAGCACCACGTCGGTGATAGTCATCAAGTCCATAATCGCGATCGCTACCTTGAGGGTTCCGCCAGGAAACAATAAAAACAGTATGTCCCTGCGATACAAGCCATTTAACCAGAGAATTATGAGGTGACAGATCAAGGATATAATATTTCATGATCCAGGCTGGCAAAATTAAAACGGGTTCTTTATAAACGGTTTTTGTTGTCGCTTCATATTGTATTAATTCAATCAAATGATTGCAAAATACAACTTTGCCGGGAGTAACCGCCACATGCTTCCCGGGAATGAAATTTTCTACACCGGCTGGGGGGATGCCAAATATCCTCTCAAGTCTGTCTTGAATTGCCAATTTGGTGCCATGAAATAAGTTAAGTCCTAATGTAGCAATTGTCTCTTGAAATAGATCAGGGTTAGTCAACACAAAATTTGAGGGTGACAAAGCATCAATAATCTGGCGAGCACAGAAGGAAACAGTGCGCTCAACGTGGGCTGGAACACCGGGTACATCAGAAGTGGCTCGTCGCCACCAATCTTCAAATTGCAGGAAATTTTCGGCATAAAATTCCCAGGGCCATGATTGCCAACTGTCCGTGTGAAAGCGAACATCCCTACTATCGCCGGGCCTTAAATGACAAAGGATTTTCGTGGTGCAGTCTTGTGTATGGAAAGCAGGATAAAGAGAAAGCTCAAGCATTCGCCCAGGACATAACGACAATTGAGAGAGCCAGGAAAAACAGGCAGTGGCCAAAGCTGCGGGACTAATTCCAGCTGTCATTTTAGCGATGGACGCTTGATATACCTTGTCCAGCAATTCAAAAAAATTGTCCAGTTCTTCCGAGGTAATAGGGGTATCACAAATATCGCAATGAAGAGGGCTCCTTAAGACTGGAGCGAACTGAGACATAATTGCCGCCTCTTCAACAGGGGCTTTCTTTTTTGAAGCATTAGCCATGGCTACATCCTTTATTAACCATGTAATTATTATAAAAATAGTACAAAAATCGCTCGCCATCCTAATTTTAGTTGTCGATGATTTCCTAAAAATACAATTTAAAAGTGATTAATACTATTTTTGTGGGGACTCTTGTCTACCAACAAAGTTAGTTTTGAATTAAATGAGTTCCATCTGCATAACTTTATTCTCTTCTGCGTCAGAATCAGTAGAGTTTTGGGAGATAAAAAAACTTGGTGATGAGGGGGAACAAAACCCTCTATTTATGCGCGTAGCTTCTTCTCTTATTTTTCGGCGATGATACACAAGACTTTTTTCTGTTTTCTTTATCGAGCTGATAACTTGTTCTGACAGTCATGCCTTTCACATGTGTCCTGGTGTTTTCCTTGTTTTCGATAGTCACATCCGGTTTTGATTGCAATAACTTGCCAATAACCGGAACTTTGTTGCCGTTATTTGTTACGGACCAAAATTTCCCTTGTCTATCAGGCGCGTAAATTATACCTTCATAATATTGAATTCTATTCCTCTGTAAAGGCAATAGCGATTGCTGAAATGAGGTCGCTAAAACTTCATTTTTTTTATTTTCACCACAGCAGTAAAGGTGGATGTCTACCAGGTTAGAAGAAACAAGTGTAAAGTCACAGGTAAAACGGGTTGCCAAGGTATCAATACTAATTACAGTAGCATGTTTTGGCTTAGCGTGGCTTGCAACAATGGTTGGATCAGTCAAATGACCGTGTGCTAAAACAAAAACAGTAATCAATTTTTCATGATAACTGTCTGGTAAGAGGTCACCATAATAGACGATCTCAAGTTCCACTGAAGAATTTAAAAAATGATTTTTTTTCCATATATTTGCTTCACTAGGTAAATTACCGGCATTTTGTCTTTCAAAAGGAATGTACAGAATAATGACAATGAGATAGCTCTTTAAAAAAAGATATAATTTTACCCAAGAAGTATTAAATAAATATTAAGTGAGTATTCTTTACATGTTGTGGCTTTTCATTGTCATATAAACTACATATTTGTATTAACTATTATGACGATTAGTCTTTCACCAATTTTCAAGTTATCATGGAAGGCATAATTTCTGCTTATGTAATTTGTTACGTAAAATAAGTGTTAGTAAAGTCGATACAATTAAAAATAGTTTGTATCGTTTTGAAACAACAAAAAGAGGTGGTCATGAAAAATTGGGGTCGTAATCTAATTATCAGCGCCATGCTGATATTACCGTACCACGTTGTAATGGCAAATCAGCAAAGCTGGAATAGCTTTGTCGCAGAAGTAAGACAGCAAGCTTTGGAACAAGGTATTTCTTCTAATGTTTTTGATGAAGCATTTGCTGGTATTCGTGAACCAAGTCGTCAAGTAAAAGGATTGGCACGTTCGCAGCCTGAACATCGGTTAACATTTAATAAATATCTGCATTCTCGGGCAGATAATTATCGCATTGTCATGGGACGTAAACACTATGCAAAGAATAAGGAATTGTTGGAGGCTGTTGGACAACATTTCGGCGTAGATCCCTGCTTTATTGTTTCCTTCTGGGGTATGGAAAGTAGTTATGGTTCTTATATGGGAAATTTCCCAGTAGTTAAATCTTTGGCAACCTTGGCTTATGATTCCAATCGCCGTGATTTCTTCCGTAAAGAATTATTTTTAGCTCTACGCATTTTGAATGATGGTCATGTTAGCTTGGATCATTTCAAAGGGGAGTGGGCAGGTGCCTCAGGACAACCACAATTTTTACCATCAAGTTGGGTAGAATTCGCTGTGGATTATGACGGTGATGGCCGTAAAGACATTTGGGAATCGAAAGCGGATGTGTTTGCTTCAATCGCTAATTATATGAAGAAGAATGGTTGGCAAACAGGTCAGCCCTGGGCTATTCATGTAAAATTGCCACCTAAATTTGACATGAAATTGGAAGGCAAGGCGATCACTAAGCCTGTAAGTGAGTGGACTGCGTTGGGCGTTCGTACTGAAACAGGGGAGCCATTACCTTATCCCGAATTATCAGCAAGTATTGTTCAACCAAATGGTGGGCCAGTATTTTTAGCCTATCCTAACTACAAGATGATTTTGCGCTACAATAATTCTATATATTATGCCGGTGCGATTGGTTATATGGCCGATAAAATTTGTAATCGCGTAAAATAACTTCAATAAGGAACTTGATGTCCTTGTGACATCAAGTTTTCAGATTACCTCTCATTCTAATAAAAGGCTAAAATTGCAATAGAGCTTATTAGGAGAGCATTATGGATAATTACCTTGATAAAACTGCCAGCTTAACACCAACAGCAAAGCGAATTATATGCGATAAGGCGACTGAATATCCATTTACCGGCGAGTATAATTCGGTTACCAAAGAAGGTAGTTATCTTTGCCGCCGTTGTGGATTAGCTCTTTTTCGTGCAAAAAGTCAATTTCATTCAGGCTGTGGTTGGCCAAGTTTCGACAATGATATTGTACAAGCGGTATTACAAATACCTGACAGGGACGGACAACGAACAGAAATTCTTTGTGGCCGCTGTCATGCGCATTTAGGTCATGTATTCGTAGGTGAAAATTTTACTCAGTCGAATCTTCGTCACTGCGTTAATTCTGCCTCTATTGATTATGTGCCTGATAGTCAGGTCTTGGATACGGAAGAAACCATCGTGGCGGGTGGTTGTTTTTGGGGGGTAGATCATTTTTTGCGACTGTTGCCGGGGGTCTTAAAAGTTGAGGTCGGCTACTCAGGTGGAGTGGTTATGGACCCAACCTATGAACAAGTTTGTAATGGAGATACAGGGCACTATGAAGTGGCCAGGGTTGTCTATGATATTGCTAAAACAGATTACCATACTGTTCTTAAGCGTTTTTTTGAAATTCATGATCCTACGCAACGCTCTGGTCAAGGACCGGATATAGGACCGCAATATAAAAGTGCTGTTTTCTATTACGATGATGAACAACGAGAAGAGGCTCAGACGCTTATTCAAATGTTAAAAAATCGTGGCTATGACGTCGCAACACGCTTATTGGAAGTTCAAACTTTTTGGCCCGCAGAGGGTTATCATCAAAATTACTACGCAAAGCATGCTAAAGCGCCTTACTGTCACCGCCCTGAACCAAGATTTGGTTAGAAATAAAAGGTCTGCTTTGCTTGCACTAATACAGTGCACTAGAGAGAGCACTTATTGATTAACACAAGCAAAGCAAGAGATTTTTAAGCTCTTACTAAAGATATTTAATTGAGCACAGAAAACGATTGTGAAAGGGGTAACAGCTCTTTCTCAACAGTATCTTTCTTCGATTTAATGTGGTGTGCTTTCGCTCCAAAGAAACCATTCTCACTGACAGACAGTTGCAGTGGCTTGTTAAGCTTATACTCATTGTCTTCATTGTTTACTGATGAAAGATAATCAATGACTTTCCCAAGCGCTTCAGAGAGTGCTGCCTTCTTTGTGTTTCTGGACAAAAAGGCCCTATCTTCTTGGGCACGCTTCAAAGGGGTATAGCCTAACCCATCGGGTAACATTTCGGCCCCCTTTTTAACCAAAAATTTAACCATACTGAGATCCCCGTTTTGGGCGGCTACACGAAGAGGTGACTGGAGAGCACCATCTTTTGCTTTTTCTGGCACGATGCGACTATTAACATTAGCTCCATCAAGTAATAATTTACGAACCTCAAATAAATTACCGTGGCGTACAGCATCAATTAATTTCTCAGCTTTGGTTCGGTTTGAAGCCAGGGCTTTGTTAATCTGTGCACAAGCATTTTCACTAAATTTATTTCTAGAAATATCAAAAGTGACTAAGCTCCCGCAGTGTTTAATATGTTCTAAAAGTTTTGCAAGGCGATCGGGGGATAATTTGCTGAATTTATTATTGGTTAATTCAACTGCGACTAAATGTTTAAACCTAGGTAATACATCGATTAAACCGTTGAGCTCAGTATTAGTGAGTTTATTATTCGGGAAAAATAAATAAGAAAGAGAAGGACACTTCGGTAATTCATGAAGTAGTTTGGTAAATGATTTACCTCTTAAATTTCCTTTGCAAGTAATTATTTCTAACGAAGTTAGTTTAGGTAGTAAACGAATTAACTCTTGAAGCTGGGATTCTTTTATCTTTTTATCAGTTATCTCCAAGGTAGTTAATTTAGAGAGTTGTTGATCGGTTAAGTTTAATAAATCGCTAATTTTCATCGATTGCTCCCTAACAACGAGAACTTATCTTAAGTTCTGATTGATTGAATGGTTATGGACATAAATTCCTTTTTTATCAGGTTTTCGGGTTCGCCCAATTTTAAGACAAATTGCCCATTCAAAAAATGGGTATAATTACCTAGTACAAATTTTTTAAAGTTAATCAATCCTTAAGCTTAGGTGTTTTACACTGATAAAAAGCAAAGAGGAGATGACCATGTCTAACAAGAAATTATCTGAACGCTTGAATAACGAGTTAGATGCACTGGGTGTTCCTGGATTGATGATCGAGCGAGTTGAGGTGTGCTCTAAACTGTTTAAATTACCTAAATTTAAAGCAGAAGCAGTATTAAACGGAATGATCCTTGATACTCTCTCTATTCAAACTATTGCCAAGGAACTTGAAGTAAGTGCGGATTGGTTATTAGGATTGAAAAACGAGAAAGATAAACAGCATTAACAAAAATAACCCAGATCGTTTTAACCTAGGCAAAATTTCTCTTGCAGAAATTTTTTTCGTAAATTGAGATTAAAAAAGAAGACAAGTCAGTCAACTGACTCGTCTTCTTTTTTATGACGCTCTGGGTCTGGTGATGTTTCTGTATTCTCTTTATTAATTTGATAAAGAGCATCAACTTTTTCGGCTTTGCGTGTATTTTCACGCAACTGCTGCTCATTGAGTTGTTCTTGCCAAAAAACCATTGCTCGTTGTTTAAAATGATTAAAATGACGAAATAATTTACCCAAATGCTCAGCCAACATAGGTAGTTTATTTGGTCCAAAGACTACAATGGCAACAAGAAGTATTAATAAAAGCTCCCCACTACTCATTTTTCTTATCGTCATCTTCATTCATTGCGCGACGAAAATTCTTAATAGCCGCACCTAAATCTGAGCCTATATTTTTTAATTTGTTAGTACCAAATAAAGCGATGACAATTAGAAATATTAACAATAAAGATAAAGGACTGATCCCACTTAAACCCATGTTAGCTCCTCGTTGTTCGGTTAAACAAAGTTAAAACACCACCAACAATGGCAGCCGATAAGGCCATGGCTGCTAATTTATCCTGATTTAAAACATCTAACATGCCTACCGTGACTAAAGTCGCGAAAATGCCAACTCCTAATCCTTTATACCAGGGGACCGGTGTAACATTATTCAGCCGTTCATGTTCACGGATTAACGCTCGTATTTTTTCTTCTCGCGCCAATTGTAAAACATCGTTCAAAAGGCGGGGCATATGGGGTAACTGTTCTGAGAGAAAAGGTAGATTTTCACGCAGCTGCTTTAGGAAAGCACGCGGACCTATTTGCTCTTTAATCCATTTTTCCAGGAATGGTTTAGCCGTGGCCCATAAATCAAGATCGGGATACAGCTGGCGTCCCAGACCTTCTATTGCTAATAACGTCTTTTGTAATAAAACCAGTTGCGGTTGAACTTCCATTTGAAAACGTCGGGCTACCTGGAAAAGCCGCAAGACAACCTGGGCAAAGGAAATCTCTTTGAGTGGCCTTTCAAAGATTGGTTCGCACACTGTTCGAATAGCACTTTCAAATTCTTCAACACGGGTATCACGAGCAACCCATCCTGATTCTACGTGTAAGGCGGCAACACGGCGATAATCACGATTAAAGAAAGCATATAAGTTTTCTGCCAGATAGTGTTTATCACTATCGCTTAAAGTCCCGATGATTCCGAAATCGATGCAAATGTACTGTGGATCATGCGGATGTAGTCGAGAGACGAAAATATTACCAGGATGCATGTCTGCATGAAAAAAACAGTCTCTAAAGACCTGTGTGAAAAAAATCTCAACGCCACGTTCAGCGAGTTTTTTGATATTAACCCCATGTTCTTTAAGGGAGGCTACATCAGATACCGGGATACCATGGATGCGCTCCATGACCATGATATTTTCACGGGTGTAGTCCCAGAAAACTTCGGGAATATAAAGTAGGGGTGATTTGTTAAAATTTCTTCGCAATTGGGCGGCATTAGCGGCTTCGCGCTGCAGGTCCAGTTCATCGAACAAATTGTGTTCGAATTCTTGCACAATTTCTTTAGGCTTTAAGCGTTTGCTTTCTGACCAGTAGCGATCGGCCAGATTAGCAATGGTGTGCATAATACTTAAATCTTTTTCAATAATTTTACGCATGTTGGGGCGCAAAATTTTTACGACTACATCTTCACCCGTTTTTAATTTGGCAGCATGAACCTGTGCCATGGAGGCTGAAGCAAGAGGCACAGGATCAAATTCTGCAAACACATCAAAAGGGGAGCGGCCAAAGGCTAGTTCAAAAATGGTTAATGCTTTCTCGCTAGCAAAAGGGGGAACATCGTCTTGCAATTTACACAATTCCAAGGCGATATCGGGGGGTAAAACATCAGGGCGGGTGGAAAGAGCCTGACCAAATTTAATAAAAATCGGACCTAATTCTTCCAGGGTTTTTCGCAAAGCTTCACCACGTGTGAGTTTCTCGCGGCGAAACCAGTTCCATGGATTTAGATAGACAATAAAACGAAAAGGTGAAAAAAGTCGTATGGATACAATGACTTGATCCAAACCATTTCTGGCAAGAATCGTATTAATATGAAGAAGCCTGATTAGTTGTTTAATCGATTTCATGTTTACCCTTAAGTTGGTTAACATGAGCCTGTAAACGTTCAACCCCTAACGTCAATTCATCAACGTCATTAAAGAAATCTTCGATTTCTTCACGAGAAGGAAACACACGTAACTCTTCGTGGAGGTAATCGGTCGTATTGTGACGGAAGGAATTTTGCAATTGTTTTTTAAAAGCAAGGCCCTGGCGAAACAAAGAGCCAACTTGGTGAGCAATCACATCACCTGTAAAGTGAGCTAAATGACCTTCCCAATCAATGTCTAACTCATCAAATAGAGTTTTAACGGCTTGTCCTAATTCGACATCACCTGAGAGCCTGATTTTATCGTTAAATAATGAGCGAGCTTTAGAGGCGGGCAGAAAACTTAAACGAATCAGACCAAGAGGATTACTATGAATAATGGTATCTGGTTTGCCCTCATAATCAGCAAGTAGCTTCAATTGCTGTTGCTCAAACGAAATAAAAAAATTCACGCCAAGTGGTGCAACGATAATTTCAAGCACTTTGCCATCCAATGCCCCAAGTTTAGTGGGCATCGACTCATCAAGAGCTAGTGCGTGATTAATGGCTTTTTGCAGCGCTTTTAATGAATATTTTTTAATCATAATACCTCAATATTTGTAAGCTATGTGCAAGGCAACAATGCCACCACTTAAGTTATGATAATGACAATCTTCAAAACCAGCTTTTTCAATCATAGCTTTTAAACCTTCTTGTGAAGGATGCATACGGATTGATTCGGCAAGATATTTATAACTGTCCCCATCTTGCGCAAAAAGCTGTCCAAGTTTGGGCAACACATTAAAAGAATACCAATCATAAATTGGTTTTAAGCCGGGAACGGTCGGATTTGAAAACTCTAATACCATGACCTTCCCTCCTGGTTTACAAACTCGATACATCGAGCGCAATGCTTCGTCCTTATCCGTCACATTGCGTAAACCAAAACCAATGGTTATACAATGAAAACTATTATCTTTAAACGGTAATGCTTGAGCATTCGCTTGTAAAAATTCAATGTTCCCATGTAATCCTTCATCAAGCAGACGATCGCGACCCACGGCCAACATGGCAGCATTGATATCCGCTAAAATGACTTTTCCTTGCTCCCCTACTTTTTTACTTAATAAACGTGTTAAATCGCCGCTCCCCCCAGCGAGATCGAGTGCAAATTGTCCTGGCCGCACTTGGCTTAGCTCAATGGTAAATCGCTTCCACAGATGATGCACGCCCATGGACATAATATTATTCATTAAGTCGTAATTTTCAGCCACTGATTTAAAAACGGCGCCAACTTTTTTCTCTTTTTCATCCCAGGCTACCGATTCGAAGCCAAAATGGGTTTTTTTTTCATTATCGGTCATTGATGTTGCTGTAAATTCGCGGGTGACTTATCTTAACCTATCTGGCCGCGGATACCCAATGAAAAAGACATAATCCAAACTTTTTAAAGGGGTTTTCTCAGCTTCTATTAACTTACATAAGGATACAAAATGCAACGAAGCAAACGGACAATAGTTTATAGGGCCTTATTGGTTCTTTTAGTTTTATTAATAGTTTTTCCTACCCAGGCTGGCATCCCATTGTGGACATTTAAACCGCTCACCCCCACTGCTGTTAACGTACCTTCTAATAGCACAGCTATTATTCAGTATCGTATCACTAATCGTTCAAGCAGATTACATGTTTTACGGATGAGGTCAATTCGAGGAATTACACAAATAACGGCTGGCCCTGGTATTTGCCGTGGTGTATTTATTTTGCGAGGAAAAGATTCTTGCATTTTGTCCTTGAGAGTGCATGGGAATCAGTTAACAAGGCCTATTGTAGGTGGGCCTATTGTCTGTCAACAAAATTCGGGGAGTTTGTGCTATCAGCCAAAAATGGAATATATTTTGCGTATCACGCAGAAACCGCCAGTAACGAGGGCTACTATTTCTGTGAGTGGTTCACCATTGACATTGACAGCAAATGGTACAACGGGGCAATTAACAATTCGTAATGAATCAATGGATGTAGCAGCAACGAATATCACTTCTAATTTTACGGGAACGGCACTTGATGACATCGTTACTGAAACCGCAAATACTTGTGCCAATGTTCTGCCTGGAAGAAATTGCACTATAACATACGCTGGAATTACAGCTGTCTCACAAACTAATTTTACTATTAAGGGCAGTAATACAAATACTGTAACGGCTGCTATTGCAATTGCATCGGGAAGCACGTTAACAGGAATCAATCCGAGTACAGGGCCCACGGCTGGTGGAACTGGCGTTATCTTAACCGGGACAGGCCTAACCGGGGCAACTGGTGTAAGTTTTGGTGGAGTGGCCGCTACCAGTGTTTATGTGGCAAGCTCTACCATGGTTACTGCGGTAACGCCTGCCCATACAATGGGCCTTGTTGATGTAACAATTGATACACCAGCCGGTGGCGCAACACTAACTAATGGTTTTACCTATATCACAAACTCTATAGGCCAACTCTCAGGGGGGGGAAAGATTGCATGTTTGAATGGCGGTCAACTGGATTTGATTGTTGCTGATACAGATATTAGTTCGAGTATTCAATGGGGTGGCAATGGTGCAACTGGTGCTCAAGATGATGCCAATGGAGCTCTTAATACCAACGCGATTGTTTCATTTTTAGGAAATAATGGTGGTGTGCCTTATGCGGCTCAACTTTGTGATAACTATGAAATTGATTCGCAAAATAACACCCCGTGTTTGCCTGAAAACACGTGCTATTCAGATTGGTTTTTACCCGCCAGAGATCAGCTAAACTGCATCTATATCAATTCGGGCTCTCTTGGCACTTTTGGCAATTTTTACTGGACTTCTACTGAATCTAGCGGTAATCCGACATTCCAAGCCTGGGGACAATCTTTTTTCAATGGTGCTCAGGGCGCGTATAACAAAGGCGGCTTCGGTAATGCGCGTTGTGCTCGTAATTTTATTCCATAATACATTCTTTTGAGGCCTTCAGTGGCCTCATTTTTCATGTCACAAAAACGAAGCTGGAAAATTGCTATTGCTTTAGAGTAAGCTTGTATTCATTATCGTTGTAGCCCATTTTACTGTAGAAGTGAGCGTGCCTCATGATTGCGGTCCTATTCGAAACCTTTGTGCCTTTGTTGAGCCTTTTTTTCTTTTTACTGGGGGCTGGTTTCTTTTCTACGTTGCTCGCATTAAACATGACATTAAATCATGCATCACCCGTTGAAATTGGTGCAATGACCGGAATTTATTATGCAGGCCTGGTAGTGGGCTCATTTCGTGTTGAGCGATTTATCACTCGGGTAGGCCATGTTAATGCCTATGCAGTGTTTGCTTCTGCACTGGCAGTGATCTACTTGCTTCATGGCATTTTTTATAATGTGAGTTTCTGGCTGGCTTTACGTTTTATTGGTGGGCTTACAGTGGCCGGTTTATTTGTTGTCATTGAAAGTTGGTTACTGTGTAAAAGTACTCGAGTTAATCGTGGTCAAGTACTTTCACTGTATATGATCTCGTTTTATGCGGCCCAGAGTCTCGGTCATTTCTTTTTAAATTTGGGAGACACTCAGTCGCTTCTACTTTATGTGATTGCCTCCATGATGTGTTCTATATCAATTATTCCTTTATCGTTGTCTTATGTGCGTTCACCACAATTTAACGAGCCTTCCACCTTGAGCTTTCAAGCATTAGCACGTATTTCGCCTTCGGGGCTCGTGGGTTGTCTTCTCTCAGGTTTAATCATGGGGGGGCTTTATGGTTTTATGCCGACCTATTTAAATGATTTCTTTCATGACAAGGCCGATGTTGCGAAATACATGTTTGCTATTATTTTTGGTGGGATGTTATTGCAATACCCTGTCGGCAAATTATCTGATGTTATTGAGCGCGGTATGGTGCTTATTCTGTTAACTGTGGGGACAATTACGGTCTCTATTCTACTGTTGATGGGATACCATCATCCCTGGTTGATTTTTAGTTTAATGGTATTTTTTGGGGGGCTAACGTTTACCATCTATCCTATTAGCATTAGCTACGCCTGTGACGAATTGCATGAACGCGATATTGTTGCTGGGACTCAAAGTTTATTACTGGCATACAGCTTGGGTGCTATGGTTGGTCCATTTATGGCGTCGTACTATATGCATGCTTTAAGTTCACGAGGACTTTTTATGTATTTCAGTAGTATTTGTGGCATCGCGCTTCCCTTATTCGCAGTCTGGCGCGCTCAAAAAATTAACCGCGCCCGAGCAGAATTAGTTTAATAATTGAGTGAGGGCTTGCAGATAATTACTTTCATCAGGATAAGTGTTATCTCTTTGCGCTTGCCATAAGCATTCTGCCAGATACTCCATCATCAAGTGTTCTACAGCCAAAGAATCCCTGAATTTTTTTACCAATTGCTGATAAATCGTACTAATACCCTCAGGTCTATTCGTGCTAATTTGATCGCGAATAGCAAGATGTAAACCCATATGTAAAAAAGGATTGGTTTGTCCCATTTCAGGAAAATAAGCTTGTTCTTTATTTTTGGTGGCTTCCAATAGACCATGGTATTCGGGATGAACCAGAATTACATCGACAATTTGTTGTTCTAACGGTAATAGGGGGTGCTTTTCCCGATATTTTTGCCAACTGGAAAAGAAAAGTTGTCGAGTATCCTGAACATCATCACCGTAGAACATACAATTATCTGCTGAATAGAACCAATGTTTGCAGTCTAGCGCAGGAGCGCTAGAACAACAATCTTAAATTCGCCTAAAATATTGACAATCTTCCTTTCAATATGAGATATTGCCGCTGCGAGGTTGGACTTGCTATGTGTCATTCCACTGGGTCAATTGGCGACACACTGATTGGCCCTTTCTATTTCTCCTGTCATAAATATTTTAATCTTGCTTTTTTTTCTACCATACGTTAAAAAGATTATTCAAAAAAATCACATGGAGTGAAGTTATGCATCGTGCTTTTGGATATGTAACCAGTTTTTTTAAAACTACCCCTGTTCCCGCCTCTGTTCAAATTGATTCTTCCGCTGCATTTGATTATCGCAAACCAGAACATATTGAAATTATCAAAAATCGCCTGGTGCGCTTTAAGCAAGCACAAGCTGCTTTACACAGCCTTGATAATCAAATTCTTGGTTCTTTAGCAATTAGTGCTGCGAGCTGGGCAGGTGGCGTCTTACCTTTACCACTACCTTTTTGGACTCTGTCATTAGCGAGTGGTAGCTATGGTTGGTATCTCTTAGGCGGGCGGGCGAAATCTGAGCTTGTTACGTCTTACCGCAAAGCATTAACTGATTTAATTGAAGCTTATTCATGGTCGATGGGCAGTAAAACCAATACCTGGTACAAAATAGGTGTTCCAAGTATTCAAGAGATGATTCTAACCTTAGGTCCATGGGTAAAAAAAGAAACTATTGTTATTTGGGAAGATAGTGATTTGGCCGGTGCTACTCTTGCTTCACGAGCGCTGGAACCAACTAAGGACTTCAAAGCCAAGTTAAAAGAATTTGAAAAAGGAGAGCAAACCCAAAGCATTTGGTTTTCTGTATATGGTGAGGGTGGTAATGATAATTTAATCCCTGCTGCAAACGCTTATCTTAAGGAACTAGCAGTAGGTGCCGTGCAAAAATGTGTTCCACGAGTGGTTGAGGCCTATCAAAAGATGAAAGTAAGTTGAGCCAAATTAGCTAAGCGCAAGTTTCACGCTTAAAAAAATCATGAGCATACCACTTGCAAATTCAATGCGCCGCCAAACGGTGGCGCGTGATAAAACCTCTGAAAAATAGTGGGTGGTAAAGGTAAGGGATGAAAACCAAAAGAGGCTTGATGTAATTACCCCCATCAAAAATACTTGCTGATGACCAGGAAATTGACTACTACCACCGCCAATAATAACCAGGCTATCAATGATAGCATGAGGATTAAGTAAGCTAAAACCAAGAGCCAACATAACAATTTGCCAGCGGTTACTCACATTAGGTGCAGCATTCTCCTCACCTGTTTTCTGGGTGAAGGCTCGTTTTAAGGCATGAGCTCCATAATAAAAAAGAAATGCCACGCCAAACCAGGTTATCCAAATTTGTAAAGTCGGATGCAGTTCAAGTACATGATGAAGACCTGCGACACTGGCACAAACTAAAACAATATCACATAGGAAACAAATGGCTGCTGAAAGCACGGCATGCTTACGCATGGCACCTTGGCGAATTAAAAATACGTTTTGTGGGCCAAGTGCTGTAATCAAGGATAATCCTAATATCAAGCCATTGAAATATACCGTCATGATATTGCTCACTCTTTACTAAGGAGTGGCAATTATTGATCATTTTAAATTATAATTAAAATTAATAATTTTTATGATTGATAAATTTTGCTTATGAGAATCGATCAACGCGGATTACAAGCTCTGGATGCAGTTATTCAAACACAAAGTTTCGCTGCGGCGGCCAAGCAATTATTTATTACCCAGCCTGCGGTGACACAACGCATCAAGCAAATGGAAAATCAATTTGGACAACCCCTGTTGATTCGTCATTTGCCTTATCAGGCTACTCCTTTAGGTGAAAAGTTATTGAGCTTATTGCGTCGTACTCGTCTGTTAGAAGAACATTTATTACAAGAAATTCATCAAGAATTGCCTTCACGTCTTTCTGTGGCTTTAAACAGAGATAGTTTGGAAACCTGGTTTACCCGCTTGTTAGCGAAACTTGGTTTTCTGGAAAAAATTAACATTGACATTATTACCGATGATCAAGAGGTCACGATTGATTATTTCCGTAAAGGATCGGTATCGGCTTGTGTAACGACTTATGACAGAGCTTTACCTGGGTGCGAATGTAGTTTACTTGGACATATGACCTACTTATTAGTGGCGTCACCGGATTTTATTAATCGTCATTTTAACAACAAAAGAACTGTAGAAGAGAATTTGCTGCGCGCACCATCGATTGTGTTTGATAATCGTGATCGATTACCTGAACATTTTCTTAATCATTTCTTTAAAAAAACACTTCAACTCAGGCACTATCATAGGGTGCCTTCAGTACAAGCCTACAAGCAATTTGCATTACAAGGTTATGGATATGGTTGGATTCCGAGCTTAGATATCACGAATGAATTGGAAAATGGCCAATTGCAAGAACTCTTCCCAGATATGCGATGGCAAATGGCACTGTATTGGCATTATTGGCAATTGCCAGCCAAACAATACCAACAGTTTATTAAAAAAGTAGAGCAGGGGGCTAAACATTTCCTATTATGAGGTTAAGCTATTTCAACCTCGATCATGCCTTCAGCAATCCGCGTTGGATAAATTTTCAGGTTTTTAGGTTTGACAACTTTCCCTAATAAATTCCCTATTGCTTTAGGCCAGGGTGTCCAGCATTTTACAGTTCCTGTGGTCAAATCAAATTCACTTTTGTGAAAAGGGCAAATGATAGCACAATCATCATTGATTTTGCCTTTGCTAAGCGGTAACTTAAAGTGAGAACATTGCGCTTGTATAGCGTGAACTTGTTCTTTGTGCCATATAAATAAGATCTTATGGTTATCGATGACTAGGGTTTCGCGTTCTGCTTCTTGAAGTTTCGCTAAATCGAGAGCTATTTTCCAAACCATAACAGTCCTAGTTGTATTGAAAGGCGCATAATAGCAGTGCCGATTTAGGTTGTCAGCCAGCTTCGTATATTTTTAGTAAATTCTCTCCATGATCAACGTTGAAGTTGCGTGGAGAGGGGTATAAAATGCCGAAATTATTTTTCCTGCCAGTGTAAATTACCTCAGGTAATAAGTTAAAGGAGGGAGCGTGGGCTCTTTGTTGAAAAAAAACGCAATTGTTGCTGCTTTTTTGCTGACCTACAGCATGTTTTCAGGTTTTGCCATTGCTGCGAGCAAGACAGAATCTACTCAAAAGTCGCAGACAACCAAGCAATCGAAAGTCTCTACCCCTGCGAAGACTAGCTCGGAAACTAATACTGTTTCCGCACCGAAAACAACTCCCGAAACTAAACAAGCTGGCACGGCAACTACTTCAGATAAAGCCGATACTACGAATACCAGTGCAGCAAGTAGCAATGCAACTAATAACGCTACTGCCGCCCCTGCAGCAACCAGCACAACAACTGCAGTTACTCCGGTATCAAGTACAACAACGACACCCGCTACTACGACAGAGCCTACGACCTTAAAAGCAGTAGATAGTAGTAACAGACCGGTTGAGCCATTAATTGATGGTTACTACCCAGCTTATCCACCCACTAAACCCGTGTCAGGTTTTCATCCTGAGGTAGTAGCTCGTGGTGAGTATCTGGCGAAGATGGGTGATTGTATTGCTTGTCATACTGATGTTAAAGCAGGTACACCTGCTTTTGCGGGTGGTTTGCCAATTAACACACCCTTTGGTACGTTTTATAGTCCTAATATTACGCCTGATAAAGAAACTGGAATTGGTAACTGGACAGAGGAAGATTTTATTCGTGCTTTGAAAGAAGGACGTGATCCTCATGGACGTAATTATTTTCCAGTATTTCCTTATATCTATTTTTCTAAAATGACAGATGATGATGCGCGTGCTCTTTACGCTTATTTTATGAGCATTCCTCCTGTAAATCAGAAAAATAAATCATTACCTTTCCCATTCAATGTGCCAGGGTCTCGCTTTGCATTGTGGGGATGGAATTTACTGTTCTTCTTTCCCGATGATAACGCCGTAGTCTATGAGGCTGATAAATCACCGCTTTGGAATCGTGGTAAATATATCGTCGATAGCTTAGGCCATTGCAGTATGTGCCATACACCACTGAATATATTTGGCGCCCCCAAAGGTCGCTTCTATTTAACAGGTACTTTTATTGATGGTTACTGGGCTCCCAATATCACAAAATATGGTTTGCGTTCAGTGAGTCGCTATGAAGTTGCTGATGTATTTGCTCATGGTCAATTGATTAACCGCGCAGGTCCTGTTGCAGGCCCTATGGCGGAAGTAAACCACAATAGCCTAAGCTACCTGACCGATGAGGATAGATTAGCAATTGCTACTTATCTGAAAACAGTAACCAGTGACGAACCGCTTGGTGTTCCTGCATCAGAGAGTCAGCCTACCATTAAGCGCGGTAAGCAAGTGTATGTGAATGCATGTATTATCTGCCATCAACGCGGAGAAATGGGAGCACCACTCATTGGAAATGGTGCAGGTTGGTATGAACGCTTAAAAGCCCGTGGCTTAACGGGTCTCTATCGCCACGCAATTAACGGTTTTAACAGTATGCCGGTGAGAGGGGCTTGTGTAACTTGCTCGGACAATGACGTTATCTCTGCAGTGGATTACATTTTGAATGCATCATTATCTCGTTCTCAATGGCAAGATCTGGAAACTGGCGGGGCTTCAAAATATCCTGCAAATGGTAAGGATATTTACAATGAGAACTGTGCGATGTGCCATAACGATGGTAAGCAAGGTGCGCCTAAACTGGGTGACAAAGCAGTATGGGCACCAATTATCGAGAAAAATATCGATGTACTCGTCGAGAACACAATGACAGGAGCGTACCATCCTAAAAATGGTGGCTGTAAAGAGTGCACCACTGGTGAAATACTCGAGGCAATTAAGTACATGGTTAGCCAATCGAAATCTGAAGGAAATTACTCATTGTGGTAATACTTGGAACTCGAATTTATTACAAAAATTAATTGATGATCAGTCACGGTTGTCATCCGAATGATCTTGTAGATAGCAAGATGATTCTTAAATAAACCTGACCATTTGAAGAGGTGATATGGGGATGCGAAATGGGTTTAAGCTAGGCAAGGTGCTTGCTAGCGCGATGGGACTGGGATTAGCCCAGGCTGCAAAGGCTGGTGCAGATAATTGGCAAATGAATATGCATAAGGGGGTAACGCCTCTGAGTAAGGACATGTATGATTTGCATATGATTGCTATGGTTATTTGTGGCATTATCGGAATTGTAGTTTTTGGTGTGATGATTTACTCCTTAGTACATCATCGCAAATCAAGAGGATATAAACCGGCCAGTTTCCACGACAACATGCGTGTAGAAATAATATGGTCAATTATTCCGTTCCTCATTCTTGTCGGGCTTGCTATCCCTGCCACGAAAGTATTGATGCGACTGGAAGACAGTAGTGAATCAGATGTCACTATCAAAGTGGTCGGTTATCAATGGAAATGGCAATACCAATACCTTGATCAAGGGATTAGTTTTTTTAGTAATCTCTCAACTCCTTTTGCTCAAATTCAAAACCAGGAAGCCAAGGGTCAATGGTATCTATTAGAAGTTGATAATCCAGTAATTGTTCCAGTACACAAGAAAATTCGCTTCCTGGTGACGTCAAATGATGTTATTCACTCTTGGTGGGTACCTGAGATTGGCGTTAAGCGTGATGCAATGCCAGGTTTTATGCATGAAGCTTGGGCACGCATCGAAAAGCCAGGTGTATACCGTGGACAATGCGCGGAACTTTGTGGCCTTAACCATGGTTACATGCCGATTGTTGTGAAGGCAGTTACTGAAGAAGAATTTGATCAATGGGTTTCAACGCAAACTAAAGCGCGAGATCAATATTCAGAAACTGAAGCAAAACCTCAAGATCAAGCAAAAATGACGCGTACTGAATTGATGACTTTAGGAAAACAAAAATACGATCAAATTTGCGCGGCTTGTCATCGTCCAGACGGTAAAGGGTTACCGCCGATGTACCCACCTTTAAAAGGAAGCTCTGTCGCTGTTGGTAAACCTATCGAGCGTCATATTAGCATTATTTTAAATGGTGTACCTGGCACTGCAATGCAGGCATTTAAAGATCAATTAACAGATGCTGAGACAGCAGCAATTGCAACCTATGAGCGTAATGCCTGGGAAAACAATACCAATGATGAAGTACAGCCTGCTGATGTTGCGAAAGTACGTCAAGGCGATAATCAACAACCGACTAAGGTGAATAAAGCTCAAGCTGGAGGTTTGCGATGAGTCAAGTGATAACTCACGATCTAGATCATGACGCCCACGATCATGGCCCTGAACAAGGTAAAGGCGTAATCGGCTTTATTAAAAGATGGCTATTTACAACTAACCATAAAGATATCGGCACGCTATATCTATGGCTGGCTATGTTAAGCTTCTTTGTAGCAGGTTCGATGGCTCTTGTTATTCGAGCAGAGCTTTTTCAACCTGGTCATCGTTTCGTTGATCCGAATTTTTTCAACCAGATGACAACGCTGCACGGCTTAATCATGTTGTTCGGGGTGGTCATGCCCGCATTTACCGGTATGGCTAACTGGCAAATTCCAATGATGATCGGGGCGCCTGATATGGCTTTACCTCGTTTAAACAACTGGAGTTTCTGGATATTGCCTTTTGCTTTTGCATTATTAGGTTCAACAATGTTTCACAGTGGCGGTGGCCCTAACTTTGGTTGGACAATGTATGCGCCACTGTCAACGAAGTTCGCACCACCCAGCACAGATTTTATGATTTTTGCCATTCACATGATGGGAATCTCATCCATTATGGGGTCAATCAATATTATCGCTACTATTCTTAATATGCGTGCGCCTGGTATGACGCTCATGAAAATGCCAATGTTCGTTTGGACTTGGTTAATAACGGCATTTTTGTTGATTGCCATTATGCCGGTGCTTGCTGGAGCGGTAACCATGATGCTGGCAGACAGGCATTTTGGTACAAGCTTTTTCACAGCAGCTGGGGGCGGAGATCCTGTGTTATTCCAACACGTATTTTGGTTCTTTGGTCACCCTGAAGTTTATGTATTGATACTTCCTGCGTTTGGTGTGATTTCAGAAATCATCCCAACCTTCAGTCGTAAACCACTATTCGGTTATCATTTCATGGTCTATGCGACTGTTAGTATCGCCTTTTTATCATTCATTGTTTGGGCGCACCACATGTTCACTACAGGGATACCTTTAGGTGGTGAATTATTCTTTATGTACACCACTATGCTTATCGCTGTTCCTACTGGCGTGAAAGTATTTAACTGGGTTAGTACGATGTTTAAAGGGGCAATGACTTTTGAAACCCCCATGCTTTTTGCAGTGGCTTTCGTATTCCTATTTACTATTGGTGGCTTCACTGGTCTGATGTTATCCTTGGTTCCTGCTGATTATCAGTATCAGGACACTTATTTCGTTGTTGGCCATTTCCACTATGTATTAGTACCTGGCGTTATTTTCGCACTCCAGGGAGCTACGTATTACTGGCTACCCAAGTGGACGGGCCATATGTATAACGAGCGTTTGGGTAAATGGCATTTCTGGTTGTCTGTCATTTCAGTGAATGTGACATTCTTCCCTATGCATTTCTTAGGTCTTGCGGGTATGCCGCGTCGAATCCCTGATTATGCTTTACAATTTACCAATTTTAATATGGTCATTACCATTGGTGCGTTTATTTTCGGGCTTTCGCAGTTGTTATTCCTTTACAATGTGATTGCAACTGTTCGTGGTGGTAAGAAGGCGAGTGCACAGGTTTGGGAAGGTGCTCATGGTCTAGAGTGGACCTTGTCATCACCACCTCCCTATCACAGTTTTACAACACCGCCTGAAATTCATTAGTAGTAGTTAGCATTAAGCCTTCTCAGGCTTAATGCTTTAATCGTTATCCAGAACATGAGATGACAATTTTTGAGAGAGAGAAGTAAGATGGCTCAGAAAAGTCATACAAAATTAATCGCTATTCTGGCTGGACTGGTTCTGGGAATGTTTGTTTTTGGTTTCGCTCTAGTGCCCATTTATAACAGTCTTTGTAAAGCATTGGGAATCAATGGCAAAGTAAGTATGGAAGCGTCTAACTATAATAGTAAGACAGCCAAAATTGTGAGCGACAGAGAAATTATTGTCGAATTTGTGGCAACAAATAATGGTAATTTACCTTGGGCATTTTATCCAAAGACAACGAGAGTAAGGATTCATCCAGGGGAAATCGCCAAATTGGCTTTTTATGCAGAAAATAAATCAAATCACCGTATGACGGTGCAGGCTGTTCCTAGTGTGACACCAGGTATAGCTGCTAAGTATCTGAAAAAAACAGAGTGTTTTTGTTTTACTCAGCAAACATTGAATGGGCACGAAGCGATGGATATGCCGCTATTATTTCATCTAGATACCGATTTGCCAGAAAATGTTAAAACAATTACTTTGGCTTACACACTGTTTGATGTAACTGATAAAATAATTAATTAACTCACTAACCCAGTATTGTGAGATAAAAGATAGGAGAATTGTATACAATGGGAGCACATGGCGCTTATTACATACCCAAACCCAGCCATTGGCCTTTAGTGGGATCAATTGGCTTGACCACTACTCTGGTTGGTGCGGCCTCTTGGTTACATCATGATTGGTATGGACCTTACATTTTTACAATCGGTTTAGGAATCCTCGTGTTTATGATGTTTGGTTGGTTCGGCCAAGTCATCTATGAAAACGAAAAAGGACTCTACGATTTGCAGGTTGACCGGTCATTTCGCTGGGGAATGTGCTGGTTCATTTTCTCTGAAGTATGTTTTTTCGGTGCGTTTTTTGGTGCTCTTTTCTTCACGCGATGGTGGTCTATTCCAATACTGGCAGGTGAAATTCACCCAATAACTCATATTGTCCTATGGAATGATTTTCAGGCTCACTGGCCATTATTGATTAATCCTAATAACCAAATATTTGTGGGTGCACATAAAGCTATGGAAGCCTGGGGATTAGCAGCCATCAATACCCTAATCTTATTAACGTCAGGGGTCACCATCACGTGGGCGCATTGGGCATTAAAGTTAAACAAGCGCAGACAACTGACTGTTGGCATGCTTTTCACCATTGCGCTTGGCGTGCTCTTCTTGACTCTACAGTCTTTCGAGTATCATGAAGCCTATACTGAAATGGGTTTAACGCTTGATGCTGGTATCTATGGAACGACCTTCTTCATGCTTACAGGTTTCCATGGATTACACGTAACAATTGGTACCATCATGTTAATTGTTATTCTAATCCGCTGTATTCGTGGACATTTCACACCAGAGCGTCACTTTGGTTTTGAAGCTGTCGCTTGGTACTGGCACTTTGTAGACGTAGTTTGGCTCTTCCTATTCATTTTTGTCTACTGGCTCTAATAGAAGCAAGATAACCTGTGTTGATATCAATCCAGGTTATCAAATAAATATCTAACACCACTTACGGTAATCTTCTAGAATTTCCTAATACATACCACCTTTTAGTTGTATTGCATAAAATTAATTAGATATCTAAAATCGACTGACCCAGAAAAATATAATTTCTCAATAAAGCAGTATGAATCAGGAGTGATATAGTGTTTTATAAGGATTAATTTATTGATATTCCTGCACGAGATAATGCGCCAGAAGCCAGATTACATATAAGAATAGTGAGTGAAAATGAAGACAGTCTCCAAAAAAGGCCCTATATTTTTATGCTTCCTGGCGGCCCTGGTGCGAACCACTCACAGTCTAAAGATTATGAATGCCTACGTACGGCAGGGAATATAGTATTCATCGATCCCAGAGGATGCGGATTAAGTAGTAAACACGATCCTTCGTTTTATACAATGGAAAATTATATTGAAGATGTTGATGCACTTCGAAAATATCTCAATTTGGAGCAAATTACATTATTGGGTAAATCTTACGGAGCAATGTGCGCATTAGGATATACTTTGTCCTATCCAGAGCATGTTTCTAGTCTTGTTCTGGCAGCAGGGTCCCCAAGCTATAAAAATATTGAGACTGCACGCCTTAATGTTGAAAAAAGAGGTACTCTCGAGCAACAAAAAATTTGTGAACAATTATGGGAAGGAAGTTTCAAAAACCATGAGGAATGAACAATTTCTTTGATGTCATGGATTCCATGTATTCCTGGAAAAAAAGACAGGGTATCCCTGTAATTCGACCGGCCCCAGAATATGTGTTTGCTTACGAGCCTCTAAATCAGGGATTTAGAGGATTTTTACGAACATTCAATTATGAAGAGCGGTTGCATGAAATAACATGCAAAACGCTAATCCTTGTAGGTGAAGAGGATTGGATTACTGATAAAATACATTCTGAATTCATGGCTGGCAAGATACCAGACAATCATTTTATTGTATTTCCCCATGCGGATCACTCTATGGAATCAGATGTGCCGGAAGCATTCTTCTCTAGTATACATACCTTTATAAAAAGTCAGTGTGAAGAAAGGAACTCTCATTATTTTTTTAAAGACAATGATAATACTGGAAAGGTGAAGTTTGATTTAACTGTTGATGAAAGTAATAATAGCTTCCAATTAAGCTAGCATATTTGAACGTGTAAAAAATTTGCGGGATGATGATAGTCTTGTTGTACCAAGTCGAGTTTCGCAGTGGATATCGCAATAGTAAGCAAGTCGCAGATTTATCATCAGAAAAGCGTTTCAGCCAATCTCTCATAAGGTATGTTTAATATTGAATTATTTGGCAGCTTAACAAAAAAGCGGTGTGAATAAAATTAACTCATGCGAGGTTGATATAAAACAGGGTTGCAAACTGCAACCCCATTTAGCAAGTTCATAGGGATTAGTCAATTTGAGGCGATCTGAAAGATCGAATACGCTCTTCTAATTCCACCGGTATATTTGGAGTCTCAATTCTTCGCCTCTTGAAAAATTGAACCGATTGGTTGAGTAAGGACGGCACCTCTGAATCACAACCAAATTTTCTAATCCGATTACTTGACTCTACTGTTTTAGAAAAATCAATGGGTTGTCCTTTTGCATCAAAAAAGGCATATTTTTCTAAATTAGGCAATGCGGCTTTCAAAGCCTGACGCTGTTCTTGCGACATCGCTTTAAGTGATTTGTATTCTAAAGCAAGGACTCGTACATGCTTTAAGGAGTCTTTAAGTTGCGCTAAATTTTCTATTGAGAGTTGTTCAATACCTGTAGAACGCAAATCAAGAACAGTAACGGTCTTAGGAAGGGCAACAAAAGCGCGGGCTAAATCTGCACTATTCATTAGGTTAAATCGAGTATGCGATAGATTTAACGTATTTACGCCTCTTGGAATAGCAGCAAAGATTTCGGCTAATTCAGCATCGCTTTTAAGGTGCAAACCATTACCGGATAAATCAAGTGAAGTCACGTTGGCAGGAATAGCGGAAAGAATTTCTGCAAGTTCGGCACTACTTTTTTGACCGAATTCATTCCAACCCAAATTAAGAAACTTAATGTTTCCGGGCATAGCGGCAAAGGCCTCTTTTAATTCAGCAACAGTTTTACGACCTAGTCTGTTAGTCGCTAAATTCAGTGCAATTAATTCTTTAGGCAGGGCTGCAAAGATACGACTAAAATCAGAATCATCAAGATTGCCTAAAAGGTTTCTACTTAAATCGAGCTTCTGTAAGCTGGCTGGGAGTAAACTAAATGCTTCAGCTAATTCAGACGCTTTTTTTCGCGATAACCGATTATTCGCTAAACTAAGAGCAGCTAAAGCAGGATTAAATCCAGCAAAAAGTTGACTTAAAATGGCACCAGTTTGCATGCCTAAGAGATTCCCTCCCAAACTAAGTACGGTTACTCGACGATGTAGACGCGCAAACGAAGTCACAAGAAGAGCTCCAGAGAGAAGTCCTATTCCATTATTATTAAAATTCAGTGAATGAACGCTTAATGGTACACGCTCTAACGCTTGCGGTAATTCGCTACAATCTCTTGTTCCCAATTGATTATTACTGACGTTAAGCAAAGAAATACCAAAAGGAAGAGTAGTGAATGGTTTTACTAAATTATTATTTCTAGGTAATTTTAAGTTAAAATGCATGATTAAACCCTCAAGAAATGATTAAAATGTGTTCAGGAAGTTCATTATATGATCTGAAATTGGGGTTTAAAAATTGAATGTTTATATATAAGTTATAACAATTTTTTATATAGGTTGATGTTGAATAATAGTAATGAATATTTGGATTGATGGCGATGCCTGCCCCAAGGCAATTAAACAAATCATTTTTCGTGCGGCCACAAAGCGTAGTGTTCCTGTGTTCATCGTTGCAAACCACTTCGTCGCAATTCCTCCGTCCCCTTTCATTAAACGCGTGATGGTGGAAGCAGGTTTTGACAGAGCAGATGCCTACATTGTCTCTCAACTGCAACTCCATGATCTGGTCATTACCGCAGACATTCTGCTAGCCGAACACGTGATTGCAAAAGAAGCCTTCGCACTTAATCCACGAGGCAGTTTATATTCAGAAAATAATATAAAACAGATAGTTAGCCTACGTAATCTAAATGAGTCACTCAGGGAAACCGGTATGATCCGCGGGGGATTAGACAAACTAAGCGCTAAAGAAATTCAAAGTTTCTCAAATCATTTAGATCGAATGATTAGTCAATATCATAAGTAGGCGGATATATAGGTAGGGTGCTTGTTGGAAGGTCGTTTTCTGTAAAAATAAAGAAAAGATGGTTTCGGCAAGATTTGGTAAATCGAAAAAACGTGCGCTAAAAATAATACTAATAATCAAAATAGTTAGCACCAAAGTTTAGTAATACTCCCTGTAAAATATAGTAAAAGTAGTAAATTTGAGTGGTCTATACTCATTATGTAAACTCAATTTTAAGGAGAACATAATGAACAGGGATGACGACAAACGCGCTCAACCAGCTAATCAAAATGGTCAAAGAATGGGGCAAAACGACGAACGGAAACAAGCTCCAGGTCAAAGTGGTCAAAAGCAAAATCAACAACCGGGCCAAACTCAAGGTGAAAAAGGTGGCCATTCAGGTTCAGGCACTAAACGCTAATTTTTTACCACTAGAAGACTTTCTTCTAGTGGTTTTTCCCTTTCTCATTTTTTCGACCTAAAAGCCAATCCACACTGACTTCCAATTCTTGAGCAATTGTTTGCATCGCGTTGGGGTCAACTTCAATTCCATTTAAAACCGCTTCTGTTTTAACCGAAGGTAGATTAAATATTTTAGTGCAGGCTTTTACCCGCTCTGATAAAAGTGAGGGCACTCCGATCACATCTAACTCTTTATTTAAGCGCTCTGATAAACGACGATTAGGCATAGACACCTCCGCGCTGTTGTTTTTTATTGATATAGCACATTTTTTCAATAATTGAACAATTTTTATAAAACTTTGACAGAGCTCTTCGGTTGTCTATACTTAAAGTGTAGAGTAAGTTTAGGCCCAAGCCTTAATTTGTTCTGCTTACAGAAACCACCTTCGGGTGGTTTTTGTTTTATCACCCCATAGAACGTGAGATGAGAACACTATCCTCAAAAAGATTATGGTGTTCCTGGATCAGGAAACTTGGTTAATTTGTTACTGTCGAGCTCGCTAAGATCATCTAAACTGCGGGTTCTTTTGAGCAAACCAAACTTTTTCAGATTTGTACTTACTTTTGCATTATCGACACTAGGTGGTGAACAATGAAGTCCAAAGTCGGCGAGTACTTCCATTTGTTCTGGAGGTAATTTCAATCTGTTTCTACAAAATTGATAATAGGTCTTCTGTGCTTTTGCTGGATAGGTATTATCTGTTTCTACTTTCTGCTCAATAAATTCTTTAACTACAAAAGGCAGCGGTTGGTCTGCCGCAAGACAAGCACCCACAATAATGTCGAGAAATTTCTTGCCACAGCTCGCTGTAATCGTATCAATGAAGAGAGTGCGATCGAGTGGGTCCCTAACCTCACTTAGCGAGAGCTTATGAGTTTCACCGTTCATTGTTGCGAGAGTACGCAAACTGCCTTCAGCATTGGAACGTTGCTCATTTTGTAATTCTCTGCGAGCAGCCAAATGCCTCGTTAATGGTCCCAGTTCGTCTTTACCAAGGCGGGTATAATTGCGAGCGGCTAGTGCATCCACACTTTGGGAGACAAGTGCCGTAAACTGCTCATCATTTAAAATGTGCTTCGGATCATCTTGATCAAAATTCAGTAATTCACTCCATTTTTTTCTCTCAGCAATAGCTATAGCGACAGTCACTTGCCCATGAATAAAAGCTTTTTCTTTAATATCAACAAGATTAAGAGTATCCCGAATACTCTTTGCTGCATCGAGTTGTTCTTGGAGTTGCTTTATTTCAGTCTGAATATTTTCATCGTCTTCTTCTTCCGTCAGATTAGCAAGTTCGTCCTGGCATTCATTAAGTTGTTTTTCTACTGCGGGGATTTGACGAACTTCTTCAGGAAGTGCGCTCCAAGCCCAGAGATCAAAAAGCTGGTCTATCGTAGCTAGTTGACGTTCATGAAAATGTAACTCTAATTGTCTGTTTTGCTCTTCTTCAGCCTTTAAATAGTTTTCCATAGGGAATCTGGCATGCCATGCCTTAAGTAGTTCATCCCCTGCTATAGCCGCGTGTTCACGATTTTCAGGCAGAGCTGTGAGAATATATCCGATACCTGTTGGTCCACTAGTATCGATGACAACAATTAAAGAACGACATTGTCGAACCGAATTTCTTAAGCCTGTTAATGTATCTTCATCAAATAATCGCAATTGCTTACCACTATTTAAAATAAACCGGGGATTTTCAGGGATGGTTTGAAGCACAGGGTCAACCAGAGCATAAACTTTAGCAAATAGACGCTTGGTATCTTTAATCTCTCTTTTTTGCTGCATCGCAAATCCTCCAGTTAACAGGTTATAGAGCTCCGGCGAGAAACTTATCTTTAGTAAAATTGGCCTAAATATGCAAAAAAATAGGACTGAAAGATAAGGAGATTTACATCTTAGCAGGTTTTTAAATTTAGAATAGTGCCCGCACAACTAGGATAATTAAACACTGCTGGCACAGAGAGCAGCCGCTCTGTTCTTAACTGCAATTTGATCAAATAGTGCTCATCGTGGTATAACACTGCCCTTTGTTGACTGGTTATTCAATCTTATGGCATACGGAAAAGGTATCTCGGCAAAATATTCTGCAAATGTAGTTCAACGGCTTTACCTGTTGGGCGAAAGACATTTTGCCCAGGGTCAATATGACGCTGCAATAACTGCATTTAATAGTGTACTCAATTCTGAAAGCACTCATATCAATGCCTTGAGGTATAAAGGTTTAGCTCATTTGAAATTAGCACAATTTTCACAAGGGCTTGCAAGTTTTAAAGAAATTTTAAAGCAAACTCCTGAAGATGTAAGTGCTAAACAGCATGTTGCGGACATATGGAGCAATATAATTGCAAAGGGACAAGAATATTTTGAGAAAGGCGACTATCAAAAAGCATTGGACATTTTTGAAAGTGGTTTAAAAATCGATGATAGTAATCTTAATGCACATATTCAAAAAGGATTAGCTCATTGGAAGTTATTTGATGCTGATTCCGCGGTTATGAGTTTCCAACGTGTTCTAAAGGATGAACCCAATAATCAAGTTGTTAAAAATTATCTGGCTGCATTATTTGTTGAGCTAGGATTGCAATCTGCATTCGAGTTTAATAAATATCAAGCAAACATCTATTTTGAGACTGCTCTAAAATATTCCCCCGAAAATCTGAAAGCAAAAGAACTCTTGACGTTTGTCTCCACTGAGAATGAGAATCTGACTCGTTCTTATGCATTGACTGAAACCTATCAGTTCAGACTCAAAGAAATTCAAGACAGACATAAAACCATGCCCAATCAGATGACCAATATTCAAAGGGCGGAATGGATAGTTGAACTTATTAGCTTTATTAATCACTTTTATAAAAAAAGAAATACACCCTATTCATTCGTGAATCCCGGGTTGTTTGAATTGTCTGAACGAGGGACACATCTTAGACTGCGAGGACTAGGGGCCTATTTCCTGCAAACCTATCCGACTGTAATAAGTGATCACGTCACCGCCCACTCTACAGAATCTAGTAACAAACTTGATGAATATTGTTTATCACAACTTCAAAATGGTTCCGATGATATTTATTTTTCTGACCTTTTCCTGGTTTTACGGATGGTATTTGAAACCATTCATCAATTACCTCGACAAGATAAAGATAAAGCTAATCAAAAACTTCCTTGGGGAGATAGCTCTTGGTACTACTTAGAGTTTTTAGGCTCTTTGTTCTCCACGTCGTTTGACCGTCAAAAAAACTTTAAAGTCGAAATTTTAGTTGATTTTGAAGCGATTCAAAACAAGGAGAATAGAGAAAGTATCGAGCAATTTCGGCTAAGCGTTGCAAATTACCTTTGCTTGGTGAAGGTGGTCAGTTTAGCCATCATTGCAGAAGATTTGCTTTGTATCGACGAGTTTTTCCGCTCATTCGCTGAGCATTTAAGAAATCCTCAAGTTGATCTAATCAAAATGAGGGATTTACCTAATTTACCTATATTAATCAATCATTTTAAAGAATTATTTAGCCTTTATCGAATATGTGCGTTTATGCCACACACGCAATCCCCAGCTACGCTAATAGAGTTAAATAACTATAACAAAGCTGGCGATTACAAAAGTACTCCCTATCAGCAATTCCAAAAGACAAATTGGGCGCCAGCAAAGGGTTTAAAAGGTAAATTTGCACTTTTACGCCAGCTCACATGTTTAGGAGAACTTTTTACGCATCGTTGTTTTGGCTCCAGTGTAGATTCATTATTGTTTATTTCTCCTTTGGTTTTACAAAGCATTCGCAATGGATTGGCTCATATTGAAGAATTGCACTCGGCAAAGACCGTCATTAATTTGGAAAGAAACGATGCTCGAATAGATAAGCTACTCTTTGAGCTAGTACAATTAAGAGCCAAGGTTATTAATTTTATTATCACCCGCCAAAAACAATATCCCTTATGGCCACAGACCAATCAAGAATTTCAACGTTGGCAACCTGATGTAACTTCTTATTGGCAGCAAGTCAGTAAACGTTATCATGAAGAGCATGATTTATTTAATGAACAAACTTATGCTCCGGGACAACCGCTACTGGCTGAAAAAGACATTCTTTGGGTTCTTTCACTATTTAAAGACACAACTGCTGATGAAATTGCTTTTAAAAGGAATTTCGAAAAAGAACTAAGAGGAGAGCTTCGCCCCTCTTACAAAGAACTAAACAATAATGTTTATCTGCGTTATGTGAAAGACGAAGAAAAAAATAAATCAAATCGTAAATACTTAGGGGATTACATTACCGCTGCGTATAAAAAATATGATGTGCTTAGAAGGGAGCGCAAGGAAGAAGTTGTTAAAGAAAGCAGAGAAAGAGAGCAAAGCATACGCAAATGCCAACAAATGGCAGTCTTGCAGTATCCCACACTTCATGAGTTGTCTGAGGAGTTTACAGCCCAACTTAATGATCACCTCCACAAGATGTCTCCAAATCATTTGTTAATTAATCTCAATTTACGATTTAAAAATTTAATGGATTTATTGGCTGAATCTCACATTGTCTTTAATCTCGAGCAAACCGTGACTAGTCAATTCGATCGATATACACAATTTAATAAGTTATTAAATGAAGATATCCAATTCTTTTTGGCTTGTGGTTATTTACTGACCCAAATTATTTCTATACTCAACCATTTTTCTACGGCTCGTATAATTCCAGCATTGATTCCGGAAGCTAATTTAGAGCTTAATGACTGGCTTGCACTCATGGGGTACTTAAAACTTAGATTAATGGATTGGGTTTCTCTACGTAATCTTATGATGCATTCGGATAGTATTGTCGAAAGTGAGGAATTGTTTGCTTTTCAGATTCATTTCCATAAGTTGCCAACTGCTTTAAGTCAAGTGATCGTTGATCTGCTCTTTAATGTTCTACCAAAGATAAAATCGTTCTCGCCGCAATTATTAGAAAAAATCGTCTTGTCGAAAGACCACCATATACGACAACATGAACCCTTTAACTATAAGCGCATAGAACACATTTTTGAATTAATGCTATTAAAAGAACAGGGATGCCACAGACTGCGTTTTTATAAGCCTGAGGGAAAATCTGAAGCCACCGGGGAAGGCGTGTCGAATTGCATAAAATTTTAAAACCATCACTATGGGAAACAGTACCTGGGTTGGTGAAGAATAAAGGTTAGGTCTTGCAGCGGTTCACTGGTTTAAGTGGATGTCACTGAAAACACATTAGGTTTCTTAAGCGTTGACTTAAGCATACTCACCGTGTTTCGTTTGACCTCCTGTTATGACTTGTTAGCCGTGCAAGATTTTCTAACCACAAGGATAGAATAGCAATTTCAACCTGTAAGACCTAGAGGTCATTTTGTTGTTTAATGTAAAGATAAAGAAAAGATGTTAAACGGTTTGCGAGGATTGAATAAATTTAGTTGGATTAGAAAAAAATAAAAAACGACAAACTGCACCTTAATTGAAAGCCCGGTTGTCGCTTTGCGTCAGCCAGGCTAGATTTATTAGATGGAAACATAGAGTTTCGACAATTTATTGAGTAAATCTAAGACTGTTGTCAATCTCTTCGACAACAAAACCAAATTTATTCTCTATGGCTTCGACTCGTGTAATAAAATTCTGTAATGTTTCAATGAGTGTTTTTAGCTCTTGCTCATTATGTAATTTTACTGGGAGATTTTTCAAATTGCTGAAATCACCATTTGCGAGAAGAGATAGGTTGGAGCGAGAAGTTTTTGCATTGATATCAACTGCTCCTCCAAAAAACATATCTTGGAATCCAAGTTTTACGGTGGAGTTTGCTAACAAATCAACATCGACTTTGTCTAATTTTTTCTTTTCATCAATGGTGTCGGATTTAGAGTTCTCTTCTGCTTTCTTGATTTCTTTAATAAATCCTGCAATCAAATCCAAGAAATCATCTGGATTTTGAAGAACGATTTTTGCGAGCATGTGTCCATACTGATTGCGACTTACGGCAACTGATAAACTTGTTTCTTCATTTAATTTGAGTAATCCTTTAGTTTGTTGAAGTAAAGCGTCTGAAAATAAATTATTTAAATCTTCTAATTTAATACTGATGTCTTTTAACTCAGGAAAATGTATGGAATTTTTTCTTAATATTTCCACAAATTCCTTTGTTTTTTGGTAACAAATTTTTGCCTTTGTGCCTGGATTGCCAGTAGCATCAAAATCGGGAACGAACGCTGCGAAACAACTTATATAGTCGGTTAGATTTATTTTCATAATATCCTCATATTGGTTAAAAAAAAATCAGATTGAATAATGCTAGACAACTGGAATTAAGTAAAACGAATTAATGGGAAAATGAATTTCCTAATTGGAATACAAACTTTGATGGACAATCATAATTTATGTATAAAAAGCTAACTAAAAAAGCTGACATCCGGGAATGCGTCTTGGATTTGATAATTATGTATTCGATAAATCTTGTTGCCGTAAAATGTCAACAATCTTTTCGCAATGAACTGGAACGCCTCGTTGTCTCTTGGTACTAACCAGACTTTACTGCTGTTGGGTAAAGGTTCAATTTGGTGGATGCCAAATTGTTCTTTATGGTTTCGTAATTGGTTTCAATGGTGAAACGGCCATACATGAATTAATCCTCAGCTTCAAATTTTGAGCTATTCTTAAAAAGTACCTAATTTGCTATAGGATAAAATCATGAAAAAGTCTTCATCAAGTTCTTCAAAAAAACAGGCGAAAGAAAAAGTAAAGAAGGATGATTTAAAGAATATTTCGGGCGGTAGTGATCAAAGAAATCGAAATCTTCAAGATCCGAGATACACGATTTCTCCTCCCTCTTCTCCTTCTCCCAGGAAACCTCGACATATTAAGGATATCTATTGAAATTCTCAAAATGCTCTGCGGAGTTCAGGCTATCGGGTGGGTAATGAGGCGACTTTCATCGTCTAATCCATTTCTTTTGCTCCCCTTACCCTTCCTTTGCTTTTGAGTAAGGAAATAATGTTACTTCGCTCAATTGGACTAAACCACTGCTTCTTTTCTTCCAGTAACATTAGTTTTTCATAAGTTAAAGATAATAGGGGCAAATGCAACTGGTGTGATTGGGCGTAATCTATGACATTAAATATAATATATTGGGACTCGATTGGCTTATTCATTTTAAAATCATAATACATGCTAGGATAAAATCCTTTTAGCGTTGCTGTCAGCGCGATTAATTTTTCAATATTGTTTTCAATCTCTACTCCATCTTCTCTTGCTACCAAACAAACTTCCCGCATCATCGATCGAATAATATCTTGGTATTGCTTTTGAGTAGCGAGTGCATCAACTGACAAATTAAGTATTAGAGATAAACTACTAAAAGGTGTGTTCCACAATAACTTCGTCCAGCGAAGGGCACGATGGTTTTCAAAAAGTTGTATGTGGGGACAAAGGGTATTGGAAAGGTTAGCTCGTACCAATGATTGGTTTATATATTCACATGAAGCTGCATTCTGTTTAATAAAAGGAGCCAGCTTTAATTCACCAAGATGCTTAATCTTGATATATCCGGGCTTTATCCTGGTAGCGCCGGTGGTAGTTACGCCACAAACAATTGAATAATTTTTAATAAAAGTAGATAAGTACTCTTCATTACCGATGCCGTTCTGCAAAAGAAGAATTTTACTTTCTTGTTTTAATGCTGAAGGAAGAAGTTTTTCAATTAAATGGTTTTCAGTTGTTTTTAATGCAATGATAATGAGATCGGATTTGGGGAGTAAATTGTAATCATTTTCAATCTGGCTAGGGGGCACTTGTATCACGCAACCATCAGGCAGTTCAATTTCATAGTATTTTTGTTCTTGTAAGAATGTGAAATCAGTGCGTTCAAGATAGCACACGTGATGCCCTGCTAAGACGAACAACCCGCCATAAAATTTTCCAATCGCCCCCGAGCCAATCACTGTAACTATCATTTATCCCCCTTTTGAACAATTTATAATGAGATCTCGGGTTTGATGTATTAATTACCTACACCCAGATTACCGTAAATGCCGACAAGTTTCATGTGAATTGAAAAACCTGATTGTCGTTTACGCCAACCATGCAACGTTTACTATATGCCTTGACCGTTATTGATATTTTATATAGTCTACATTTTTTTCGGATGAACAAGGATTTTTCATGCCAAATTTTTCAACGTTCAGCATTTATGAAAAAGAAATGCGTACTTTCATAGACAAAGTTGTCGCCACTACCTCTCTAGACAAAGAAAAACTCACTACATGGTTCTACAGTGAAGGAATAATGCAATTTCGCGGCGGGCAAGCTGCAGATTATTACCCCTACGTCAACGAAAATCTAAGTCAATTCAGTCATAGACCTTTGATTTCCAAACAACATACCATGGGCCAAATCTTAACCGGCTTTATGACGCTTAAAAACACTTTCATAAAACAGTTTGCGAACGATCAGCCTGAACTACAAAATAAATTAGAAGAATTATTTATCCTCAACTTTTATAATGCTATGGAGAATCATCTACCGTTTCTTGTGATTCAAAGCCAGGTATCATCTGAATTGAATGCCTATCAAGATAAAAATGGCCCTCTTGAACCAGCAAAAGCACTTGAGCTTTCAATTAAACTTTTTGGAGAAAAGAATACAAAGGTTCCCAATTTAGAAGAGGACTTTAAAAATCAAATTACATTAATGAAAGAATTTTTAGAGCATCTAAAACAAGGAATCTCTGATCAAAAGTTCTTTCAACCAGCTAGCAATACAGTGGCGAAGACTATTACACCAACTTTTACACCACAACAATGAAAACTGCATCAGTATAATGCATATTCTAAGTATTCAGGAAGGTAGCCTGGATGGCAGCTTTAGCTGACATCCGGGAATGCGTTTTAGATTTGATAAAGCAAAATCACCCAAAAGATTTTATGATCTTTACTATAAAATTAAACTGCAACTTTTATTGCTGCAAAAATTTCATTGGTTTTTAAATGACCTGTCCAAGGAGGAGCAATCAAAGGAGTACTAGAAGCAAAAACATAGTTGTTGGTTTCAAATCTGCCTCCATCAAAATATTGATAACCTACATCTACACTTAGTCGTTTGTATTGCCATTCCATTCCTGCCATTAATTGATAGGCGAAAGCATATCTAGAATTATCCTGCATGATGGAGGCCACTGTATTAGAATTTGCCAGTACAGAGTGGAAATCGCTCACAGTATTATAAGATGTACCAATACCAGCACCTAGTATCGGCTCTAAGGTGCTGTTCGACGTCACGTGCATAAGCAAATGATCGGCCAGGGCCCTGCCATATAAAGTACTATTCAACATGACAGCATTACTGCTCAGATCAAAAAAACGAGTTTTGTTTCCTTGGAAATTTATGGTACTAGTAGCAGTCGATGCTTGGAACTTTTTATAAGAATATAGACTCCGATTCGTTGCGGTGATATCAAAGCTGAACCAGTTATTAACACGATAGCCAAGTCCAGCTGTAAACAAAGGAGCATTGCCCAAATCTGCATTGTAACCCTGTGGGCTTGCATCCCAAAAACTAGTATCTGCAGAAATGCCAGCACGGCTAGAAAAAGAAACTCCGCTACCGAGCTCAATATAAAAAGGATAATGTTGATTGGTATCCGTGTTGTCCGACGGTGGGTTAGAAGTTGTTGCGTTTTCAGCATATAAAACGTTGAATATTAAAATACCTGCTACTGTCATTCCGATGACTTTTTTTTGCATATTATTCTGTAATTTCGTAAGTTTAAAGATAAGAGTTTAGATGCGCACTGACACTATTGTCAAATTAGACTTAAGATCTAAATGTTATGTTCTGAGTAGAGTTTGTTCAGAGTAATTCGGCCAATCAACTTCGGCTTTCCTACCATTTGCCCCCTCTTAATACAAAGAGATTAATTCGCTGATTTATCGTGAATCCTCATTAGATGCACGGCATATAATAGAAAAGCAAGGTAGCCTGGATGGCAGCTTTAGCTGACATCCGGGAATGAGATCTTGGATTTGATTTATTAATCACCTAACCCCAGATTCCGTTAATGCCGACAGCTTTACATTAATTGAAAACCCGGTAGTCGCTTGCGCGAACCAGGCTACGCTTGCTTCGTAATCTGTATTGATAGTAAAGCAACCGCACATGAGTAAAACCCTTAAGTTAAAATTTGAACTATTCTTTAAAAGGATCCAATTGTTATGGAGAAGATCATGAAAAAATCTTCATCTGATTCTTTAAAAAAACAAACTAAACCAAAAGTTAAAAAAACTGATTTAAAAAATATTTCTGGGGGTGCTCTTTTAAAAGATGCGTTAAATCCACCTGTGCCCCAGAACCCGATTGATTCTGATGAGATTGAGCGGTTAATTAGGCAGGGAATCAAGGGTTAATCGATGAATTATTTTAAATAGGCAATAGGAGAGCTGACCATCGAGTGGTGTAATGAGGTGACTTCAATTGTCGCTTCTTTCCAGGTTGAAGCTGGGTGTTTTATTAAATGTTCGTTCAAATCGAGATATGATTCGATATAATCATCGGTAGGGAAGGGAAAGCCTTCTCGAACTTTCGAGCTATAGAGGGGAATGCCTCTGGGCTGGCCCTGCAAATAGTGCTTAATTCGGCTCATATACCCTCCCTATTATGATTGTTGTTACATTAATCAAATAATAGAAGGCAATAAATCGATTGTAAATAGCCCAAATCGTCTATTCCTTACCAACCCTAACACATATCGGGTAAATTTTTAAAAATAATCCAAAACCCTTTATTGCCCGTGTTGCTCTGATTCCAAAAAAGCGATTGCCAATTATGGGCTTTTAGCTTAACGGGCGAATAAACACTTTAATTATGAAGAATAAAACGATTGGATTTATCCAGATTTTGGGTATGAGAAGCGCTAGAATAAAAAATACTTTCAACGAAAATAAGTTGTCTGACTGATCCATTCTTTTAAAGATATAATCAGCAATTTAAGTCTTATTTATAAAAATTAATACAAGTAAAAAGACAGCAATAATGAGGTTTCAAACCTGTTGAACCGTAATTAGAACTAACAAATTTTTAAAGCACGCGCACTGGTCTTTAAAAGCCTTGTTGAGACTATTAGGAGTTTGGTATGCATTTACTGCCTTGGGAGCTCGACAAATTAAAATGGTTAAATCGAGATCGAAAACGCCCTTTAACTCAATCAAAACTAACGCATATTAAGCATGATGATTGGATATGAAGGTTACTGTGGTTTAAAAATGAAATGTAAAAAAAACCCTGCAAACGCGGTCAATTACCGAAAATACCTATTTTATGGACTATTCCGAAGCAACCACTTCATAAGGAAGGATTAAATTGTAACACTTAAATTAGATTTAATAATTTTCAATTTCTGAGATATATTTTTATAAACTATGCTTAAGTAAGCAATATATTCTTCGAAATCCCGTCAATTACTAATCTAGGTGTTCATCAAAGCTAAAATTAAAGAAAGACATTACATGTTTTATGTCAACTTTCTTGCTACTAGCTTCACTACTTTTTTGATAACACACCCTAATTACCTCAAACTAGAGAAGTTTATCTGCCAACAACCTCGAAAGATTAATATTTTCGGACTCAACCCCATCAAGACGGCTCGCTTCATTCACTTAAAGGCCTGCATACTTGCTTCGCGATTTGTAAAACCTCTTTTATGGAATACCATAGTTTCGACAAATTTCCTCTGCCTTCCAAGCTTAATGCGCTTGGTTGTGATAGCCTAGATACCCATTCGCAAAGAGGCTTGATGCTCGTATGCCATATTCTGCACTTTGAAAAATTCTTCACTTAATTCTTTTACGAGTTTGTGGTCAAGGTTTAATCCATTTGATTTAGAAAAATCAGATAATCCCTGTCCTATCTCCTTTAGTTGCAATGGGCCAACTTTCTCCTCTCTTTTTTCTAGCGACTTTTGTGTAAAATGATAGGCCAAAGTATGTAGCACGTGTCCAGAATAGTCCTCACCTGGATAGTATTTTTTTATGATATCGTGCATCGTACGGTCTAAATACTTATCAATTTCCATTGGTATATCATGTTCTATAAAACCGCCAATAAAATCATCTGGAAAGTACACTTTCATCAGATTGTCGCTAGATTGATGGCTGTGTAACTTCTCTTTGTAAAGTTTAGTCAGAGTTCCTGAGGGCAGCATTGACGCGGGGTTTTGTATCCAATCATTAATCATCTTTTTTTGCTCTGGGGTTTGCACTGAGGCAGCGACACCTCCACCGATGGCTAATCCTTGTGGAGTAGTTTGATTTTTCCAGCCTAATAATACGCCCCCATTTGACATAAATTCCGAAGCTTTCCTAAGACTTTCCTCCACTGAAGAATTGTCTGCAGGTGCTGCTTGACCATTTTGGTATTTCATTGTGGTGATAGGAACAGTTCGATAGACATTCTGTAAATGTTTGTATTCATCTGTTGCCAATAACTCTTCGATTTTCTGAATTACCGCCGCTTGATTGGAGCCCTGTGTATTGGTTTTCCAACCGCCGTTTGCATAAGTTTTTAAAATCTCTTCTGTTTGAGCCTGATTAGCAGAATAAGTTATGCCAACAACTTTGGCCCCTTCTTCTTTGTGTATTCTACTTACTTCATTGAGTATCGTTTTTGCTTGGGCTTCAGCCGAAATAGCTGTACCGTTTTTTTCTTTGAAATTAACCTCAAATGGATTTATTTTTAGTGCTGACCATACGCTATTATTTTGGGAAATACTATTATTGTTACTTACGACTTGGGATGATGTTGGCGATCTCATCGACGGAATTGATTGAGCTGATTGGTGCATTTTGAACTCATCAATCAATACACTCATAGTTTCTCGTGGATTATGCCTACCATAATTTTCAATCTTGATGTTCTTAAAGAAATACCTCGCTTTATCTTCTCCAATAATTACAGTATTACCATCAATTGGTGATGGTGTTGGTTGACTAAAATGCTTATCTCTAAAAGCTTCCGCTTCTTTTCGCGTATTAAAATTTATCTTAACTACATGCTTATGTGGTATATTCTTATCTCTGTCTAACTGAACAGATTGAAGAGCATATCCGAAAGTAATATTTTTTAGGCTTTTGGTCACATATTCCAACCCAGTTTCTCGTACCTGCTGTTGGCTAGATTGTTTCTGGATATTATTTTGCGATTGTAGAGTTATTGTTTTTTGGTAGTCCTGAAGTAAATTTTTGGCGCTTGGATGTCGTATATCGCCAGGTTTCCAACTGGAGTTTTGGTCATCTCGATAAAGGACATGTGGCGTATCCTTTCCTGGGGTTTGACCTGGTTTGTAATATAATTGAAGATTCGCATTTTTATATCGCTCAATCACTGTATTACCATACTTATTAACAAAAATATTAAATTTTGTTGGCAATGAATCATAGCTTTGCTGTTGATTGGCATTTATTATTTGCTGATATGGTTTTTGCTCACTAAGTGGCATCTGGGATGGTTTAGGATGAGTTGAAAAACTACTTGCCTCAATCTTCATATTTTTTAAAGAAACCGTCTGCACTAGCGAGCCATCCAAATCGCTTGTATCGGGCTGATTAAGACCCATATCCTTTCCTGATTGTTTTCTAACCACCTGTAATGATCTCTGAACACCATTTTTATATTGATTGTCAGCAGTCGTATAGAAGTCTTTTATCGTATTCGTCTTAAATGTGTCTAGAGGTAGCAAGGGAGATTTGGCGCTAATTAGCCCCTTTTCTACCATCATTGCGAAGGCTGTTTGTGAGTTACCTAGAATATTTTTTCCATTTCCTCCTGGGCCAGTCCCCCACTCTTCCTCTACTCTTTGACCACTCGCAAGACTACTGGTATCTTCAATAATCGTGGCAGGCCCGTTTTTATCTCCAAATGCCCGCCCTAACTCAATTGCTTTATGAATACTTTCTCGGAACTTTTCAGATTGTTGATATTTGGCCGCATTAATTTGCATCTGAACAGATTTTTTTTCATTATCCCACTTTTCATTGTCAAAAGGTTTATTCTCATCTACGTAGTATGCAGACATATCGGAGCTAATAAAATATTTATTATTTTTATCCCTTATACCCCTAAGAATTTCTCCTGGGCTTTTTTGATCTTGCCAGTCTCTTAATTTATCTTCTTTAGCCTTAGGTGTTAATTTTTGAAAATGCAGGTAGTGCTCTGAGGTTGGAAACCAAATTTCTCCGAGATGTGGGTCGAGAAATTTATAGCCTTTACCCTCATTATCATCAAAGTTACTCAGAGCAAAATTCTCTTTGCCTCTTTGATAACCGGAAACACAGACGTTACTTCGATTCGGTGTCTGGCCATTGTTAAGGTAAAGCTGTCCACCCATAATGATCATTATTAGTTAATGATACACTTCAAGTACTATTTTAGCACTAAATCTGGCTTACTGTTCGTTTCTCAAGTTAAAGAAAAACTTTATCTAACATGCGCAAAACCACTCAGATTACTATCTGTTTTTAAATATTACGATTTCTCCTCTCAAACATATCCTCGCTAGGAATAATCAATACTAACTCGACGAGGGTGGGTATCCAAAAAAGTACTGATTTCAAAAATGCATTGACTCAGCTGGTTGCTTCTTAATTTACCAAAAAAACCTGGTTTGATTGTCTGAAACTTTTTTTAAACATTATGGCGATTAATAGAAGAATCTTAATCATACGCTAAGTGATTAAATCTGAAATTTCTACTTTACAAACAAATTTTGCTCTGTGCAAAATTAACCTTTGCTTAAAAAGACATCCACAAGAGAGCTCAGCAGTGAATCTCAAATGCAGCGAGCTCATTGTCAAAGGAACTAAGGAATTAACAAGAATTTAGCAGCGGACATTTAAATCCCGGATGAGGCCTTACCAGGAATTAAACATATTAGACGGAATGTTTAAATCAATTTGATTTAAATAGGCAGGAAATAATGTTTAAACTTGGGTATGACCTGAGAAAGCAGGGATTTGAGAGCTTTCTACTATGATCGGGGCCGCTACTCTAAAGGAACTAATTTTGAAAAAAATAACTATAAAGGATCAACTAAAACTTGACTGTGAGTTATGTGAAACTAATCTCAAATTTGATTTTACCTTCGCTTTCCAACCCATCGTTGACGTTAATAATGAAGAAATTTTTGCATACGAGGCTTTAGTTCGAGGATTAAAAGGAGAAGGAGCAGAAGAGGTCCTTTCTAAAGTTAACGATACAAATCGTTATCGATTTGATCAAGAATGCCGTATACGAAGTATTTTTCTTGCTCAAAAACTAGGGATGAAGGAATGTATTTCAATTAATTTTTTACCAAATGCAATTTACTCGCCTGAATTATGTATAAGAACTACTATAGCCGCCGCAGAAAAAGCAAATTTTCCTTTAGGAAAAATTATTTTCGAAGTGACTGAAAGTGAACAAATTCATGACCCCCAAAAGTTACTTACTATTTTTCAATATTATAAAAACCGGGGTTTTGCAACTGCTATTGACGACTTTGGTGCGGGATATGCCGGTCTTGGTTTGCTTACTGATTTTCAACCCAATTTTATTAAAATTGATATTAAGTTGGTTCGTAATATTCATTCTAGCGAAGTGAAACAAGCTATGGTTAGAGGAATTATTTTAACTGCAAAACTACTAAACATAAGAATTATTGCTGAAGGTATAGAAACAGCAGAAGAAGCTCGCTGGTTTAAAGAAAATGGGATTTCAATTATGCAAGGGTTTTATTTTGCAAAACCAGGATTTGAGTGTCTTCCCAAAGTAACTAATTGGAGTTTAACTTAATAAGGAAAAAGCTATTTATCCTAAGAAATCCATTTGTCAGCTATCATTAGCCAGCATCTATCAAAAAAATCCTGGTGAATTCCATTACGTCCAGCGACGGACGAAAAGTCAGCGTACTAGTTGAGTGATTTTTAAAATTTTGATAGGGCGATGGCACATGATAAAGTAAATAAGAAAATTCTCTACATCCCGGCTCAGATAAAAATGCTCAGCGCCTGCTAAATCAGACTGCTGGTCTAGTTTGGAATACTCAACGGCTCTTAAAATAGCCCAAGGACTGATTTCACCAAAGTGTAAATGAGGGGATAGATGTGAGGTGGCATTTTGTCCACGTTGGTTTTATCAAGAATTCATTTGCATTCTAGAACGCGTAGAATTGCGAATAGGTCCCAAAAACTGGTTATTGCTGAGTAATGTTGTAGCGGCAATCAAAGTCATCGCTGCCATAAAAATTAGATAATAAGCGGGTGTGATAAGGCCCATCTTTTCTGTGAGTAAAGTAACAACCAATGGCGTACTGCCACCAAATAAAGCATTTCCTAAGTTATAAGAAAATGCGATGCCGCTGTAGCGAATGTTCTCAGGACAATTTTCAACAATAGCGGCTAGAGTATTGCCTTGTTCTAATGAGCTTAGAATCGTTGCAGTGCCTAAAGATATTAGCGTTGTTATTACGGATTTGAACTGCAGTAAATAAAAACAGGGTAAAACCAAAAATATAATAGCTACTGAGGTGATTATTAGCATCTTTTTTCGGGTGAAAAAATCACCACACAGACCTGCCAAAGGAACAGTAAACAACATGATAATTAGCATCAAACTCTCAATGGTCAGAGCGTTAGACAATGAAAATCCAATATAGTGTTCTAAATAATTTGGTATATACGCAAAAAAAACATAATAAAATGTTGAGCCCATGCAAGTAAGTCCTAAAATTTTCAGTAACTGGTGGGGAGCAAATTTGATAGCTGTAATAAAGGGGATGGACACAAGGCGATGTTTTTTTTGCAATTGTGAATAAACTGGTGTTTCAGATAATTTAAAACGATAGTAAATGATTAATGAGCCTGGTAGCCCTATAAGGAGAAATGGCAAGCGCCATGCCCAATTGGTAATTGTCTCTTCGCTAAAAAACAAATGTAGAAACAGTAATGTAACTGTAGCTAATAAAAAACCTAAATTCGCCCCCATTGCTGCAAAACTTGTGATAAAACCACGTTTGTTAAGCGGGGCTGATTCGGCAAGGTAGATTATTATTCCACTGTATTCCCCACCAATAGATACACCCTGTATTAATCGAAGTAGAATGAATACGATTGGGGCAGTCAATCCTATCTCTTCATAGGATGGAATAACACCAAGCAAAAAAGTTGAGAGTGTGATGGTTAAGATAGAAATTCTTAATGTTTTTGCACGACCGCGAGTATCTCCAAAATAACCAAAAAAAATACCACCTAGTGGTCGAAAAAGAAAACCAGCGGCAAATACCATTAAAGCCTCTATGGTTGCATTACCATCGGATGCTTGTGGAAAAAATTTAGCACCGATTATAGGTGCCATAAAAATAAAAAGTCCAAAATCAAACCATTCTATGGTATTGCCAAGACTTGAAATGAGTATTTTCTTTTTTATCAATTGATAATCGCTTCAGACTATTAGTAAACACAATATACATGCATCTTTGAAAAGATAAATGCTATTTTATCGAGATAAGGTGTTACCAATTAAATTTTCATTTTAGGGCGCCCCCCTTATTAATAATAAAAAACCTGTACAATTAACAGCGCCATCTTTTGGATTAGACTTTTTTAATACTTCATGGCCCGCCTCAAAATCAGTCGTATCCAATAGTGCATTAGGTTGAATCTTGCTGTTATCTCGAGCGGTAGTAAATACAGTTTTTCCCTGAGATATTAGAGAATTAACTGCCGATTAACACTGCTTGGGCAATTACTAAATAGCTCGCTATAATCTATTTTTGCCTTTTAATTTTGTTATTCAACCAAATTAAGCAGTTTATCATTTAAGTGATAATTTCATAACGACTTTAAAAAAATTCCTCATTGAGCTGAATTTCTGGTTATTTAATTGCTATTATCGATAGATTGAATGCTTAATTCACTCTGCAAATATCATTGCCAATCTATTAATGATCTGATAATTAAGTGGAATGTGGGTTATTAGACTTTCTTGGGATTTTTGCACGAGGTAATATTGTTCTAAACGGTGGCTTAAATCATGAATGAAAAAAATATCCTGACCGCGCGGGTCCTCACTTACGCAGGTATTATCCCTTTTTTGTTTTTGGGGATTGCAGTTGCTCTACACGCTAGCCGCTTAGATTATAGTTTAGCTTTATTTGCATACGGAGCAGTCATTATCTCATTCCTTTGCGGAATCCATTGGGCGATATTCTTATTTTTTTCGCAAAATTGTTCACGCAATCTCTTGTTTCAGAGCAATTTTATAAGCTTACTCGCATGGTTGTCGGTACTACCGGTTATGTCTTATTTAACTTTCGCGCTTCAGATTTTATGTTTTCTGTATCTACTTATTCTTGACCTGGAGCTTTATCGCAACAAAGTTATTCCATCATGGTTTTTTCAGTTACGTCTTAAAGCGACAATAGTTGTTGCTTTGCTGCTTTTCATTACGGCGTGCTACACATGATATTTGACCTGGCCAACATCGGAGCAGATGATATAGAGTTATATTGTAGAGCCATGAAATCAGAGTCTATATAATTTTTGTGACAAACGCTTTAATGTTCTCAAAGTTATTTAGTTAAGTTGCTAACTATTCATCAAGAGCAAGACTTCACCCACCAGTGGCTACACCCATTCATTGGGATGAGCTAACAGATAACATCGAAGACACATTTTATACCATTCTTACCTTACTTAACCGATTAACTCATTAGGCGCTGTCATTAATACACAACAGGAAGTAATGATAATCTTAGGTTCTGGTTTAAAGGTTTCCCAAATGGCGGCAACGGCCATAAATTTGTTATTGGAACGGGTAATGTAGTAGGGCTGTTTGATGGTTTTTTCATTCATTTGATGATGCAGCGGCGATATTTTAAACTTTGGCGAAAGGCAGCGATCTTGGATTTATAACCCCAGATTCCCGTCATTGCCGACAGCTTCATATAAATGAAAACCCGGTTGTCGCTTTGCGCCAACCAGGCTACGCTTGAATCTTTTAATTTGATGCATTGAAATTGATTGTTATTAATTATATAGTCGGCCAGTTTTATTAAAGACTTAATGGAAGTAAACGAAATTCTAGAGGAGGTGGAAGATAATTGTGTATAAATAAATGTATGCAGTTATACTCAAAATGAAAAAATAGGATGCATCTGGTGAAGAAATCCTAGGGACTTATTAGTAACGAATTTAGTTTTAAATGAAGAATAATCTAAAGACCATTGGAGTAATTGAATTAGGTGGCACTATTAACTGCATTAGTGTTGATCCTATTTCAGAGTTTTACAAAGGGCCAAAAGGTTCTTTATCTTCTTTTATTGAGCGGCTCAAAATTGGAGAAGATGTTACACTAATCATAGAAAAATTTTCTCAACTAATTAGTCATGAGATTACCATTAAAATTCTTATTGAGTTAGCTGATAGAATTCAATTTCTACTTGATAAGAATAAGTTTGATGGAATTGTGGTGACAGCAGGTACTAACGCTCTTGAGGATATAGCTTATTTTATAGGATTAGTGGTTAAGTCTATCAAACCTATCGTTTTTACAGGAGCAAATTATCCTCAAAATAGCCTATCTTTTGATGGAGAAAGAAATTTACTGAATGCAATTAGTATTGCAAGCTCTAATTATGCCAGGAAATTAGGGGTATTAGTAACCTTTAATGATCATGTGGTTACGGCACGTGATGCTACAAAAAACGCACCTGGATTAATTAGTAGTTTTGCTGTAGACGGAGTGGGAGTAATTGGTCATGTAATTGGTGGTCAATTTGTTTTAAAGTCAAAACCCCTTTACAGACATACTTATCAAAGTGAATTGTCTATTCGAGGACAAAATAGTTTACCAAAAGTCTCAATTATTTATGCGCACTTGGGTATGGATGAATCTTTGATTGAAGCTTCCATAGTTTCAGGGGTATCCGGTATTGTAAGTGCGGGGTTTGGTAAAGGGTATCAATCAACTCAAATATCGCTTGCCTTAAACAAGGCTGTTCAATCAGGTATTCCTGTCGTAAGATGCTCTCGCTCTGGGTGTAGTTATACCAACATTGATCGAGCACATGAAGAAAAATATGGTTTTATTGTAGCAAAAGGGTTATCGCCACATAAATCAAGTCTCTTGTTATCACTTGCACTAATTATGACGAGGAGTATTGAGAGAATACAACAAGTGTTTGAGGAATATTGACTTCATGGTAGAAATTTTTGTAAAAAAAATCACTACATATATTCAAAAGTTACAAGATATATTCAATAAATATAGAGTTGAAAAAGGATATAGATATAGTTTAATTAATGTTACAACGCAAAATAATGCGATTGAGTTACATGTAATTGTATTAGGTATTAAAAAACATATTTTGAAGCTCAGACCTGAAGAGGTAATTTATGATGATGGCTTATTATCTGAATTTTCTCCCTGTGATGTAAGAGCTATCACATACCTTTCTTTTCAAAAATATGTAAAGCAAGAACTTTATTCTTTAAAAATAGAACAGCAGCATATAAACAATGGAGAAACTTTATTTGGTTTAAAAGATGTCAATACTGATAGGGTCTTCAACATTGACGCAAAAAATCTATACCAAAATTACGATCTTTTAATAAAGTTAAGCAGGAAAGATATGATAAATGTCATTTCAACTGCGGTTCAAGAGCAAACGATTTTGGATATCAAAAATATGGAAAGGTTAAGAGATCAATTATGAATATTGAAATAAAGTCTAAATTTATTGAGAGACTCGATTGTTACAGATATATGCGTATTCTTTCCATGATATATATAACCTTCCTAATGGCTGCAACAATAATGGCTTATAAGTTGGTTGATGTGTTCGGAGTAATTGAACCAGGCTCTACACTTATATATACCTTTACATTCTTTCTTGGAAATATATATGCTGAGCTCTATGGTCCAAATTATGCTAAAAAATTAATATGGGAATCAATAATAACAGGCTATATTTTTGCTTTACTTATAACATTAGTTAATTCTTTTCCCTCTCCTGTTTATTGGAATATGTATGCAGAATTTAATAAAGTAATTGGGCATGTATTACGATTTACAAATGCTGGTATCATTGGATATTTAACAAGTGCTTTTTTAAATGTTTATTTATTAACTAAGTGGAAATACAAATTAAGAGGAAAATATTTTTGGGCCAGAAGTCTTTTAGCTTCCTCAATTAGTGAGGGACTGGCCACATTTTTAGCCGGTATGATTACTTTTTTAGGCATGATGCCAACGGCAAAAATTTTAGTTGTTATGACCAACGCGTTTATATTTAAAATTGGATACGGCTTAATAGCAGTTTGGCCTGCAACATTTATTGCATATATTTTAAAGAAAAACGAAGAAGAAATCACTCTAAAGCCTTCTTTTAACCCGTTTTATACCAAAAATTAAAACAAAGTCCTTGATTCAAGTAATGTCGCTAAAACATAGATATTAATAGGTAGAGGAATTATATTATATTCATGACTGGTTGGATTGAGACATTTTATGAATTTTTTATTCGTTGAATTTATCATTATCTGACGAAATACATAATGTTTGTCTTCGCATTTTAATAAGCAAAAATCGCCATTGTTGGGTTCTTTTTCTTTATCAAATACAAGAATGGTTCCTTTTGAAAATTTGGGTTCCATAGAGTTGTCGTTCATAGTAGTGGCAAAATAGTTTTTACTTTTATCCAAATCTATAGTAATAAATTTTTTGGCATGTAAGATAGCATTACCAATACCATGCTCTTTGATTTCTTCCAGTGTTATATAGGGTATTTTATTTGGGGTAAGAGTTATGCGAGAACTCGTTGAATCACAATTAGCATTAGAAATTAACTCTTGAAGAGGAATTTTAAAATAATTTGCAATTGGTGTTATTGTCGATAATTTTGGATTTTGATTTTCTCCAGAGATTATTCTGTTAATCATTTGTTGAGGTATTCCAATTCTTTTTGAAAATTCATTTTCACTAATATTTTCTTCTTGTAAAAGTTTTTTTAGATTAATTCCAATATAGTTCATACAGCTCTCATGTTTATTTATTATTTCTTCGTCTTTTATTAATAATACACATAAAAATAAAAGATCAAATTTATTTATTGCGTCATACACTCTAGAGTGTATAATCTCCTACACGCTAAAGTGTAGATTCTAAAAAAAATATCTAGTTTTAACAATAATAGGCAGAAAGGAAAAGGAATTTATGAAAGAAGTACCCTATATTTTAAGTTTGGCTTATAAGAAGCAAATAGAAGAAGCTTGTATCCCTTTAAGACAAATGGGGCTGAAGCATTTTGCGATGTATCTGATATTTAATGATGGTAGCTTGTTAATTTTATCAAATGTTTTTCCGATTATTCTTTCTTATTACCAAGACGCTTTATATAAAGAAGATTATACCTATACTTCCAGGATGACAGATTCTAGTCATGGGGATCATTATTTATGTGATGAAGTGGAATTTGTATCTTCCAGACTCAAAAAAATATTAAACGAACAATATAATCTACATCCTACATATAACATTATAAGACGCAGTGCTGAGTGTACTTTTGTATTTAGTGCCATACGTGACATGCCTACAAATTCGGAGCAATTTTATAAAAAGACGATTCGCGCTTTTGAAAATTTTTGTATACATTTTGTCGATAAATTTCTTGAACTAATTACTTATTGTAACTCCAAGTACCGATACTCGTTTATTTTAACGAATAAAGCTCATCGACATGCAGTAATCAAAGGTGGGTATTCAGAAAAAGAATCCATTCCTCTTCGTGAGCAAGAGTGTTTATGGCTTGCTGCGCAAGGCAAAACGGTAAAACAGATTGCTCAGGTGCTTAAAATTAGTCCTTATACAGTCGAGAAATACTTAAAGCATACTCGTGAAGTATTTAATTGTAGTTCTCTTATTGAGGCTGTAGTGGAAGGTATTCACAGAGGGATGATTGGTAAAGTAAATTTAAATAAAAAAGTAGAATATTCAGAGAAGAGAGTAAATTTTGCAAGACCAATAGTTATACCCATGGCGAGTTAGAAAAGTAGCCTGGATGGCAGCTTTAGCTGACATCCGGGAATGAGAGCTTGGATTTGATAATAATTACTCCTAACCCCAGATTCCGGTCATTGCCTACAGCTTTACATTAATGAAAACCCGGTTGTCGCTTTGCGCCAACCAGGCTACGCTTGAATCTTTTAATTTGATGCATTGAAATTGATTGTTATTAATTATATAGTCGGCCAGTTTTATTAAAGATTTGAATGGATGTAAACGTAATGGATTTTGCAGATTTTTGCGAAGCTATCAAAAGTATTTTAACTAAAACCACTTCAACTAATTTCTCCAAACCACAATTAGAAGCCAATAATTATTTTCTATATGCACTTGCTCGACTTATGAATGATGAGGGAGAGGATGAAGTATTAAAAATGACAAGGTTGTCAATTTTGTTTGAAGGGTTTTATCAATCGCTCGCCATTGGCTACTATAAACAAAATTTTTTAGAAATCAGAATTAAAAGATGGTCACAACATTATGGTACACCAACTGTTCCCTTTCTTCTTTCCTTTAAAGAAAAAATAGACCAAACCAAGCAACTATTCATAGAACCTTCAATTCAAAACCAAAAAGAGCGCAGAAGGCCATGGTTTGTAAATAAGCAGGAAAATTTTAAGGTAGATGAAATGAATAAGGTGATCATTAATCCTCTTATTCCTTCCCTCATTAATACACCATCGGATGAAATTATGGGGACATTTACAAAAACTTATAACCCTCTAGGTGGTTTTACTACGGCACCTTGTGATGAGATTTCCCAGAAGTTTATTGAGCATGCGGCGTTGATTTCTCAAAGGGGGGGCAAAGTACTTGAAATCGGTGCAGCATTTGGTGCTGCAACCTTGGCTGCAATCACAAAGGGAGCAACGGTTTTTTGTAATGACATTAGTGCAGAGAATTTGGCAGTAGTTCGAAATAGATCTAAAAAAATTCTTGAAGATGAAGATAATGCAACAACAGCTGATCATAACAGATTGGTTCTTATACCTGGTGAATTTCCTAACGAATTATCAGGCCTACCTGAAAAGTCATTTGATGCTATTTTAATTTGTCGAGTCCTACATTTTTTTACTGGCTCAAAGATAGAAGAAGCCTTAGTATTAATGTCCAAATTACTTGTACCAGGCGGCAAAATATATATTGTTTGTGAAACTCCATATCTGAAAAATTGGCAACGCTTTATACCTGAGTTTAATAGGAGAGTGGAAAATAATATTGAATGGCCAGGTGAAATCACCAATCCTTCGGAGTATGAAAGTAGTGGTAGGGTAAATTCATTGCCTTCATTTGTTCATTGGATAACAAGGGAAGTGTTAGAGAGAAGTTTGATAAGAACAGGTTTTACTGTGAAACATTCAATGTATATCAATAGATGTGGCCAATTCCCGGAGGATTTACTATTACCTGAATGTGGAAAAGAAAGTGTTGGAGCAATAGGCATTAATGAGAGTGATGGATTATGACGCAAAAAATGAGTTGGTATGGCTGGATATTGGTTATGTTTAGAGAATTTATAGTAGAAGCAGCAACTAAATCTCCATATCAGGTAGTAAATATCTATGAATGTAAGAAGACTGGTTTTACGAAAGCAGTGATAAAATTATCAGAGAGACATACAATAGAAAAAAATATTAGTGACATAATCATTGATAATGAATTCATAGAGTGTCTGGATAAAAAAACAATACGTACATTGACTTATATGGCTACTGTCGAACATTTGAAACCAGATTATTCTATTATAGTTCAGCAGATGGCAGAGGAAGTAGATGAGTATATTCTTGAGTTAAAGGCTAAAAATAACGGTACAACTATAAAAAAATCTTTGTCTGAATTGTCAAGTGACAGGGATTTAATTTCCAAATTAAATCCTATCGAAGCTAATAGAGTTGGTTATATGGCAGGAGTTAGAGAGACTGTAAAAGAATACCAATTAATCAAGAACGAAAAGTGAGGATATTATTTTGCAAAACTCGGCCTTGTATATTTTATCCCCACAAAAGCAATATAAATATCCATTATTTTTCTTGGGATTATACTTAACTTTTTTACTGGCGACAGTTTGTCTTGCCAGTAGAATTACATTAATAGGATCTATGTTAGAACCTGGGGGAATATTTATTTTCCCAATTACTTTTTGTATTTGTGATATAGTTGGAGAAGTTTATGGTTACGCTTATCCGCGGTTATTTATTTGGATTGGTGTTCTTGCAGAATTGATCTTTTCTTGCGTAGTTATCGCAGTTTCACATCTACCAGCTCCTGAATTTTTTAATTATATTGAGGCTTATCAAATAGTCTTTGACCCCACCTTAAGATATGTAGGTGCAGGACTTGTAGGATTACTTGTCGGAGAATTTGTAAATATTTACTTACTCGCTAAATGGAAAATCTTTTTAAAAGGTAATTTTTTTATATTTAGAAGTTTGCTATCTACTGCTTTGGGGCAAGCTTGTTTGACAATTATTGTTGATACATTAAATTATTTTGGAAAAATCACAGATCATTATCTAGGATGGATGATGATTTGTGGTTATCTTTGGAAGATGGGGTGCGCAATTATTATGGTCTTCCCTGCATGGCTGTTAGTCAAATATTTAAAAAGAATTGAAAACGTGGATTACTATGATATAAACACTAATTTTAATCCTTTTATTTTTAATTTCACAAAGGATAGTAAGGTTAAAATGACAACTAATATTGAATCCGCACTTCGATAAGTGTTGCTAAAATCGAATCTGTATTTTTATCTAATTTTATAAATTTGAAACTACCATCTTCTAAATTTTGCTTAATGTAATTCTCATTATTTTCAATAAATAGTCGATTGAATAAAATTTGATTATTTTGCTTAGCAATGACGAAATCCCGATCTTTAGGGCATTTCCCTAGGTTAAAAATCAGTAGTGAATTTTGAGGAAATAAAGGTTCTATTTTTGTATCGTCTATTTTTAAAGCAAAAGAGTTATCGGCAATTTCTTTATCAAATATTATCTCTCTTTGGATGTTATTTTCAATTTTACGGTGTGGCCAGTCATATAGCATATCCCATTCAATAACTGGGATTGATTTAAGTCGCAAGTCTTTTTTTATTGTTTCAGGAATCAAATTGGGTAAAGACGTTAATCCCAGTAATTGTTCAACAGATATTGAAAAGAATTGAGCAAGTGTTTGTAATGCTTTTTTTCTCGGATTCTTCGTAGAGCCAGAAATTATATGGTGAATTGTAGGTTGGGGTATGGCGGTTAATCGTGCCAGTTCGCTTACAGATAAATTCCCATGTGTCCGCATTAATAGTTGCAAATTGTAACTTAATCTAGATTCATTCATTGATAACTCATATATGAATATAATTATTCAAAACAGATTGACACTAATAAAAAAAAAACGGTAAATTATCACAATATGAATAAAATTATTCAATTTAAAGGTATTTTACTCTACCAAGAGAATATTATTTCTCATTTTAACATGTGATGGGGACTATAACAATTTATCCCTATTTGGTGAAAAACATAAGAAAAGAATGAAAACATCTATAAAGGAAAAGGAATTATGAAAGAAGTACCCTATATTTTAAGTTTGGCTTATAAGAAGCAAATAGAAGAAGCTTGTATCCCTTTAAGACAAATGGGGCTGAAGCATTTTGCGATGTATCTGATATTTAATGATGGTAGCTTGTTAATTTTATCAAATGTTTTTCCGATTATTCTTTCTTATTACCAAGACGCTTTATATAAAGAAGATTATACCTATACTTCCAGGATGACAGATTCTAGTCATGGGGATCATTATTTATGTGATGAAGTGGAATTTGTATCTTCCAGACTCAAAAAAATATTAAACGAACAATATAATCTACATCCTACATATAACATTATAAGACGCAGTGCTGAGTGTACTTTTGTATTTAGTGCCATACGTGACATGCCTACAAATTCGGAGCAATTTTATAAAAAGACGATTCGCGCTTTTGAAAATTTTTGTATACATTTTGTCGATAAATTTCTTGAACTAATTACTTATTGTAACTCCAAGTACCGATACTCGTTTATTTTAACGAATAAAGCTCATCGACATGCAGTAATCAAAGGTGGGTATTCAGAAAAAGAATCCATTCCTCTTCGTGAGCAAGAGTGTTTATGGCTTGCTGCGCAAGGCAAAACGGTAAAACAGATTGCTCAGGTGCTTAAAATTAGTCCTTATACAGTCGAGAAATACTTAAAGCATACTCGTGAAGTATTTAATTGTAGTTCTCTTATTGAGGCTGTAGTGGAAGGTATTCACAGAGGGATGATTGGTAAAGTAAATTTAAATAAAAAAGTAGAATATTCAGAGAAGAGAGTAAATTTTGCAAGACCAATAATTATGCCCATCGCTAGTTAGAAAAGTAGCCTGGATGGCAGCTTTAGCTGACATCCGGGAATGAGAGCTTGGATTTGATAATAATTACTCCTAACCCCAGATTCCGGTCATTGCCCACAGCTTTACATTAATGAAAACCCGGTTGTCGCTTTGCGCCAACCAGGCTACGCTTGCTGGAAGTTCATCTTTTATGTGTTTGATATGTAAGAGTTTGTTTTGCAACTCAAAGTATCATCACCAGCCATTAAAAGCAATTATTGGTTGAATAATAATCAAATATACATGGATACAGCCATGCCATTTTAAGCAAGGGAGTTTTATCATCGTGCAATAAAACACCAAAGGGTTCTGTTGCAAAAAGTAATATGTGGTCTAAAATTTGTCAGAATTCGAATACAAGTTAGTTATAAACATGAAACAATTGGCTATTAATTTCACTTCTAGGGCAATGACTTATCCTATATTTCACGGTCTTCCTTTGCCGAATCTAATGTTTACGAATTCGGGGGTAGGAGTAGGCTATTTCTGCAGTCGTTTCTTTCAACAGTACTCTATTCATTTATAGTTGAGGTATGCTCTATAATCCACTCAAACCAGCTAATATTAAGGGTATTCCTATCATTAATAGACTCCCTGCGAACGAAACAAGACCAATTAATCGTATTGCTATTGTTGATTTTATAAGAGGAATGGATGTTATCGCCATGATCATCTATCACCTGATATGGGATTTATTTTTTTTTGGTTTTATTATTTTTAATATTCAAGCCTCTAAGATTGGGTTTCTTTTTCAAACATTGATTGTCGCTATTTTTTTAATTTTGGTAGGGTACTCGCTTCGGATCACAATGCCCTCCTTTCGTTCTCTATTGAAACGAGTAGTCAAAATCGGGTTTTGTGCTTTATTAATTAGTCTCTTTACTTATATTTTGTATAAAGAATACTGGATATATTTTGGTATTTTGCATTGCATCTTAGTTTCTATGTTGATGGTCTACCCTTTTTTGAGGTATCCCAAAACCAGCCTATTCTTGGCCATAGCGATTGGGCTTATTTATGGTTTTGGAATAGTCGAGAGCTGCACTGTTATTCGATGTCATCTAAAAACTTTAGATTACTATCCCGTCTACCCCTATATTGCCTTTGTATTTCTAGGTGTTTTTGTAGGATACAAACAAGTTCATGATTATTGCCCACTCTACAACAATGAAAATTTTCGACCCATCTTATGGATTGGTCAAAATGCTTTGTGGGTTTATATGATTCACCAACCTATACTCTTTGCTCTTCTCTATATCGTGAAGAAAACGATAATCTAACGGTGCTCGTTTAGGGCCGTTGTGGGTTGTATTTTTAGTGTTTGATAGGCTGGGAAAAGGCCGGATACCACACCGACAGTCATGGCGATAAACCAGCAAAATAAGAGATAAAGGTAGGATGGGACTAAATTGAGTCCCATTACATAATTAAAAAGATAGAGCGCGACAATTCCGCCAAGAGAGCCCAGGATTCCTCCTAGTAATGATAAACAAACCGCCTCTAGTAAAATCTGTAGGATAATTTCTTTATCACTAGCACCGATTGCTTTGCGAAGGCCTATTTCACTTTTCCGCTCAGAGATAGACATCAACATCAAGGTAGATATCCCAATCCCGCTAACCAAAAGGGACAACAGTCCCATGATCATTAATGTTTTTGAGATTGAAAGGAAGATAAATTGAATTGATTCTACTTCTTTGACACGGTTAAGTATTTTAAAATCAATTTTATTTTTTTGAATATTATGCTCTCTGTACAATAAATCACTAATCGCTGCGATATTTAAATCCATAAAGCTTGGATTTTTGATGGCAACCAAGATGTAATCAACAGCATCTTTCAAAGAGAAATCATCAAAAAAACTTTGCCTAAGAGTTGAAATAGGAATTACAACTAAATTATCCCGATCCACGCCATCAACGCTTTGTCCTTGTGTCTCGATGATACCGATCACCTTAAATGCTACATTATTTAAACTAATTGTTTGCCCTAGAGCAGGAGCGTTTTTAAATAATTTTTGTTGAATGGTACGACCAATCACAGCTACTCGCCGAGTTGCTCCCAGATCACTCGAGCTAAAACCTACTCCTTCCACTAAATTCAGATCTAAAACTTTAAAATAGTTTGATGTCGTTCCTAATACTGTGGTATTCAGATTAGAAAATTGACTTAAAACTTGCATTTTTTCAGTGAGAATCGGAGCCGAAGAAGAAACAAAATTTAATTTGTTAATGTTTTGACTGTCCTTCTCCGTAAGACGTGATGCTTTCCGTGCATAAATATTAACACCTTTAACTGAAAAAGCCTGCGGAAGGACAATAATCATTCGACTAATGGGTGATAATTCTCTCTCTAAGACACTATGAATATAATGAGTGATATTAAACGTAAGAAATACAGCGCAAACACCAACGACAATCCCTATTGTTGCCAATAAAGAGCGTAATAGATGAGTGCTTAATGAGATACGGATTTCTCGTAGCAAGACGTTCCAGCGCATCACTTAATTTTTCTCTTGAAGGTGACCATCATGCATATGTATTGTCCTATTAGCATAGTGGTGGGAAATATTGTCATGAGTGGCAATGACCAACGTAGTGTTGTACAGGTGGTTGATTTCTTTTAAAAATGAAAATACCGCATGGCTGTTTGTTTCATCTAAATTACCGGTTGGTTCATCCGCTAAAATCATTTTTGGCGAGTTTGCTAATGAACGTGCAACAGCGACTCGTTGCCGCTGTCCGCCTGATAGATGTTTTGTCATTTTATCCTCATAGTGCGAAAGATTAACCGCTTTGACAAGTACTTTGGCTTTTTCTTTGGCCTCTTCTAGGGTTAAGCCCGCATATAACAAAGGCAAGCAAACATTATCAATCACGCTCCTCTCTCTCATCAAGTGAAAATCTTGAAAGATAAAGCCAATGTGGTGTAATCGAAAGAGTGAAAGTTGAGAGGAGCTCATTTTGCTAACCTCATGATCTAAAAAATAATATCGACCACCCGAAGGCTTATCAATACCACCTAATAAGTTAAGCAAAGTGCTTTTTCCCGAGCCTGAGCGACCACGTATAGCAACAATTTCACCTTCATTAATACTTATAGAAATATTTTCCACCCCAATTTCATAGGAATGCTTATCGTACATATAACGCTTTGTAAGATTTTGGGTTTTAAGGAGAGTCATTTTTGCTAAGCCCTACTATTATTTTTTGGTTGACGTTTAAATCGCCTGCCAAAATTTGCGTATACTCATCATTTTCTAATCCTGTTTTGACCTCCACAGGAATAATTTTATTATGCTCCCACACATACACATAGGTTTTGTTAGGATCCACTGGTATTGAAACTTCGGGCTTAAAACGAAGAGCATTGGTTAAAATATAGTTAGTACTTTTAACCTGACTAATTTGTATTTTTAGATCAGCGGACATACCGGGTTTGAGTAACTGTTGGGGGTTGCTAACTCGCATTAATACATCGTAGCTCACTACCCCTTCCTCTAAGTTATTGTTTACCATGATTTTTTCAACATGCGCAATAAATTCCTTATTAGGATAAGCGCTAACAACGAAAGTCCCTTTTTGCCCCAAAGAAATTAAAGCAATATCTGCTTCGGGAACCTTCACAGTAATCTGCATATCGTGTAAGTTTTCTGCAATTCGGAATAAAATAGGCGTTGTTAGAGATGCTGCCACGGTTTGCCCGGGTTCGACTAGTTTGTCCAAGACTATTCCATCGATGGGGGATTTGATATCGGTGTAATTTTTTTCAATCATTGCCTTTTCTAAATTAGCTTTTCCTAGATCATAATCGGCTTCATCTATCTTTAGTTGCGCTGTTTTTTCATCAATTTCTTCAGCAGAGATGAATTTGTCTTTGGCTAATTTTTGTATTCTTGCCAAACGTAATTTGCTCAGCTCCATACGGGCTTTCAATTTTTTAACCAGGGCCAAATTACGATCTACGCTATTGCTGAATAGTTTTTTATCTAAAGTAGCAATTATTTGCCCTTTTTTAACAACGCTGTTTTTATCGACATAGACATTTTCTACAATTCCCGATACTTGTGTCCCAACTGAAATGACTGAGCGGGGACTAATTGTACCGCTCGCGCTCAAAGTTTTATTGAACTCACCCACTTGGAGCGAGGAAAGCAGATAGGGGGAAGAGATGGTTTTATTCAAATTAAATAATAAAAATACTATAAAAAATATTAGAAGGAGGAGGAAAATTAGGGCGTTCTGTTTTTTTTTCATATTATTTTGGTTAGGCAACATCCTGTCGCCTCGAAAAGTTAAGAAACGCTTTTAGAAACTTCAGCTCCTGGAACAGTATTACCACCGCTACATGCTACTAAACCGATGGAGCCCAATATTAAAGCAACTGCGATAAAAAAATGTTTCATAAAACACCCCTTTTGTTAACAGTGTAGGGAAATTATAGTACATATTATGAACAATTTTCAAAGTATCAATAATTCTTTTTTAAAGGTGTTTAACCTGATGCTTCGATTGATTTATGTACAAGGAAAAATATTTATTTAATTTTTCTTATTTTTTGCAATCTTTCTAATACGAACCGCAACGAAGATTATATTGATTTTTTTAGCCATTCTAACTTAATGAATAATTTTAGTCTTTCATAGAAGCAGATAAAAAATTTATATGCATTGCATACAAAAGATTGATTTTTATTATGTCATTTCGAGATATAGACTAATCATATAGCCTAATTATTGCCCACATTGTCTTATGAAAATCAAACATGAATTGCGGGAAAAAAAAATACCTGTGCCTCAAATTCAACTTCTCCACATATTATTAAATGAAATAAGAATATTTTTTAAGGAATATAGTTTCCCTGCTGCGGGTACCGATATTTACGCTGATTCTGCTCAGGAGGAGAATTATTTTACCGCAGTCAATGAATTAAGTGCTCGTCTGCCGTCCTGGCTGAAAATGATTAATGCTATGAGTAAAACAATGCTCTTAGGTGATGTAATAACTGAGGATGATGCAAGCAAATTGGCGGCACAGTTGATAAAACTGCGCACTGAGGAGAATAGTGAATCATTTCTTCATAAGGAGCAGTTAACAAGTCTGTTTGTGGCACTTAATGAGTTAGCCTCCGCAGTTAATTCGATAATAGAATTTGTCAATGATCGAGATAATAGAAGGTTTCAATTGGATGGTATTGTTCTTAAAAATGTCGCACATATTAACCAGCTTTGGCAGCCTGTCTCCCATTTGGATTCCATACCGGATGAAGTTCTTTTTGCAATTCTACAGTGTCTACCCTCAAGCAAATTGCATGAGGTCAAGCAAGTTTCAAAACGCTTTTATTCAATCATCAAAGACCCAGTGTTTATAAACTCTATAGTTAAACAATATTTGCCTCAAAGCACGGAAACTGATTTTAGAAAAAAATTAGAGGCACAATGGCCAAATGATAAAGAGAAACACCACTCTGAGCAATTATCCATGCTTTACAAAGAGAAGCATTTTCCAGAGCTATTGTTGTTGCTTTTTCTGGGTAATGAGCAGCTGTTAAAAGAAAAAATCAAGCTAGAGAGTTTATGTGTTCTAGATAAAGATAAGCTGAATTTAATGGATTGGATGTACAAGACTAATAATCGAAAAATTCTAGGTCATATTTTTAAAAATATAATCGTGCCTTATTATCAAGATAAGGATAAGAAAAAAATAAGAATGGAGATTGGAGGACTAAAACTCCTTGATTGGGCGATTCGTTGCCACCAATCCCTCGATCGGATAAAAGGATTGAGAAATCTTGGATTTAGTCATGATGATAATGCTCTTTTACATGAGGCTGCACGTGCTAATCATATCGAGGTTTTACAGTGGTTATTAAAAAAGCCTAATGTCGATGTCAATGCAGTGAATAGTTCTGGCTATACACCGTTGTTTTTAGCAGTGTATTATGGTCATGTTGAGGTAGTACAACATCTGCTGGCTAGTAATAAAATTAATGCAAATATTTGTTTCGGCAGTCATTCTGCATTAGATATTGCAGCAACAAGAGGGCATGTTGACGTAATCAAGCTTTTGCTAGCTTATGGTGAAACAAATCCGGGTACAATATGGAAAGACAGCCCCCTTCCTTTGTATCTTGGAGCACAAAATGGTCGCACAGCAGTAGTTACCTTCTTTCTTGGCCGTTATCAAACTAATGTGAATGCGCCCCGTGCCAATGGCGCTACTGCTTTATTCGTTGCCTCCTTACAAAATCAGCTGGAAGTCATTAAACTTTTCCTTGCTCATGATAAAACGAATGTGAATGCAAGTCTTGAAGATGGCTCTACAGCTTTACTTGCAGCGACGGAGCAAGGTCACGTAGAAGTAGTCAGACTGTTACTCGGTCACGATGGAATTGAGGTAAATGCATGCAATAGGATTGGTGCTACTGCCTTATTTCTAGCGGCACGGAAAGGGCATGTCGATGTGGTTAAACTGTTGCTGGCTCATAATAAAATTGATGTGAATGTAAGTTGTGTAAATGGTCATACTGCTTTATATGTGGCAGCAAAAGAGGGGCATAGTGAGGTCGCCAAAATTTTGCTAGCAGATAACAGAACTCGTGTAAATGCAAGAACTGCAAATGGTAAAACTGCTTTATTCGTAGCTACCCAACGAGATCATGATAATGTTGTTAAGGTTCTACTTGACCATGGAGCTGATGTAAATGTGGCCACCAAAGAAGGTGTTACTGCTTTGCATGAAGCAGTTCTAAATAGAAATACTAAAGTAGTCAACTATTTGTTGGCAAATAAAGCCTCTATTCCAGAAAAAATGCGGATAAAGACCAAAAATGCATTGGCTTTAGTGAAAAATCGTTCTTGCAAAAATAAACTGCGGGCTTGGTTGCAAACACAATATCAAAATCCTCTCCCAGCTAAAATCGCAGGTATAACCGCTCTAGACCTAGCGATTTTTGCTGGATCTAGCACGATTGTGAAACGAATGATAGAGAGTGTAGACTCCCATGATGAGATACCGGAGCAGGAATTAGCTCGGTCCTTGGAGATAGCAAAGATTCTTGGTAATGAAAAAATTATTAAACAAGTCCAAAAAATATTACCGAGCGAGGAGCAGAAACAGAGTAATGGGCAATCCTCATCAAGTGTAAGCACCGGAGGATTTTTTGCAACAGCTAAGTCAAAACCTCAGTCATCAAGTAAGAGTTTACTTGGCTTTTTTTTCTAAAAGATAACCGCATGTATCCCGTATACTGCAATAGCCTGGTTGCTTCAACAAAGCGGGTATGATCGAAACTGATACATTTACTCTATATTTAGCACGTGCGTTTATTAACAAAGCATTTTTCTTTTCTTGGCATACCAAGGCACAATGTCCCAACGCATTTGAACAGCCTCTAGACTGTCATTAATTTTCATAAGACACAACGTGGTTTCCATTTGACAAAATCTTTTGGAAAATAGAACTCAGCATTATATGCTAACAATAAAAATACCATTTGGAACAAGGTTTGCGCGCGATTTACGCCGATTAGTATATTAGAGCAACATGAACCAATGACCCAACGAGTAAATTCTTTTATAATTTAATAACCTGAGCAATTTGAAAGGCTGATGCGGTATTGCATTTAATACTGATAAGGATTTTATATGGTTGATATACCAATACACACCTTACTCGCTCGTCAAGGTATTTATAATAAGCAAAGCGAAGTTTGTGCCTATGAATTGCTTTATCGGGATGACAATAGGTCAGTTTCAAATGTAGAAGATAGTACTATTGATGGTGACAGGGCCACCTCAACGGTAATAACACAATTATTTGCTAATCTTGATCTAGACGCTGTGATTGGAGATAAGCTGGGATTCATCAATTTTACTTATAATCATCTAATTCAGCAAATACCTCAAATCCTTCCTCAAAATCGTATCGTTGTTGAAGTTCTTGAGAATGTCATTATCGATGAAGCACTTATAAGTAGTTTACTGTCTTTAAGTAATATGGGTTATAAAATTGCACTGGATGACTTTATTTTCACTGAAGAAATTCTTCCCTTAATTGAGATTGCAGATATTATTAAAATTGATGTTCTTGGTCTTGATAAATCTCAGATTAAATCTCAATTAGCTCCATTAACTCATTTCAGAGGTAAATTACTTGCTGAAAAAATAGAATTTAAAGAACAACTTAATTGGTGTGCTGAATTAGGTTTCGACTATTTCCAAGGATTTTTTCTGAATAAGCCCGATCCATTAAAAGGACAGGTTCTTACCGAAAATAAAACAAATCTATTACGATTATTAAACGAACTAAATGATGAAAAAGTGTCTATTAATCGAGTTGAAGAAATCATTCTGCAAATACCAAAACTCAGCTATCGTATTTTACAACTTGCCAACTCGGTCTCGTATTATCAAGGTAGAAAGATGGAATCCTTGTTAGATGCTATAAACCAATTAGGCTTAATTCAAATACGGAATTGGCTTTGTCTTTTACTCTTATCTAGCGTAGATGAAGTAGCACTTGATCTTCTAGAACGCACTTTAATTCGCGCAAAAATGTGCGAAACTCTTGCCAAAACGAATTATTATCCTAAACCACAAATGGCTTATATGGTTGGCGTTTTATCCACCTTAGATGCCATCCTAAATGAACCAATGGGATCCTTATTGAACAAGATTCAATTAAGTGACCAACTCAATACCGCTTTGCTGAATCATAAGGGAGATTTAGGTCAAATTCTCAAATATACGATTGCCTATGAAGAAGCTCAATTTAGTGCTTTAGAAGCATCAACACTAGATATTTCTGATTTTGCAAATTCCTATTTACAAGGAATCCGTTACGCTCGCGATGTTATGGCATTGGTAAAATAACAACATGCGAGTTGATGTATTAATTCCCTATGATCCAGATTGCTAATACGGACAGGCTTCATAAAAAACCCGGTTAGCGCTTTCTGCCTGGCTACGCTTCAATAGTCTTACTCAGCCAATCAAGCATATATTCTTGCGTTGCTTCCGAGGCTTGATCAATACTTTGCATGCATACGAAAGCCACTTTGGGGTTACGCGTTGCATGATTCAGGCGCGATTTAATTTTCTTTAATGGATGAGTGGCTCCATTGACCATGATTGTTTGAAAATTTTTATCGTAAAGTACACGCTTGTTTTTAATGTCCAAGTGGACCATCAATGGAATACTTGATATTTGATTGGGATTACGAAATGGATAGCGAATATTTTCATTAAACAGTTCTGATTCCGGCCCTATGTAATTTTCAAAGGTATCTTTAAGCAGAGGGAAGGGGGCATGCGGTAAAAGATAAAACTTTTTCTCCCACCCAGCGAGCTTTGCACTATTCTCTTGCCAAGTTCGGTGGGGATTGTCTTGGGGTTTTACTGCGGGTTTTCCTCTTAATTTGAGAAAGTAATTATTAATTTGATGCCGCCATTTGTGCTCGGTTTGTACTTTCCACTCACCGCGAAGAAGCACACAATCGTTTTTAAAAAAATCCTCAGGAGTGACATTGCGGATAATAAAAAAATCATCATTTAAATAAATGAATCGATCAGATAATCCTTTAATTCGCCAGATTAACCATTCGACACTAATGCTGTTAAAAACAGGAGATGTCGAATTGCTCTCAAGTAATAGATCATTTTGATCAATAATCTTTATTTTATTTCCAAACTCTGTGCCCTCTAAAGCCTTTACTGTGGGAGGTACTTGCTGATTAGTGATGATGTAGATAGTTCGTATCCATGAGGCATAGCGACGTAGAGCATGTAAGCAATAATGAATTTCATTACGTTGCTGAATACGAGTTGGTTCGACCGCGGTATGTTGGTGAATGCCTTTTTCAGTGCAAAATGTTTTTAATTTATTTTGATAAACGGGATCATATCCATCAACCCAAGAAATAACGGCATCAATAAAATTCATTTTTATTCAATAAGAAGGTTAAGACGAAATTGGCTAATCGTATCTTTAAATGTTGCAATATGAAAGTGCGCAGGATTTGCTATCCGATTTATTTTTTAGTAAAAAAAAAGGAGATGCTAATCCTGGTGATTAATACGAGGTTGTATAATCACAGCTCGTTAAAATCCTTGTTGAAAATTTAGACTATGCTTTAAAAGACCTTTCTTTGTTACAGGATAAAATTATGAAAAAGTCTTCTCAAGCCAAGTCAAAAAAACAAACGAAAGAAAAAGTTAATAAAAACAAATTAAAGGATATTTCTGGTGGTTTTGGACAATTTGGGGACCACGATGATCCTTATGTACCTCAATATCCACCAGGATTTGATCCAATCGACATTGATCCTAGAGTTCCTCGGAAAAAATGATAAAACCAAGCTGAATTAGCAAACGTTGCCTGGTGGAAGCTTTGCTGACACTCGGGTTATCATTTATCCTGTTCATGGTTAATCATTCGGAAAACCAGGTTGTCGCTGTGCGCCGACCAGGCTACGCTTATTTAGGGAACATATTTTATTTAAAGCAGATAATATGACTAAAAATCTTGTAATAGGTATTTCATCATGTTTAATTGGAGAGCGAGTTCGCTTTGATGGTGGTCATAAACGTGACCATTTCATATGTGACCTGCTTGCTAATTACGTCGATTTTACTCCAATTTGTCCTGAGGTGGCTATCGGACTTGGCATTCCTCGTCCCGCAATACAGTTACGTGGGGATCCTGATAATCCCAAATTGGTTAATTCAAAAGACCATGCTCGTGAATACACGTCTGAAATGTTAAATTTCTCACGACAAGCCATGCCTCAGTTGACTGAAATATCAGGTTATATTTTGAAAAGCAAATCGCCTTCGTGTGGTTTAAAGCGTGTCAAAATTTACCAGGAACATGGGAAAACGCCGCTTCATGGTCAGGGATTATTTGCTCGCACTCTTCAGGAAACTTATCCTTCTTTACCGATTGAAGAAGAGGGGCGCCTTCAGGATTATCGTCTGCGTGAAAATTTTATTGAACGAATTTTCATTTACAATGAATGGCAAACGCTCACAAAATCCGATTTCAACGCCAATAAACTCGTTAAGTTTCATACGCGTCACAAGTTAACGCTTATGGCCCATTCCCCAGCAACCTACAAGTTATTAGGCCAAAAAGTTGCCGAGCTTAAAAAATATGATCTCGAGTCTCTTGCAAAAAATTATATTCATACCTTTATGCAGGGTATGTCCTATCTTGCTACCCCTAAAAAACATACCAATGTACTTGAACATTGTTTGGGTTACTTTAAGAAACAATTGGCAGCGGTTGATAAGCAGGAATTGATAGAATCAATTTACGACTATCGTTCTGGCTTGCTTCCTTTGATAGTCCCTGTAACTTTGCTAAACCATCATTTAAAACATTATCCTCAACCTTATTTAAGTACGCAGAGTTATCTTAATCCTTATCCTAAGGAACTTATGCTTCGTAATCACATTTAACGCTATCAGATAAGGGTTATTCATTGAAGCGATGGTGTTTAATTTGGTCGTAATATTTTAAGGCGGTTTTCCTGGCGTCGTTGTGATCAACAATCGGCGCAGGATAGTCTTTACCGATCGTTATCCCGGTTTGTGAGAAGCTGCCTAACCAGGGCTGATGAATGTATTTAGGACCAACTTTTGACAGTTCTGGAACCCATTGGCGGATATAATCCCCATTGGGGTCAAATTTTTCGCTTTGCAAAATAGGATTAAAGATACGAAAGTAGGGCGCTGCGTCTGCACCACAACCTGCAACCCATTGCCAACTCGCACTATTATTAGCCAAGTCCGCATCAACCAGGGTATCTAAAAACCAATCAGCCCCCAGGCGCCAGTCAAGAAATAAATCTTTGGTTAAAAAAGAAGCTACTATCATTCTTACACGGTTGTGCATGTAGCCTGTTGACCATAACTCCCTCATCCCCGCATCAACTAGCGGATAACCGGTTTTGCCCTGGTACCAATATTGAAGGAGATTTTCATCACTATGCCACGGAAATAAATCAAACTCCTCTCTAAAACTATCTTTAGCGAGATTGGGAAAATGATACAAAAGATGATAGGAAAATTCACGCCATCCCAGTTCTGATAAAAAACAATCAATCGCGTTTAAATTGGATTGCTCCTCAACCTTGATAAGCTCCAAGTTACGCACTATTTCCCAGGGAGAAATTTCACCAAAATGTAAGTGAGGAGATAATTTTGAGGTGGCATCCTCGATGGGGACATCGCGATGAGTTTTATAGCGCTTAAGCTTGTTTTGGATGAAATGTTTCAATTTTTCCTGAGCACCTTTTTCACCCGGTTGCCAATAATTAGAGAAATTAAAAGCCCAATTAGGTTTTTTAGGCAGTAAATTCCAATCGTCTAAAACGTCTGAGTGCAATTCTAATTTTTGAGGATGATTTGAGATCGTAAATGGCTTTGGAATGGCTAATGTTTTTAGGCATTGTTTCCAGAAAGGAGTAAAAACTTTAAAATAATCCCCGCTTTGGTTTTTAATACACCAAGGTTCATTTAACAAACTCCCATTGGTGCTATGAACCGCAATGCCCTGCTCTAAAAGGGCTGTTTTAATGTTTGTATCTCGTCTTATCGCGTTTGGCTCATAACAGCGATTCCAATAGACAGCATCAGCTCTTGATTCCTGGATTAAACCCATCAGAATATCAAAGGGATTTCCTGCCCGTAACACGAATGGTAATCCCCAATCTGCCAACGAGTTAGCTAACTCGTTAAGACTATAGTGAAGCCACCACTTCTGTGCACTGCCAAGGACACTTGTTTCTTTGTCAAAGATAAAAATAGGGATGACCACCTCATGCTCATTGCATGCGCTAGCAAAAGCGGGGTTATCCGATAATCGAAGGTCTTGTCGAAACCAAACAATAGCGATACTCATAGTGTGATAATTAGTGAATGTTATTGCAATAATCATTAACTAACATATTGTTAGACATTTGAATACTAAAATTTAAAAAATGAATTCAAAACCCGGTTGCCGCTTTGCGCCAACCAGGCTACTTCTTGCAATTCTAACCAGCTAAATGCGGTGAGCAATGTATTGGCTTTTGTAAATTCAGGTGAAGCGCGTTTAAATCCTCTAAGCGTACTTTTTGTAATTCCTCAAGAGCTCTCGCATCAATTTTTGCTTCTATTAGCGTTAAAAAACGGGTACTCATTGCATATCGTTGTTTTTCTTTGGTTACAGGATGATAAGCGGTCTCTTCATTGGCGGTGGAATACCAATCGCCACTATAGGCCACTGTTAACATGCGCTTCAAATGATCGTGTTTAAATGAAGGTGTTGGCCAAAACGGGACAGCGAGTTCGCAGTAATGTTGGGCAATATGAGCGGGTATTAATTTTTGTTCATAGCCAATTACTAAACTTTTATCCATTTGTTCAAATATATCTAATCCATGCTCTTCAAAATAAGCGACATAATTATTTAATGCATGTAACACTGAAAAATTGTACTGAGTTTCTCTATGTAATTCACCCATTAAACGATAGATAACACCATGAGATTTCACCTCTTCAAATTGTGTAAGCAATTCTACTCGCATGGCTTCGCCCTCTTCGTTTTGAGGGAGACATTGGAGCATCATGGGAGCCATATATCGAACATCAAGGGTCCAAAGTACGTATTGCCAAATAGAGATGTTTTAAAAAGTGCGCCCTGATAAGTCCTTTAGCTCATTCATTTTTTCGAACATATATTCAGGATGGTTTACAAGAATCTTTTGGACTTTGTTTTGATTGCAGATGATAACAGCCTCAATTAATTTGTTAATTAACCATTGGTCGTTATAATTTTTATAAAAGAATCGACAGCTAGTGGCGAAGTTTCGTTGGGCTCCGGATTCTTTTTTAAGGGCATCTACAATGTGATTTATTGTTTCGTTAGGTAACACTTCAAAGAGATTAGTATCTTCGATTTCTTCTTTTCTTTTCATGACAAATAAGGATTAAAATAAAAACATAAGAATAAACATTGATCACATTGAAATAAAAATTAATAATTAATATGCGAAGTATAAGGGATTTATATAGCATAGATAATCAGTGAAGCGCGGTGTCTTTTTTCCATAATTCTCTCTCAATATCCTAGAGCTAAAATGACTAAAAATCGTTTTTGTGAGGAAAAATGCCTCATTTGCTTTTTTGGTGCGTTGTCTGCAGGTAAAACATAATTAATTCATGAGATCATAAAGAATGGAAAATTGATAGATGCAGGTGATAAAACTAACGACGTTACACAGTTCGGATTTCTATTTTCCAAAATGACTAACACTACCGTAATTGATTTAAGCCAAATTAACCAAGAGATTACAGAAATAACGCGAACAAGGATCAAGGTGTTAAGCCTGTTTAGGTTTGATTGTCGTAAAATCACAATGGTTTGTTATTGACATAAGTGTGTAAAAAATTCTACAGTGTAATGGCATTTAATCACTGGAGAAAACTAATGCTTAATACACAAACCATTAAAGCCCAATTAGACGATGCTAAACAACAACACAATGGCGACTCTATTGCAAATTTAAGCAAGGACCGGGGGTATCTTTTTAGATAGAGATAGTGAAAAACCTATTCCAATCTCCCCTTCCTCTACTCGTTACCGTTTATTTCAATCGAATCCTATAGCCGTAGATAAATCGCACTTACCAAAATCTTGTAATAAAGCCAATGCACGCTTTCACGGGATTCATGCTCAGTATGCCAAAGAAGCACTAAAAGAAGACTCTATCCTTATTCTATTACGCGGTGATTTATTACTGTGGAAGAAACAAGGGTCAGGTGAGTATCAGGAAATTGCTTGTCAGCCGACAGCGGCAAAAGAGACTGCTTATAATTACTTGAAAACACTATTGCATCTTTCAACAACACTGCTCATTTTGGGGGATTTGCAGCAAAAGGGCAAACTAATCAATGAGCGCTCGAATCTTAAGGGAATCTATGACGATTTAATGGAAATTCTTGAGCAAGCAACAGATATCGAGAAAGAATCGTTAATTTTGGGAGAGAAATTGACTGCTTGTTTACTGCAGGAACTGGAAAAGGAGCAATCTCTTTTGGAATTGGTGTCACAATTACGAGAGAAACAGACTTCCTTACTTCAGCAAATTAGCGAGAAAGTGACTGAGCTGCAGATTCGTAGTCTGCATGAAATTCTTAAGTCCTGGGAGTCATTGGGAATTTTGGATAGGGCGGATGCACGTGCTGTGGTTGCCGGAACTCAAGGCCCTCGACAAGGGATGATTGAGGTGCAATATCTTCAACATTACTTTAAGAATCAAAGCAAAGAGGATAATGATTTGGTCTTTTATGCTGAAATGCCACCTCAACTGATGTCTCAAGCCACGGGTACTATGATGATTGAATATTTGAGTAAGGAACTTTGTAACAGCCTTATTGGTGGGCTCGTTTTTAACGATAAAAAATCTATGCAGCGAGATATTCTTCATCAATACGCTGCACCGGTTATAAAAAAAATAACAGAAAACGAGACACAAAATGCTTCAGAAACACGATGTCCTTTCATGTATTAGTTGATAATCCTCGGCAATTGCCGAGGTTATTTTGCTGACAAAATACTTTGGCCGAAAGGAATAATTCACAGCTGCTTATTCACCAATAACCCAGGTTGGTATTTAATCTGATTAATACCCAAAGTATAGATGAATCGATAATTCAAAAAACTAATGTGCGTAATGATGGCTTCGCCATGAAAAAATTGGGCGCTGAAGATTACAGGACTGTCTTTGTCAAGATAATCGGTACTGGTTACCTGCATCTCTGTGTCGGTCAATTCAACTAACAAACAGGAAGCATGCGTATGTCCGCATTTTAGTTTGACGGGTACAGGCTGCACGGGTTGGATTTGCATAAGAGCACTCCGCGCGTCATATTAGGCTATATCGGCGGAGTTGATCAAAACTTGAGCTTTATTTGTTAATTAATTCGTCAATGACTGATTGTAGGCTTTGCAGATTGTTATAGTGAATAACTAATGTGCCCTTACCCGCTTTGCCCGGATTAATTTTAACTGCGGCATTTAAACGCTGGGATAGGGTGCGGACTTGTTCTTGTAACAGGGGGTTAATTTCAGGTTTGGGCACTTGTTCTGTTTTGCCTTCTTTGACACGGGCAACTAGCTTTTCAGTTTCACGAACGGAGAGATTTTTGGCAATAATGAGTTGTGCGACTTGGGCTTGCTGTTTTTCATCCAGCATTAATAGTGCACGAGCATGTCCCATATCGATATCGCCATTTTCTAACAAACGTCTGACTTCCGGTGTTAATTGCAGCAAACGCAAAAAATTACTGACAGCAGTGCGTGATTTGGAAAGAAGATCAGCGATTTGTTGATGAGTGAGACCAAACTCGGTGGTTAGACGATGCATGGCGCGAGCTTGATCCATGGCATTTAAATCTTCGCGTTGTAAATTTTCCACCAGTGCTATGGCCATAGCAGTTTCATCGTCTACTTGGCGAAGAATGACAGGAACCTCAGTTAAGCCTGCAAGTTGTGAAGCTCGCCAGCGGCGTTCTCCTGCAATAATTTCATACTGGCCATTGGCAATTTCACGCACCACTAAGGGTTGCAGTACCCCTTGCTGCTTAATAGATGCAGCTAACTCAGCAAGAGGGGCTTCTTCAATTTCACCACGAGGTTGGTATTTTCCTGGTTGCAGACAATGAATGGCTAATTTTAAACTTTCTGGCGTAGCTGGTTTTTCTGTGATCAATGCGGTACCAGTTCCTAACAACGCGGATAAATTTCGTCCAAGACCTCGGGATTTAACTGTCATAATTACCTCAATTTAAACGGCGACCGTTTGTTTGCTGATAACTTCCGCCGCTAAAACCATGTAAGCTGCAGCTCCAGGAGAGGTTTTATCATATTGTAATGCCGGCATACCATGACTGGGTGCTTCGGCTAGGCGAATGTTACGGGGTATTACCGTTCGATAAACTTTATTACTAAAATGCTCAAGTAACTGTTTGGAGACTTCTGAGCATAAACGGTTACGTGCATCGTACATGGTACGTAGCAGACCTTCAATGTGCAAACGTGAATTCACACTCGCTTTAACCTGTTCGATTGTTGAAATCAATGAGGCTAAACCTTCCAACGCATAGTATTCGCATTGCATGGGAATTAATACCGAATCTGCAGCAACCAAGGCGTTAATTGTTAGTGTATTTAATGCAGGGGGACAATCAATGAGAATAAAATCATAAGTATTTTGCACGGACTGTAATGCTTTAGAAAGAAATGTTTCACGATGGTCTTGTTCCATCAAACTCACTTCCGCAACCGTCAAATCACCATTGGCCGGTATTAAATCAAAACCACAGGTGGTGGTCAGGCAGGCTTGTTCTGCCAGGCAATCGCGCAGTAATACATCATTGGTCGTATGCACCAGCGCATTTTTATCAACACCTGAACCCATGGTGGCATTGCCTTGTGGATCTAAGTCAATCAATAACACACGCTGACGATTTGCGGCAATGGAGGCTGCCAGGTTAATTGCAGTGGTTGTTTTCCCCACGCCTCCTTTTTGGTTGGCAATGGCGATGACTTTTGCCATGGTTTATTCCTTAAGTTGCATTTTTGATGATGACGCAGCAACGCTCACCATCCAGACCGGGTACTGAGTAAGAGTCCACCTGGTAAGGTTGGTTGATGCTTGCTAATTCAGTTTCAGGATAGCGCCCTTTCATGGCAAGCCAAATACCTTGCTTACCAATGAGATGGGAAGTCCATTTGATCATTTGCGCTAAGTCACTGAAGGCTCGACTTGTTACTGTATCAAAACCTTGTTGTGGGTGGTAGTTCTCGACACGCGATTGAACAACGTCGACATTATCAAGCGCTAATACCCGTTTTACCTCTTGCAAAAAGCGAGTTTTTTTACCGTTACTGTCCAATAAGACAATTTTAAGCTGTGGATTATAAATGGCTAATGGAATTCCTGGCAAACCAGCGCCTGTACCGACATCAAGAATTCGTGTGCCATGAATCCAGGGGGTGATGGCTAAGCTATCCAAAAGGTGGCGTGTCACCATGGTATCCAAATCGCGAATGGCCGTTAGGTTATAACTACGATTCCATTTATCCAACAAATACAGATACTGAAGCAAAGAAGCTGCGTTTGTTTCTATGCCAAGTTGGGCAAGCCCTTCATGAAGCAGCCGCGCAATGTTTGCAGATTGGTTCATGCTGGTTCTCTATGCTTTTTTAAATGAACTAAAAGCAATGAGAGTGCTGCTGGTGTTACCCCCGAAATGCGACCTGCTTGTGCAAGTGTTGTTGGTCGTATGCGAGTTAATTTTTGCATGACCTCGGTTGATAGTCCAGAAACCTTGCTGTAATCCAATGATTCAGGTAATTGTGTATTTTCATGTTTGCGCAGACGCTCAATATCAAGTATCTGCCGTTCAATATAACCTGCATATTTACTCTGAATTTCTACTTGTTCGGCCACATCGTCGCTTAATACCGGTAATTCTAAAGAGGAAACCGCCTGTAAATCGTTATAAGTCACTTCCGGGCGTTTTAACAACTCTGCGGCTTTGCAGTCTTGTTGCAGGGGATTGTCAATAATATGGCTTAATGCTTCATTGTGGGAAACACGTACAAGGGTTTCTTTAAGACGTGCTTGGGCTGCTTCAATGGCTTCTCGTTTTTCACAAAAGGCTTGCCAGCGGGCATCACCCACCAAACCGAGTTCGCGTCCTTTTTCAGTAAGACGCAAATCGGCATTATCTTCACGCAGTAACAGGCGATATTCTGCTCGGGAGGTAAACATGCGATAAGGTTCTTGGGTACCGCAAGTGATAAGATCGTCAATGAGCACACCGACGTAAGCTTCATCGCGACGCGGACACCATAGCTCTTTCTCTTGCGTTTGCAATGCGGCATTCATTCCGGCAATGATTCCCTGGGCTGCTGCTTCCTCATAACCGGTCGTCCCATTAATTTGGCCGGCAAAGAACAGATTGCTCAATGGTTTTGTTTGCAGAAATGGTGTTAAACCGCGGGGGTCGAAATAATCGTATTCAATCGCATAACCCGGGCGGGTAATATGCGCATTTTCAAATCCCTTAATGGTTTTTACAAATTGGGCCTGCACTTCAAAAGGTAGGCTGGTTGAAATGCCATTTGGGTAAATTTCATCCGTGGTTAAGCCTTCAGGTTCTACGAAAATTTGATGAGAAGATTTGTCAGCAAAACGAACAATTTTGTCTTCAATCGAAGGGCAATAGCGGGGACCAATACCTTCAATAACGCCAGCATACATGGGCGATTGATGCAGATTCTCCTGAATAATTTCATGCGTGAGACTCGTGGTATGGGTAATGTAACAAGGTACTTGCTGGGGATGTAGTGCTGTCGTTCCCAAATAAGAGAATACTGGTACGGGTTCATCACCAGGTTGAACAGTCATTTGACTGTAATCAAGAGAACGACCATCAATACGAGGTGGCGTTCCTGTTTTTAAACGGCCAACGGGCAAATCAAGTTCGCGCAGGCGATTTGCCAAAGCAATAGCCGGAGGATCACCTGCACGTCCGCCTGCATGTTGTTTCATACCCACATGAATTTTGCCGCCTAAGAAGGTGCCTACGGTGAGCACAATGGCATGGGCTTTTAAGGTTAGGCCCATCTGGGTAACCACTCCCGTCACACGAGAACCCTCAACGAGCAAATCATCTACGGCTTGTTGGAATAAGGTCAAGTTTGGCTGGCTTTGTAGTTGTTGGCGAATGGCCTGACGATAAAGCACGCGATCAGCCTGGGCACGCGTAGCTCTGACAGCAGGACCTTTTGAAGCATTGAGAATGCGAAATTGAATGCCTGCTTTATCAGCAGCTAAGGCCATAGCGCCATCAAGAGCATCGATTTCTTTCACCAAATGACCCTTCCCAATTCCACCAATGGCGGGATTACAGGACATTTGGCCGAGTAGATCCATATTATGGGTGAGTAATAAGGTCTGGGCACCCAGACGTGCTGCAGCTAGCGCGGCTTCAGTACCCGCATGGCCACCGCCAATGACGATAACATCATAATGCTTTTCAAGATTCATGAGGAAAAATAACTGCGCAACAAATCTTGCAATTATACACTTTTTTAACAGAATACCCAACACAAGGTTGGGTATTCAAAAAGTAATGGAGTAACTTTATTTAGATGAGGATAAACCATCTAAAGCAATATCATTTTTATCGCCCGGGGATAATCGTTGATAGCCGCTCTTATTGGTTTGATCAAATAATTTATGACCATTTGTTTTTTTAGGTTCAGCAAAGAAAGCAACGACCCCATCATCAGTGATTTTCTCGACAGAAGTTTCCTCATCAACAAAAGTTATATTAAATTTATCTTCAAATGTTTTAAACTCTTTCTCAAAAGCAGCCAAATCCACATCTTTCAAATCCTTTATTGGCGCTTTTTCTGGAGCAAAGCGACTAATGATAAGATGAGAAATAACGGCAACTGCAAGCCCCGCTGCCATAACGCCTAAACCAATTCCTAATGGCATAAACACCAAAGATGCAAATACTAAAGCAGGAATAAAGGCATCAACAAAGACGGCTCGAGCCAATTGCACGGCCTGGAAGCGAACCAATCTTTCCTGGTACTCAGATTCGGCCATTAACGCTTTCATCTCCAGATACAATTGTTTTTTAATGTCAGGATCGCTTTCTTTAGCAAACTGGATCATTAAATCTTTGCATTCTGCACGTGCTGCTTTAATGGAGTCTTTGGATTTGGCAATATCGAGACCCCCATTGATTGCTGCATAAAGGATAGTCAGGGTAAAACATAATGCTGCCCCGGCAACGCCCATCACAAGAATCAAAGCAGGTGCTAAGGCTGCAGGTGGGAAGAAGAAGCAACAGAACAAAGCGAAAGCAAATAATAAACCGGCGGCATAAGCAGTATTATTAATCAAGCCAAATTTCTTGTATTTCCAAGCCATTTCGCTTTGCTTTTTAATTTTCTGCAATTGTTTAAGCTCTGCTTCTGTCTCTGCCAATTGGATTTGCCAAAGTTTAATTTCCTCTAATTTCTTATTGACTACTTCATTATTTTCGTAATCCGGAATAGAGGTTCTAAGTGCTGCAAGTGTCTTTTCAGCCGTGTCGATAGACGCTGCGTATGTAGCACGTTGTTCACCGAGTTCTATTTCCTTCTTGTTAAATGCTTCCATTTCTTTATTGTGTTTGGTGCTTTCTTCGATAAGAGCAACAATACTCAATATTAAATCCATTAATAATAAAAGTGCTGTTAAGATATTACCGGCGTGACCGAGTGCGCCTCCGCCTCGCAACCAGAAGAAGCAAACCAGGTTGGCTGTTGCCCAGACTGAGTCGTTGATTATAGCAAATTTACGTTGTACCAACTGAGTTTTAAATCGCTCCCAAGCCGGAATTTTTGCTTCTTCCGGACTCATCCACGGACCTGCGATGGTGTGTTTTAATAGCAAACCCAAGTGAACAGCGAAACGTGTATAATACAGTACCCAACTCATATAACCCGTGATTGGAGAGGGCGTACTTAAATTACTTTGTGCTTGCTTAATTTGATCAGAGGGTAAAATGCCTTCAAAAGCTAACAGTTCCAATGCAGACGCAAGCATGCCTCCGCCCCAAACCCAGTAGAGACGTCGACCATTGATTTGACTCATCCAGTCGACTAGAAGAGAGGTTTTTTTACCATCGGCAACACCTGTTAGTTGCTTTTGGTCAACGCCCATTTGATAAGCCAGAGTAGATGTATCGTTCTCTTTATTAACGACTTCGGCTGCTTTCTCAGCATCATTCTTCTCTTTTACTGTAAGGTTAAAAAACTCGGTCATTCTTGACACAAGCCAAGGGGCTAAAATAGTTAATCCCAAAAATTTCAAATATTTTTCGGAGTTGTCAACAGCCTCTTTTAATTGAGCTTCATTTTTGTCAATAGGTTTTGTCGTGTAACCTTTTAACTCGCCTAAACGCTTCAAGCACAAATTTATGCCATCAAGTGAGCCTTGCAGGTTTTTAGTTCTATCTTCAGCATCATCAAGATGAGCCTGAGCTGCTAATAGATACAGAGTAAAGATAAGTTGTTTTTCAACTTGAGCTCGCTGGGCAGGTTTTAAAAACTGAAACATGATGGGATTCATAGCATACAGTTGTGCGCTGTGGTAACCCAACAAACTAGCAATTTCCCGTCGTTGTTCATTTAATGTGACGATGTCACCAAATATTTTTGAAGTAGTTTCATTGCGCTCGCGATAAAGAAGCTCGGCTAATGTCAACAACTCAGTTGTCTGATTGACTGCATCTTTGCTCGCGCTCATGATATCACCTCATAAATAGAGAGTCTTTGGTGACCAAAAAAAAGACTGTATAAATGTTCAAACTGTTCTTTTTTATAACATAGCACGGAATCACGTCACAAGCCTGGGCCTTTTAAATTTACACAATTGAAACCTAATTTACTGAAATTAAGCTTTTATAAGTAGGTTAAATGATTTTAATAAGAAAATAGTTAAAAAAACCAAATATTTTAAGGTATAGATAGGGTTGTTTTGTTCGAAATTTGTTCTTATTGGGGTTTTGCATTGCTTGATCTGTTTACAATGATGATAATAGCCATTTTTTTAACGACAAGTTAGGTGCGTGCTGGTATTTCATTTCATTAGGATGCTAATTTGCTGTGGTTGGGCACTATGGATCCCGCGGACAAGCCGCGGGACGTAGGCTTAAAGATAGCCGGACATGGGTTTAAAGAAAGCCGTACGCGGATTTAAAGGAGAATGGAAACGTGGCTTTGAAGGAGAATGGAAACGTGGCTTTGAAGGAGAATGGAGCCTGGCTTTAAAAACTGTCAACACACTTTGAGATTGTGAGCTTATTATGAAAAAAGCAGTCATATTGCTGTCTGGGGGATTGGATTCTGCGACTTGTTTGGCTCTAGCTAAACAAGAGGGTTATGCTTGTTATGCATTAAGTTTTCGTTATGGCCAGCGTCATCCCGCTGAATTAGCAGCAGCAACTCGTGTTGCCAAGCACTTAAGTGCAGTTGAGCATCGTATTACCGATCTTGATATTGGTCAATTTGGTGGGTCTGCTTTAACCAATAACGCTATACCAGTCCCTGAATACTCCGGATCCAAAGAGATTCCCATAACCTATGTTCCTGCACGCAATACAATTTTTTTGGCAATGGCTCTAGCCTATGCTGAAATTCTGGAGGCTCGGGATATTTTTATCGGAGTTAATGCTGTTGATTATTCGGGGTATCCTGATTGCCGTCCTGAATTTGTCGCAGCATTTGAAAAGATGGCAAATTTAGCAACTAAAGCAGGCGTCAGTGGCGATACTGTTAAGATTCATGCTCCGTTGCAATTTTTAACCAAAGAAGAAATCATTTTAAAGGGAACAAATCTAGGACTTGATTATTCTTTGACCGTATCCTGTTACCAGGCAACAGAAGCTGGTGAAGCCTGCGGTATTTGTGATAGTTGTACTTTTAGAAAACAAGGATTTAAAGCGGCAAATCTAACTGATCCAACACGTTACAAATAATACTAAAAACTCACATCTTTACATAAATGTTACAACATATTGCGCATTTTCGGTTCACATCTGGGCAATAGATTGTTATGATGCGCTCGATTTTTTAACCAATGGAGTAAAAAAACTATGCGCTTTATTAATTTCTTGCGTACACACTGGGCAGCTTCTTTAGCAGTATTTTTAGGTATTTTAACTGCGGCTGCTGCTGTAACACTCGCTGTTTTGTTCCCTGCAGTAATTCCTGCATTGGCTGCTGCTAGCTTTTTCGGCGTAACACCCTTGGCATTCTTGAGTACATTGGCTACTCCTGCTGCTGTTGCTACAGTTGGTGCTCTTACTTTTGCTGCAAGTTTAACTGCTAGCACTCTGTTCAATACCGTTGTTAGTATTTACAATTTCATGAATACTTTAATTACTCCTGCTCAAGATATCGAGCCTTCTGCAGAAATTAAACTTGCAAAGGATGAAGACGAAGATCTTAATGGTACGCCTAACCTCTTTCAAAGAGTTTTTGGTAGCTGCTGTGCTGAGAAAAAAGCTGAGCCAACTGACACAGTTAGATCTACATTTGGTTTCAGAAGCTCAAATGTTTCTGACAGGAAACAAACAGTACCTTTAACTGATGAAGTTGATAATCTTCAAGTTCCTAAGTGCCAATAATTGTAGTCTTAAAAAAAACGCGGCCGAAGCCGCGTTTTTTTATCGTAGTATTCTCGACAATAACCCATCTGTATTTCCTCTAAATTGTAATTATAAAGTGCAGCATTCTAGCCAAGGATGCGTTATAATCCGCCATTTTATTTCCATAGGCTCATGATATGACAACTGTTCGTAAAATGCTGGTAACCAGTGCGCTGCCTTATGCTAATGGCCATTTACACTTAGGCCATTTGGTGGAGCATGTCCAAACAGATATTTGGGTGCGTACCCATAAATTGCTGGGTTATGATTGCATTAGCGTTTGTGGAGATGATGCCCACGGAACCCCAATTATGCTTAAAGCGGAGCAACTTGGGATAACGCCAGAAGAATTAACGGCTCAAATTAAACTGAGTCATGAGCGAGATTTTAAAGCCTTTGCCATTGATTACGATTGCTACCACACAACACATTCTTCAGAAAATCAGGAATTGGCTGCGACTATTTATAAGCAATTGCAATTCTCTGGCGACATTGTCAAAAAAACAATTCGACAAGCTTATGATCCTGTAAAACAAATGTTTTTACCCGATCGTTATGTAAAAGGGACCTGCCCTAAATGTGGTACTTCTGACCAATATGGGGATAATTGTGAGTCGTGTGGTGCAACGTATTCGCCTACCGAATTGATTGATGCGGTTTCTGCAATTTCCGGCGCTAAACCTATCGAGAAAGATTCTGAACATTACTTCTTCGATTTACCTCGCTATGAGCAGCTACTCAAAGATTGGACACGTAAAGGGCACTTACAAACTGAAGTAGCTAATAAATTGGATGAGTGGTTCGCTGCAGGTCTTAAGCAGTGGGATATTTCACGTGATGCGCCTTATTTTGGTTTTAAAATCCCAGGCACTGAAGACAAGTATTTTTATGTCTGGTTGGATGCTCCGATTGGTTATATGGCGAGTTTTAAAAAGTATTGTAGTGAGACAGGAATTTCTTTTGATGAATTCTGGAGTAAGGATTCAACGACAGAACTGTATCATTTTGTAGGTAAAGATATCGTCTATTTTCATGCATTGTTTTGGCCTGCAATTTTAGCAGGTAGTGGGCATCGACTGCCAACTGCGGTCTACACCCATGGATTTTTGACCATTGATGGCCAAAAAATGTCTAAATCCCGAGGTACTTTTATCGAAGCTCGTACCTACCTTGAGCATTTGAATCCCGACTATTTGCGTTACTATTTTGCGGCGAAGTTAAACGGGCGAGTGGATGATTTGGATTTAAACTTTGATGATTTTATTAATCGTGTGAATGCAGATTTAGTAGGGAAAATTGTCAACATAGCGAGCCGTTGTGCGGGATTTATTAATAAGCGATTTGACAATCAGCTAAGTGCTGAATTAAGCGAACCTGCTTTATATGAATCGATTTTAGCTGCCCGTAAGGAAATCATTGATGGGTTTGTTCAGCGAGATTATGCGAGAGCTATTCGTCAAATTATGGAATGTGCGGATCGCGTGAATCAGTATATTGATGCGAATAAACCCTGGGTACTTGCCAAAGAAGAACATCGTTTGTCAGAGGTGCAGGCAATTTGCACCATGGGACTCAATTTATTCCGATTGTTAATGAGTTATTTAAAACCTGTATTGCCTACTATGGCCGAGGCAGCCGAATTATTTTTAAACTGTGAACCCCTGAATTGGGAAAATATTGAAAGACCTCTGCTAAATCATCGTATTAATCTGTTCACACCGCTGATGGTGCGTGTGGAGCGAGAAAAAATCGATGCTATGCTTTTACAAACAAAGGGGAATGTGGTGACAGAAGAGAAAAAAACTCAACCTGAAAACTTGGAAAATACGATTAGTATTGAAGAGTTCAGTAAAGTTGATTTACGTGTCGCTCGTATCATTTCTGCTGAAGCAGTTGAAGGAGCGGATAAACTATTGCGTTTGCAATTAGACCTTGGCGATGCAAAAAAACAAGTATTTGCCGGTATTAAATCAGCCTATGCACCCGCTGATCTAATTGGAAGATTAACCGTAATGGTGGCTAATTTGGCACCTCGCACAATGCGTTTTGGCGTCTCAGAAGGCATGGTTTTGGCTGCAGGTGATGGAAAAGGTATCTTTTTGTTGCAACCTGATTCCGGGGCTGCACCAGGAATGAAGGTCAAGTAATGGTTGCTGTTAAAACTATCGATGCACTATTGCCGCAAACCCAATGCAAAGAATGCGGCTATGGAGGCTGTCTGCCTTATGCTGAAGCATTGGCACAAGGTGTGGCACCTATTAACCGTTGTCCACCTGGAGGAGAGTCAACGGTTAAGGCATTGGGCGAATTGTTGGGAGTCGATGCCAGTACTTATCTTGCCGAAGCCAGAGTAAATACGCGCGAGCCCTCGGTCGCCTCAATTCGTGAGGCGGAATGTATTGGTTGTACTAAATGCATTCAAGCCTGTCCAGTAGATGCCATTATAGGAAGTGGCAAGCTAATGCATAGTATTGTTGCACATGAGTGTACGGGCTGCGGCCTTTGTGTTGAACCCTGTCCTGTGGACTGTATTGATTTGGTTATCCTTCCTGAGCCTGCTTATGATAGGGAGCTTGCCCGGCAACGGTTTAATGAACGACAAGCGCGGTTATTGCGGGAAGAGCAGGAAAAACAGCATTCATATCGAGAAAAACGGCAGCTAGCAAAAAAAGAGGATGATTCGCAAGATATGAAAGCAAAACAAACCTATATTTTACAGGCACTTGCTCGGGTCCAAGCGAAAAAAAATAATGGATAGATCAACAAGTCGAGCCATCTTCGAACGTTTTCGGGAGCATAATCCGCATCCAACGACGGAACTTCGTTACAGTTCAAATTTTGAGTTACTTATTGCTGTGATGTTGTCTGCCCATACCACGGATGTCAGTGTTAACAAAGCAACTGAAAAACTATTTCCTGTTGCAAATACTCCACAAGCTATTCTTGATTTAGGGGAAGAAGCGCTAAAAGACTATATCAAATCAATTGGTCTTTATAATAACAAAGCAAAAAATGTCATTTTGGCTTGCCAAATTCTAGTCGAAAAACATCAGGGCAAAGTCCCAGATAATCGTGAAGCTTTGGAAGCATTGCCTGGTGTGGGACGCAAAACTGCCAATGTTGTCTTGAATACAGCATTTGGCCAGCCAACCATGGCTGTAGATACTCATATTTTTCGTGTTGCGAATCGAATTGGCTTGGCGCATGGAAAGACAGCTTTAGCAGTTGAGCAGGCGTTACTTAAAAACGTAGATAAAGAATTTTTGCATGATGCACATCATTGGCTAATTTTACATGGTCGTTATGTTTGTATCGCCCGCAAACCACGATGTTATCGCTGTCTAATTTGTGACTTGTGTGAATTTACCGACAAAAATCTTAACCCTCCTACATGATTTCCGAGCGCTCTTATAAAAATTCGGCTACTCTGGTAATTTTTTAGCATTCCCCCTAGAATGGAATTTCCGACTATTTAGCAGGAGCTTGGTATGGGATGGTGGGATAAATGGACCACAGTTAAGGAAACTGTCTCGGGATGGGGAAAAGACGTTTGGAATAACGCATCTGTCAGTGGGGCAACAAGTGGCATAGTGAATTTCTCTTACAACACTGTAAGTAGATTATTAGAACAGTTGCCAGCTGCACTCAGACTTACGCGAGTTGCTTTTGATCCTGCAATTTCAGCAGAAACAAAGGAAAAAGTAGGTAAAGTCGTGAAGGGAGGCGCTCGTATCATTGTGGAGGATGCTATTCCGTTAGCGGTAGCCTCTTATCTTTACACAGTATTAGAACAGCAGGGTGAAGACTATTTGGAGGACAATCCCAATGAAGCCTGGTTGTCTGTCAATACTGCACTTTATATGGGTCTATGGTTAATGTGGGGAGCCCAATGGGTGTACACCACACGCAGGAAAACTCAGCTTGTTGTTCGCACTACCGTATTAGCGCTTGAAGCAGGCGGTGCATTTAATAGTATGAGAGAAACGCCACCCATGGATTTGTGCATTCAGAAAAAATGTACAACAATGCGTTTTTTAAAGGGCTCTTTCCGTGATCTTATCGAATATTGGTCTACCAAAGCGGCTATTGCATTTGTAGGCTATGTCCCTGTAGTTGGAGAGAATTTGGCTGCGGCGTTTGATGTTTACCACAATGGCCGTTATGTGACTACGCTGGTCTTGCCCGAACTCTGTGGGCCCGATCAAGAGCGTTACTTGCGTGAATATCCAGAATTAGCATTATCGCATGGTATTACGCATTATGTATTAAGCAAGTTTGTTTGCTCTATGATTGAGTATTACACTGGAGTGCCTGCAGTGTTCTACGAATCTACAGTACAGCAATTTCTCTTAATTTCACAAATCGGCATTGCGTCGCAAATGACCCTGCCGCCCGCGGTAAAAGAGCCACGGCGGAATATACCTGATCCTGTAGCAGCTTATGGGAACATGGTTGGTTTTGTAGTGGATACAACTGCCGAGGGGGCAAGAAAGACAATTCCCGCATTGCTTAAAAAACGAACTGAATCAATAATTCCTTGGAGCAAGATTCCAGATTATGCACATTTTATGTGGACAAATCCTGTTTCTGAAAAAATTAAACTGGTAATGCTTCCACGAATGCTTCAAGGGGAAAGATTTATTGACGATCCAGTCATACCTTGGTCTTTATCTCGTCAGCGAATACTTGATGCCATTAAAAATATTCAAGATATCAGGGCCTATCTTATAGTAAAAATAGCGATGCATTCACCCAATGCTGCTGCTGAATTGGCTCGTCCTATCTTTGGGACCCCTAAGTCGCTGGTTACAATTCTTCTGAGTATATTGAAAAACGAAGAGGCTATGCTCAAATTGGGGCAGTTTCGTAATTATGTTGGTAGTTTGCATCCTGGAGAAGCCCCTGCATTACCTCACAATGACGATGCTTTCTTATTAACCGGGCAAGTACAGGAGCCAACTAACTTTTCTTCTGCAATTGTTAAAATAGATTCTGATATGCACCTTCGTCTCGTCCCATCAGAGGTTATTACTCAAAAGCCGGTTACCTCACCGCAAATTGAAGAGCTTGTCGATGAGGACATAAATAAAAAAAAGATCCCAAAAGCGCAAAGTACTAGCAAGTCTGTGCCAATCATGCTTAACCCTGGTGCAGTTATAAAAGATCAAAAAGCAAATGTAATTGATATTGGGATTAACTCTTCGGGCCCTGCCTTTTTTAAGCTAGTTCCAGACGCCACTATTCGTCATAGGACTATTAATCAGCCTACTACATCAACCCTCACTAATTAGGCTTAGTTCATACCTTTGTTGCAAAATAACAAAGGTATGAACATTCTATTCTTACCTTGTTCAAGATGCCGGATAATTATACGTACTTGATAAAATTTGCAAAAAGAAAGGTAATAATGGTATATTACTGCACACTTTTAGAGGCAAGCCCCAAATGGTGAGTCCTTCGTTGTAATATGAGTATTGTCCTTTTATGACTACTGTTTCAACTGCACACCAGACACGAAGTTATTTACCGCTTACCATAAGCATGATGACTTGTCTTATTTTGTTAATTAATGTTTCTTTTAAAATAATTCAGATCCAAGGAATGATGTTTACTGCAAGTAGTCTAGTTTGTCCGCTTGTAGCCATTATTTATCTTATTGTTTTAAAGCAATGCAATATTGTTCAGCAACGTCATGTTTTACATCAATCTATACTTGCATTGTACTTATTTTCCGTAGGGATCTATTTGCTGGTCAATTTACCTGCTGCTGAATACATGCATGATAATCCTGCCTATCAAATAGTATTTGAAGATATTCCTAAAAAGTTCTTTGCTGCAACCTTAGCGTTTGGCTTAGGTTTTTATCTTCCCCATTTATTGTGTTGTGCCAAACGGAAAGAAGTACTCTTGTCTCCAAGGAAAAGATTATTGCTTGCACTATTTGGTGGTTTTTCCTTTTTTACACTGGATTTTTATTTATTATTTTCTGAGCCGCATGTGCATAGTTTTAATCGCATTTATCTTGACTCATTAATGATTGCTACAGGTATTTTATTTACTGCGGGTATTATTTATCTGAGTTGTTTATTATTTGTTAGACGCTTTGATTGGCCCTTTAACAAGTCTTTACCTGATTATTTATCTCAAACACTATATCACTACCTCGTAGGCTTCGCAGTGACTATTATGTTAATCTGCCTGGCGTGTGAGTACCGCCTTGTTTCTTTTTCCAATGGATGGACACTGGCTGCAAGTGGTCTCTTATTTCCACTAACATTTATGGTTAGCAATTTAATTGGTGAATTGTATGGGTATAAAGCGAATCTTCGTCTAACAGTTGTTTTAATCTCTGCTGAATTAGCCTTTGATTTGCTATTAATGGGGGCCGTGGCATTACCCTCCCCTGAGTTTTTTAATCTCAATCCGTTTTATTCCTTTATTGTTCCACGACGTATACCGGCAGCGACACTGGCTTTGTTTGTGACCTTTGTAGTTAATGCGTTGTGTCTAGAGTATTTAAAGAAAACTGAATTGGGTAAAAGTCGTGGTTGGCGAATTCTAATTGCAAACACTCTGGCGACATCCTTGTTGTGCCTAGTAAATTACAGTTTGTTGTTTGGCGGGATTTACCCCTACGAACAAATTTTAAGCTTAACAATGAGCGCCTGGATTTTTAAATTAGGAGTTACTTTACTGGGATTACCAATAGTCTTATGGTTATATAATTTATTTTATAAACAAGCTCAGGATGGTTCTACCACTATCAAACAAGTCAATATCGGAAATTAGTTTACTGTTGCTCCGGTCGATTGATTCAACGTGTATGCCTCGGACAAGCCGAGACACGTAGACAAAGTGTAAAGAGGACATTCGGATTGTAGTGTATACGTAACCTGATTGAATTTGACTAGACACGGTATATGGCGCTATTTACAGAGCATTGAACCACGCGCTACCTACGTGCCTCGGCTTGTCCGAGGCATCCAGAAAGATGCTGAATCTAGCACGGCTGGTAATTTTACTCAACACTCAACCCAATAGTTAAGACTTGTTCATAACTGGTCTTTTCCACCCCGTAATAGTCTTTTGCTTCTTCTCAGTTAGTGTTAATTCGCCAGGTGGTGCGTCTTTACGAATAGTACTGCCGGCACCGATTGTTGCATAAGCTCCCACGGTAACTGGGGCTACCAGTTGTGTGTCAGAGCCGATAAAAGCCCCTTCTTCAATAACAGTTTGATGCTTATTTGCACCATCATAGTTACACGTGATAGTACCTGCTCCGATATTAACCGCTTTGCCAATGTCCACATCACCTAAGTAACTTAAATGACTGGCCTTACTGCCTTGGGCAAAAATAGCATTTTTGGTTTCAACAAAATTACCTATTTTGCAATCATCAGCCACTTTAGTTCCTGGTCTTAAGCGAGCAAAGGGACCAATATGAGAATTACTACCTATGATGCAATTATCAAGAACGGAGTTTGCCAGGATTTCGCAGTTGTCTCCAAGTTGTACATTATCTAAAACGCAATTAGGACCTATCTGGCAACCATTGCCCAAAATAACTTGGCCTCTAAACACAGTATTGACATCAATAAACACATCCTCACCACAGCGTAGATCTCCGCGCACATCGATACGATTGGCATCCGCTATAGAAACACCCGATAATAGAAGCTGTTTAGCAAAATTCTCCTGCCAAATCCGTTCCAGTTGATGCAGTTGCAAGCGGTCATTAACGCCTTGAATTTCCATATTATCCGGCGCTTGCATTGACGTGATAGGGATATTCTCCGTCACGGCAAGGGAGATAATTTCCGTTAAATAATACTCACCTTGTGCATTACTATTTCCCAGTGAGGGTAACCAGCGTGTCAAATCATTTGCTTGAGCGCAGCAGATACCACTGTAAATTTCCTTAATTTGTTTTTGCTCGGTAGTCGCATCTTTTTCTTCAACGATTGCGCGAATTTCACCGTTACTATTACGAATAATGCGACCCAATCCTGTAGGATTATCCACAGTAGCTAATAGTAAACTTAAAGGAGGACGCTCTCCTAACTCAGAACGATTGCAATCAATAAGTGCTCTCAATGTTTGTGCTTGAATAAGAGGAACATCAGCTGATAACACTAATACCTGAGAACTGGGTGGAATATGAGGCAAAGCTTGCATCACTGCATGGCCGGTTCCTAATTGCTCGGCTTGAAACACCCAGTTAACTGCTAAATCAGGCAGGGCATTTTTAATTTTTAGACCGCCATTGCCATAAATCACATGGATAGAATCAGGATTCAATTGTTGAGCCGTTTCCACAACACGTGTAAGCATTGGCTTGCCAGCGAGTGGATGAAGAACCTTGGGTGTTTTAGAAAGCATTCGCTTCCCTTGGCCTGCGGCCAAAATAACGATTTGTAGTGACATATACTTTTTTAATTCCCTCTGTTCTTACAGATGCTTGTAAAAAGAGTAATCTAATTAAACAATCTGCATTTATGTTGCGAAGATTAAAATTACTGGATATGATAAAAAAATTATGAGCAAAGGAGTAGTGCCATGGTTATTATTTTTGATGTTATGAAGCATTTTCTTAATATAGCAATTGAAAATGAGAGTAAACGACTTGATACAGGTTGGAATACACATCTTAAAGAATACAAGAAAGAGGAGTTAGAAATAATTTCAAATGCTATTCTAACTCTACAAGATCAGGGATCTAATAAGAAGAACCTAGACGAATTAAAAAAAATTATTGGGAACTGTCGATCACGATTAGAAGCTAAATGCAAAGAGGAACAACAGGCAAAAGGTACTTTTGACACCTCATTAAAAGAAATGAGTCAATTGTTAGACGAGCTTTTTAGAACACTTGGAAATAAGCAGTTGTTAGATATCGTCCCTGAAGCTGAATTGCCAATAAAACCAAAATCCTCAAATTCCCTGATTCTTTATGATGATCCTCTTTATATATTTTATTACTACGCCGCTTTATATATTGGTGATAAGGTAATGGCTCCTTCAAAAGGTCTTACGGACCAAGTTACTGCCTTGTTTTGGTCCCCTATCGTAGTGGCTGATGAAAAAGAAACCATTCTTTTGAACGCTCTACGAAATTGCAAAGAAGCATTAAATGCTTTAGATAAGAAACAGCCAACATACCCCTTGTCAAAGACTAGGCGTGTTCTGGATTTCGTTGAAGAAGTCTTGCGAAATAACGAAAAGGCCTGTTCTAATCACGCTGCCTTAGAGAACGTGCCGATGGGTGTTACTTTGCCATACAGTCTTTTTTACGTAAAGCCTACTGCTAAACCTTCGAGAGGGGATCTTAAAGTATGTATGGAGATGGCAAAGAAGCAACTAAAACTTATGATAGATGTTCTTTTACAATTAAAACTGTCAGAGAACCCAGACAACGTTGGTGGGTCTAAAGTTGTAAAAGTAGTTGTTCCAATAACTTCCTCAGAGAAAGATGATGAAGTTAAGGCTGTGACAAAGCAAGTTATCCCACCCGCGAAAAAAGATATTGATGAGGAATTTGCTGAAGATGAAACAAATGGCTTAACTATCTAGGAATTAAGCTCTCCACACAAATTAGTCTCCAACAAATTTTTGACCTGTTGGAGGCTTAAGTTTTTACTGAATAAATAAAGTAGCTTGCAGTGCGCGGCTTCCGGTGTCATATCGTGACCACTAATTAAGCCTGCTTGTTTTAGAGTATAACCCGTAGCGTATTGATTCATTTCTACATGCCCCTGCTGGCATTGGCTGCAATTAACTATGGCCACCCCACGTTCGCAGGCTTCTTTTAAACTTTGTAAAAAATGGGGATCATTATTTTGCGCATTACCTGCCCCGTAGGTTTCAAGTACTAAACCTTTAAGAGGTTGGTGTAAAATATAATCCAGGACCTTTGTGGCAAATCCGGGGAACAAACGGAAATTAGCGATAAATTGGGGTTCTAATGTCTGTAGACGAAAAGCCTTTTTTGGTTTGGGCAACATCAAATCTTTATGCAATTCAATGGTGATACCAATAGTTGCCAAATGAGGATAGTTCGGCGATTCAAAGGCATTAAAACGTTGAGCGCTGACTTTTTGTGTGCGATTGCCACGCAATAATTGTTGGTTGAAATAAACGCATACTTCATGAATGGGTTGATGGGCACATAACCACAATGACGTGATGATATTGTCTAAGGCATCATTGCGCACTTCAGATAAGGGAATTTGAGAGCCCGTGACGATTACAGGTTTACCCAGATTTTCCAGCATAAACGATAAGGCAGAGGCAGTATAGGCCATGGTATCTGTTCCGTGGAAAATAACAAAACCATCAAAATTATCATATTCCCTGGCAATATCAGTTGCAATACGATTCCAATCAGTCAATGTCATGTTTGATGAGTCCAGCAGAGGATCGTATTCCTTGATAAGGTAATCCGGCATATGGGAATCTTTTAATGCGGGGATTTGTTCCAAAGCCGCTTGCACATAACCTAACGCTGGCTCATATCCTCTGCTTGTCTTAAGGCTACTAATGGTGCCGCCAGTGTTGAGAATTAGAATTCGTTTTTTCATAAAAAGCTAACAGCCAGTTTTCCAGTAAAATAATTATACCGTTCAAGTGCAGTATGGAATCAAGTCATAAGTTCTTTCGCAAAAAATAATAAGCGTCTTGACAAGGTTAATGTCGCACTGTAGAAATTAAAATCAAGAAGGATGATAAAAGGAGTTGCTATGGGTCGTAAAGAATTAAAAATTCTAGAGGATGAAGTAAAGGACAGTTTTGACAAGCTACAAAAGCAAGCTAAACATTACGCGGACTCAGCCGTTAAAATCAGGAAAATTTTTTTAGAGTATTTTTTTAATACTAACATTCTGGACTCTCTTGTAGAGCGCCCCATTGAGGGGCAAGAAATATTTAACATAAACGAAGTTTCTCAAGCCTTAAAATCCTGTTTGATTGATGAAGAGCAGCTTGCGCTTCAAGCAAGAGATTTAAAGCCTGAAGCAACTCTTTCTCTTGTCGACGCTTTCGATGTGAATATTCAAGAGAGTCATTTACCATTGATTCGTAGTAAACATGGTTATATTTTTCACCGAGAAATACCTTATACCACGAAGGCTCAACAATTTATGGAGCAATTTGCTTATGCGTTAAGTATTTATCGAGTATGTTTAGGTCTTTTTGATGTTTATTATTTTATGAGTCAGCTTAATTTCGTGGATACTCAACCTCATTATACCTATATTCTAGAGGCTGAGACCTTTAAAACCGAATTGGAAAAACCGGATAATGGGACTCCTTGGTTGGATTCTTGGCAAACCGCCAAAGCAATGAAACAAAAAAGCAATGAACTATCTGCGACGATGACAGGTACTCTTGGTTTTCAGCAAACTATTAAGGACGCGAAGAAACGTATGGAATTTTTAATGGGTGACGGTGCTGTCCTTTTGCAAGATTGTTATAAAAATTTTCCAAATACCGCAACATTATCGATATTTTTTTTTGACCAATGGCGAAAAAATTCAAAAACAATTGCGGACCTTCTTTATCCTGGAAAAAATAGCTATTCCTCTTATCAGGGGACACTAACGGTCAATGACGACTGCGAGCAATTACAAGGTGACGTAGAGGAGTTTGGTACAAGATTAACTAAACTTAAAACAGCGCTACTGAGAAAAGGGGATAAGATAATTGATGCTTGTCTTAGCAGTTTAAGAATTGAAGCGCATTGCAAACAAATTACTATTCCTCTGGAAGCACCTGAACATGGACTGTTTTCGTATTGGGGCTTTGCAATGCTTCGTTCGAATAATTCTCATCAAGCCGAGAAAACATCTTTCGGAAATACAAAATTATTTACAACATAACACAGAGATTTATTTGCCAACCTCTTGCACTTTATGGAAAAATCAAGGTATTAAAAGTTTAGCTAAAGCAGTGTTATTATGGTTATTGATCGCGCCGGATACCGATTAAATGTCGGTATTATTCTGGTGAACGGTTCGGGTCGAGTTTTTTGGGGAAGACGTCAGGGACATGATGCCTGGCAATTTCCTCAAGGCGGACTTGCTGCCGGTGAATCAGCATTGGAAGCAATGCTTCGTGAATTGCGAGAAGAGGTTGGTCTGGAACGGGATGATATAGAGGTTCTTGGTTCAACCAAACGTTGGTTAAAATACCGATTACCCAAACAATACCTTCGTCACGGTAGTGAGCCATTGGTCATCGGACAGAAACAAAAATGGTATTTGTTAAAATTAGTTGCCTCTGAGCAAAAAATTCGTCTGGATTTAAGTGATTCACCTGAATTTGATAGTTGGCGTTGGATTGATTACCACGAGCCACAGGAGCAAGTTATTTTTTTCAAACGACAAGTGTACTCCCAAGCGATGAAGGAATTGGAACACTTGCTAAAAAGAAGGCGCACCCCTTTTGGTGCTCGCCGTAAGCGAGGTAATCATAGTCGATAAATGTTAAAGATATTAAAGCGAATTGTACAAGATGTAACTACGGCGAATCACTTAAATGAGGCATTGGCGATTTTAGTACAACGAGTACGTAAAGCTGTCGCTGCTGAATCAGTTTCGGTTTACCTTATTGATAACAAACACGCGGAATATGTTTTAATAGCGACTGATGGTTTAAACAAACAGGCGGAATTTAGAGTTCGTATCGGCCTCGATCAAGGTTTAATTGGTTTGGTTGGTCGTCGAGAAGAACCCATCAATCTTGAAGATGCTCCTTCCCATCCCGATTTTTATGAAAACCCTCTGTTAGGAGAGGAACACCTGAAAGGCTTTTTAGGTGTTCCTGTTATTCAACATCGCAAACTTTATGGTGTTTTAACGGCGCAGCGTGCTGAAGAGTGTTGCTTTGATGATGCAGAGGAAGCTTTTTTAATCACCTTGGCTGCTCAGCTTGGAGGGATTATTGCCCATGCTGAAGCGACAGGAGAACTAGCCCAACTTACACAACCCAAACCTTTGGGGGCAAACAAGCTGGAAGTCACTTCCACGGCACTTACAGGGGTTGGTAGTGTCCCTGGTGTTGGTATTGGAACTGCAGTCGTTGTTTATCCTCCAGCAGACATTGATGCCGTTCCGCGACATAATGTTGATAATGTCGATGAAGAAGTTGCTACCTTTCTGGAAGCTCTGCAAGCCGCACGCGATGACATGCAGCGTCTCAGTCGACGAATGAAGTCTACAGTGGATGAAGATGAGCATGCGTTGTTTGATGTCTACTTACGTATTCTAGATAAGGACAGTCTAGGTGCTGAAGTAGAAGCAGTGATTCGGGATGAAAAACTAAGCGCTCAGGCAGCACTTTCCACCATAATAAAAAAGCACGTACAACAGTTTGAAAGTATGGAAGATGATTACTTACGTGAACGCGCAAGTGATTTCCGTGATTTAGGACGTCGGGTTTTGGCTGAACTGCAGCTATCACAGCGAGAAGAAATCATTTATCCCAAACGAACCATATTGATTGGCGAAGAAATCACCGCTTCTGCTTTAGCAGAGGTGCCTGAAGGTCATTTAGCGGCTGTCGTTTCGGCACGGGGTGCTAATAATTCACATGTGGCAATTTTAGCTCGCGCTTTAGGCGTGCCCACGGTCATGGGGGTGCGTGGCCTTAAAGTAGAACAACTTACTCGTCGAGCGGTGATTGTCGATGGATATTATGGTCATGTGTATATTTCTCCCTCGAGAACGGTTCTTGCAGAATTTAAAAAATTAGCGCAAGAAGAGGCAGAACTTAATCAAAGCCTGGTGACCTTGCGAGATAAGCCTGCGGAAACATTGGATAATTATCGGGTATCTTTGCAAGTCAACACGGGTCTTGCGATGGATGCTGGTTTATCGTTAAGCGTTGGCGCCGAAGGCGTGGGTTTGTATCGCTCAGAAGTGCCCTTCATGAGTCGTGATCGCTTCCCATCAGAAGATGAGCAATACATCATTTATCGTCAAATTTTAAAAGCATTTGCGCCACGCTTTGTGACCATGCGAACGTTAGACATTGGTGGGGATAAGATATTACCTTATTTTCCTGTGGAAGAAGACAATCCCTATCTCGGATGGCGCGGTATACGAGTGACTTTGGACCACCCTGAAGTATTTTTGATGCAAGTACGCGCTATGATGCGTGCGAGCGAAGAATTAAATAATTTACGCATTATGTTACCTATGGTGACAACCTTAAGTGAGGTAGAAGAAGCCTCATTTTTGCTTGAACAAGCCTTTAAAGAATTACTGGAAGAAGGTTGTATAATTGAAAAACCAAAACTGGGTGTGATGATAGAAGTGCCTGCAGCAGTTTATCTTTCACGCGAATTGGCTAAACGTGTTGATTTTATTTCAGTAGGTAGCAATGATTTGACGCAATATTTACTGGCAGTCGATCGCAATAATGCTCGTGTGGCTGGTCTTTATGATTCATTCCATCCTGCGATGCTACGTACCTTAATGAAAGTTGTTGAAGGGGGGCACGCAGCAGGAGTTGAAGTCAGTATTTGTGGAGAAATGGCGAGTGACCCCCTTGCAGTCCTTCTTCTTCTAGCGATGGGTTTTGATACTTTGAGTATGAACTCAACTAGTCTGCCCCGTGTTAAATGGGTAATTCGTAATATTTCCCTTGCGTATGCACGCAAAGTCCTGGCTGATGTATTAGAATTTGAACACCCTGCCGAAATCAGATTGTATTTGCAAAAAGCTCTGGAAGAAGAAGGGTTGGGAGGATTAATCCGAGCAGGGAAATCGTGATTTTATCGGCAGCCGCTTTGAGTGGTGGTATTTATGCTTTAGCGGGTACTTTCTCAGGCTTAATTTCTGGTGTACTGGGTATTGGTGGCGGAGTTATTATTGTTCCTTGCCTGCTTTTTATTTTTTATCATAATCCGGCGTTTCCTCCTGATTTAATTATGCACATGGCGGCTGGTACATCGTTGGCTGTCATGGTTTTCACAACGCAATCCTCTTTACGTGCTCATGCCAAAGCTCACGGTATATTATGGAATGTCTACAAGCATTTGGCTCCGGGTATTATTCTTGGCACAATTTGTGGCGCGTTACTGGCCCATAAACTACCAACAAACGGATTGAAGATACTGTTAGGATTATTCTTATTGGGTGTAGGCATAAAGATGCTTGTTGAAAAACCGATTACGCCCATGCCGTATTTTCCAAAATGGTGGAGTATTGGTATAGTCAGTTATTTTATTGGTTTAAGTTCAGGCTTGTTGGGTATTGGGGGAGGAACCTTAATTATCCCCTATCTGAATTACTGTGGTGTAGAGCTTCGTAAAATAATTCCTGTCTCTGCACTTTGTACCATGACGGTCGCATTAGTCGGTACACTTACCTTTATAATGACGGGTAGTAAAGAAACTGAGTTGCCTTTATATAGTACTGGCTATGTGTATTGGCCTGCGGTTATTTGTTTAGCAACATTAAGTAGTGTATTTGCTCCTCTAGGCGCTAAAATGACTTATATCATCCCGGTAAAACAATTAAGATATGGTTTTGTATTTATTTTGTTTGTATCGGCGAGTAATTTACTTGTTTAATAGTCATCAAATTCCTTAAGTATTAATTATTAGACCGTGTTGAGGTTACTAAATGTTGATATTTCCTAATATAGATCCTGTTGCATTTTCTATAGGCCCTCTCAAAGTGCATTGGTATGGGCTAATGTATTTATTTGGTTTTGTAAGTGCCTGGTTACTTGCGCAGTGGAGAGCCAAACATTATCAGCTTAACTGGACTCCCGAACAAATTGGTGATCTCATTTTTTATGCAGCGTTAGGCGTGATTATCGGCGGACGAGTAGGTTACATGCTCTTCTATAATGCGGAACAATTTTTCATGAAGCCCTGGATACTGCTTAAACTATGGGAAGGGGGTATGTCGTTCCATGGTGGTTTAATCGGGGTGGCTGTTGCCTTATGGTTATTTTCTCGCAAGACAAAGAAACCTTTTTTAGAGGTTGGCGATTTTATCTCTCCTCTAGTGCCGTTGGGGCTTGCTGCAGGAAGGGCCGGGAATTTTATTAATGGTGAACTTTGGGGGCGGGTTACAGATGTTCCCTGGGCCATGGTCTTTCCCAACTCAGACGGCGAACCAAGACATCCGTCCCAATTGTATGAATTGGGGTTAGAGGGCATACTTTTATTTATTGTGGTTTGGTGGTATGCCTCTAAACCACGTCCAGCGGGCTGTGTTTCAGCGGTATTTTTAATCGGCTATGCAATATGTCGTCTAATCGCGGAATGTTTCCGCCAACCCGATGTGCAATTAGGATTTGTTGCGTTTAATTGGCTGACAATGGGACAATTATTATCACTACCAATGCTTGTCATTGGGTTATGGTTATGGTGGGCTAAACGATGAAAACCTATTTAAAACTTTTAGAGCATATTCTTGAAAACGGAGTAGAAAAAACCGATAGAACCGGCACTGGAACCCTCTCGGTTTTTGGTTATCAAATGCGTTTCAACCTAGACGAAGGTTTTCCTTTAGTCACCACAAAGAAATTACATACCCGCAGTATTATCCATGAATTACTGTGGTTTTTGCGCGGTGATACCAACATTGCCTATCTTAATGAAAATGGGGTAACCATTTGGGATGAATGGGCTGATAGTAAAGGTGATTTAGGACCAGTTTACGGACGTCAATGGCGTTCCTGGCCAACACCGAATGGTCAGTCGATTGATCAGTTAACAGAAGTGTTGCAACAAATTAAAACAAATCCCGATTCACGTCGATTAATAGTTAGTGCCTGGAATGTTGGTGAGCTTGATAAAATGGCCTTGATGCCTTGTCATGCATTGTTTCAATTTTATGTGGCAAACAAACGACTATCTTGTCAGTTGTATCAGCGCTCTGCGGATGTGTTTTTAGGAGTGCCATTTAATATTGCTTCCTACGCACTCTTGACTCACATGGTTGCACAGCAATGTGATTTGGATGTGGGGGAATTCATCTGGACTGGAGGTGATTGCCACTTATATTTAAATCACCTGGAACAAGCGCGTACGCAATTAGCTCGTGAACCGTTACCGCTGCCACAATTAAAAATTAAGCGTAAACCGGTATCATTGTATGAATATGAGTTTGCTGATTTTGAATTTCTTAACTATCAGTCTCATCCTACAATCAAGGCTCCAATTGCTGTTTAAAATTTTAAGCAGAATCATTTTCAATAAAAGCCTTTAGTCTGTTTAGAGCAAGTTCCCATTGCTCCACAACAAAGGCTAGATAGTCTTTCATATCTTTAAAGGGTTCTGCGTTAAGTTCAAAAAGACTTTCACGGCCAAGATGAACGCGATGAACAACTCCTGCGTTTTGTAACACTTTAAGATGTTTGGTAATGGCTTGGCGAGTGAGATTAGAACCTTGAGTCAACTGTGAAATAGACAGAGGTCTTCCCCCGGTTAACTGCTTGACGAGAGACAGGCGTTGCTTGTCTCCCAGGGCAGCGAAGACGGTGGCGTATTGTTGTTCTTTGGTAGATAAAGTCTTAGTGGCTAACATAAGTTTTTATATTGTTTAGTTGTGTATTCCAACCGGCTTCATTCATGCGAAATGCCTCTGTATATCTGTCTTTAGGAAGTTTATCAAATCCTGACTCAATGACAGTAAGTAAGGTACCATTAGCAATTTCTTCTAACTTAAATTCCACCAGGGTTGGCGTTTCGGTTGAATAATCCCTACTAGGCTCAACAGCGAAAGGGTGCCACGTAAAGGAAAAATAGTGCTGTGGCTCTATTTTTTGAATGATAGCTTGCCAAGTGACATGTTCATAACCTGGAAAGGTGAGTTGTCCGCGGGATAGTTTACCTATTTCAAATGGTTTTTCTATATTCACGCGGAACCATTGTCCAAATTTACGATAATCGGTGAGTGCATCCCAGACTTTGGTAAGGGGCGCATTAAGTTCGATTGTCTTTTCTATCTTGTTGTTCATGACCATTTTCCAAAAAATAAGCATCCTTATAGTTGCATATTAGTTCGTTTTCACGAAAAGAGCAACTATTTTGTTGCCTATTAAGGAAAAGCTTGCGAGAGTCGAGAGGCTAACTCTGCACAGCCTTTACCAATTTCCTCGCCTGCAAAATCAATAAATTGACGTACTGCAGGAATTAATCCGCGTCTGGATGGGTAGATAAGATATAGGCTCGCTGTAGGTAAGGACCAATCCGGAAGGATGCGCGTTAAAGTTCCTTCATTGAGTTCTTGTCGACATATTTCTTGAGGCAAAAGAGCAAATCCTAACCCCGCAAGCGCTCCTTGTTTCAAAATTGTCCAGTCATTGCTTTCAATAAGTGGTGTTAATGAGACATTAGTTTCTTGACCATCGTTGTTCTTAAGTGAAAGTTGATTGGTACCATCTGCACGACTTTTACCCAGCCAAGCGTGATTACTCAATACGGTTGGTGAGTTGGTGACAGGATGTTGCGATAAATAATGTGGGCTTGCAACCAGGCAGTGTACACTTTCACCTAACTTGCGAGTTACCAAATTAGAATCACTCAAACTGTTCGTCTGAAAGCGTAGCGCGATGTCAAAACCTTCCTCAATCAAATCAACTTTACGGTCAGTGGCTTCAAGATGTATGCGAACCTCGGGATACATCTGCATGAAATGGATAATGATTTTATTAAATTCAGATTGTGTAAATAGCGCAGGGCAAGTAATACGTATGCGTCCTTTGGGTTTTGTTTGTGCTTTAAGAGCCACTTCATGGGCAGAATTGGCTTCACTAACCATGGCTTTACTATGCTCATAAACCAGTTGGCCGATATCGGTAAGACTTAATTTACGAGTTGAACGATACAATAGACGCACGCCCAAGTGAGATTCTAACTCACTAATACGACGGCTTAATTTTGATTTGGTGATTTCTAATTCCTGACTGGCTTGGGTAAAACTCCCTTTTTCAACCACCAGGCAAAAAAAATAGAGATCATTTAAATCCGGTAACAGGTTGTTAAAAAGCATAAGAAGAACTATTAAAAAGGAACTCATTGGTAATAATTATAGGACAATGTTTCTCATAAAAGCTAACTTATCATTTATTGTTTTAATTATATGCTTAATAGGAGAGCTTATTTTAGGAGAATGACATGAAACTGCTAGCACTTGATACCAGTATATTGGGGGACAATTCTATCTCACGCCAATTAATGGGCCATTTTTTAAATCAATGGCAGCAAAGACATGGCAAGGCAGAAGTGGTTTATCGTGATTTAGATCAACAAACAATTAACCATTTGTCATCTCATATTGTCAATGCAAAACAACAATCGCTTTTGACGCTATCTGAGCCACTCAAAGAAGAGCTGCAATTATCTGAAACTTTAATTACCGAGTTTTTGTCCGCTGATGAGGTGGTGATTGGTGTACCCATGTATAACTTCAGTATTCCTACGCAACTGAAAGCCTGGATCGATCGCATTGTTGTTGCTGGTCGTACCTTTAAATATACCGAACAAGGCGTAGTAGGGTTGGCGGCGGGCAAACAACTAACTATCATCTCAACTCGTGGTAATCACTATAATAATGCGTCCATGCGCTCATTGGACCATCAAGAAGAGTACTTAAAAACGATTTTCAACTTTCTAGGAATTACGGATCTGACTATTATTCGCGCTGAAGGTTTGCATCGTGGTGATGCGATAAGAGAAAAAGCAATTGCCTTGGCGATGCAAAAGATCAAAGACCATTTTCTTGTGGCTGCTTAAAAGGTCATCGCTGATGACCTATGAATGAAACTACTCTCGCTTGATAAATACAATATGGAGCCATGCATAAAGACTCCAGATAATTTAAGAATAGATCTCAGGCTCTAAGTTGTTTAAAGTCCATAGGTGGGTGGAGCTAACGTATAAGAAAGTGCTTCTGTAAGAAATAATTCATAGCCCCCTTCTTCGTTGATGATTTTGCAAACCCTATCCATCACAGGGGAGTTCAACTCTTTGACCACTTCATCGAACTCATTACTTCTGCCAGTCACTTTGTAGGTATGCATCATGATAGATGCTGGAAACAAACGATTTTTTATCTCGTAATCTTCATTAGCAAACTTTAAATAGAATGGATTGTCAGACTCTAAAGTAGGAAAATTCTGGGTAGAATAACGAAACAATAACAACATATAGATTGTAAACACAGCAAAATTGCGGCTTCGTTGTAGCGGTTCATCTGGGAGACGCAATTGTCTTCGAACAGTTTCAAGTAGAGGATGACTCATAGGTCTGCCTTTAGGATCAATGGAGAGAGAAAGAGTCAACTCATTCTGGTGAAATGATTTATCAAAAAATTTGATCGTTTCTATTAATAAAGGGGTACCTTTTTCTTGCCAAAGCGCTTTAAGCTCCGCTATAAAAGCGTTTAAACGTTCCATTTCTATTGGACTCATTCCTTTCTCAAGATCTTCGGCATGTTCAAAGAAAATAGTCGGTACATTAGATACTTGCTTACTAATAATTGATTGAATTTGATAGACGGGTAAACGCTCTAAAATTAAATAACAAGAATCAGGATGCGTTTCTAATATATCCCAAGCACGTTGCATAGCGGGCTCTTTGATTGAGTCAATGGCTGATTTAATGATGTTACGAGCAGGAAATGTTGTTTGATACACTGAAAGCATAATTACTAATAACAGAATATTTTTTTTGATCTCCTCTGATTCTCCTTGAAATACGTCCAGGGAGAAAATGTCTCCAGCTACAGCAAAATTCTCATCAACATAAAGAGAAAGTAATGCGCGATAAACTTCACATACAAAAATATCCAATGAATTTTGCGCTTCATTCTCTAAATAAGGGAGTGCTTGAATCATTAGGGGTTTACTAATAGAGTTTTGCCCTGGAGTTAATATCAATGAGGCAGTAAGCGTCTGTCTGGAAAAAGGTCGTCCTAGCAACTTTATCGTGTTTGTTAAAAGAGGTTCGCCCTTTTCTTTCCAGGCTTGAGCAAGTTTTGGAAGGTTTTGATTTAACTTTTCAAATATCTTTTCCTCAATGGGTGGTTGGTAACGCCAATCAAAAACAATCCCGTGCTCAAAATAAAGCGATGGGATGGATATTTCTAATTCATTAAAAAATTTTAATCCGGGCATCATATCTCCTTATATTTTCAGTAAACCTATAATTTTGTAGATCAAGAATTCTAGCTGCGTGACATTTAAAAAAGCATGGGTAGAATTACCCATAACAGGATGAATTTGGTTAGAGTGGTAACTAAATCATGGAATATACTAAATAGATACTCACGCTGTTAAGACAGGGTGATTTTGCTCATCCCGGTTAAATTGAAGCGATAGAATTGGCACTATTGTCCATTGCAAAAAATAAGGATCATTGTTTTCTTGATGTAGGGTGTGGTCTGGGAGGTACTGCGCATTATGTACAAAAGCAGGGGTGGGGACGAATAACTGGAATTGATATTGATAAAAATCTAATTGATTATGCCAAAGCGCATTACCCTGAAATTGACTTTGTATGTGAAGACATTTTGCAGGCTAAGGCACTGGTGAACCGATCCTTTCAATGCATTTATAGCTTAAGTGCCTTTTACTGCTTTGCCTCACAGGAGCTAGCTCTCAAACAATTGTCTCAACTGGCTGCATCGGAAGGAAGTCTCGTCTTATTTGATTATTCAAAGCAAGATAATATCCCTATTAAAAGTCCATTTTCCTGGTCAAAAACAGCGCTACAGTTTTCTCCAATTCTTCTACCTGAATTAAAAAGACAATTATCATCCTCAGGATGGCAATTTAAAGAAAGCATTGATCTTAGTCAGCACTTTATCTGCTGGTATACCTCGTTATTGCACCAGTTTGAACAAAAGCGAGGGTTAATTATTCACCAATTTAATGAGAAAGCCTGGGATATTCATTATTCAGGATATGAACAGTTATTAATGGATCTAAATGCACAAAAAATTGGTGGTGTAGTGGTTTATGCGAGTCGAAGTCATCTTTGAGAATTTTTCCACTGCCTCGGTTTTTATTGTGAAATGTAAATTTCATCCGTTGTAAACCTATAGTCTAATGATATTTGTTGTTCTACCACTATAAACAACATACCTACTAAATGTTTTTTTGTGGCAATAATTAATAAATTTTTGGTTAGTTTGTCATAATTTAGCTCAAGACTCTATAATCTTAGGCATAGAGAACGAGAGCAGACTATGAAAAGTATCTTCAATCATTTAAAACATCGATTTTTTACTTCAAAGAAATCCTCTTCGCGAAAGGTCCAAGATATTAAAGAGATTCTTCTTACCAGCGATGGCAATATTAATGAAGAAGGGATTAATCAATACATTGAAACGTATCAGTGGGTTGATGCTGAGTATAATAATCCTGACAGTGAATTTAATGGTCAAACTCTTTTATGTGTAGCAATTACGCATCCTGAAATTAACCCTCATACCAAAATAAGATTGGCTACTCATTTAATTAAGAAGGGTGCTATAGCCAGTCGAGTAGGTAATCACATGGAGTATGTCGACCCTAGGCACGATGAGCTAATAGATATCGCTCTTGAGGAAAAAAATTATGAAGCCGCAAATCTTCTTTTACAAGAAGGATGGAATATTAATGGGTCTTTCTATAATGCTTACGCAAGAAAAAACTTGATTGACATTGCCCTGGATACAAAAAATGAAGAGATATTGTCCTGGATATTGCAAAATGCTCCTACGCTTTTCTCTCAAATAGTAACACCCAAGTTTGAGGAATATTATAAAAAAATAATTCAGATTTTTCCGGGCTTTACAACTAGTCAAAACTATTTGATTTTAAAGCAACTTGCAGAGGAACGAATTGATTATCTTTTTACTAAATTAGGGTTAATTCGAGGTCAAGATATAGCTTTAATATTAGCGGCTAAAATGAGTACAAAGCCTTATCCAAACTCTGTTTTTGTCATTAACAAAGGAGAACAGGTTGAGTTAATGGCGGAACAAATTAAGAAATTATTAGAGAACGAAACCTCTGAAAAAATTACTAAATTCCAAATTGTATATTTTCAAGGACACGGTTGTTATGGTGAATTTGAAATTGATAAATCGACTCAGCCGCCAACAGTCAGATATGTTCATATTGATCCATCCCCTCAGCTAATTCCTTATAACGTTCTAATTACAGAGAATTTCGTTAAAACGATTTCCCCATTAGCTAATATTGAAATTTTTGAATCTGATTTAAAAATGCAAAAAGGAGCCAGCTGCACTTTTTTTGCTGTTTATGGTGCGATGCAATTGTCAACACCCACTACTCGCGATTATGTTCCAAACGTTATAGAGCATATGAAAAAACAGGGTCAGGAAATGCCTCATAAATTTCAGGAAATAAATATTACCTACGTGAGATCACCTACATTGCCGGCTCGATTAATGTTAGGACTGCATTTTATTGAGGATACTACTGATAGAAAAGGACTTGATTCATTAATTTTTAACTCTCCAGAGAAAGATACTATTGTTAACAAAAAAGGGGAAACCGCAGCAATCGCGGTGCGCAAAGATTTACAAGGGCATGCTTCAACGTCCAATCAAACGGTAAACCGTACCTGGAATATGCGTATTGAGCGTAAAATGAAACAATATGGGGAAGCGGTGCACGTTTTCATCAAAGAGAATAATATTGATGTGCTAACACCCTCATTTTCTAGTCTGCTTGATCAATATAGTCTGAAGGGTTTAGTGCAATTCTGCGAAGACAAATTATATGCTAAATCTGAGAGTGACAATTGTAACATTAACTGTAATTAATACTCATTCAAGCTGACTCATGAGGTTAATGTCTTGATAGACGCTAACCCCAAGTCATCAATTATTAGCTAATCTCAAGCCGGTTTTAAACCAGTTTGACGTTGGATAAGCCCAAGAACTAAAAGTAATTGTGCTAGATAGTAACTAAACATGATTAAAATATTCGTGTAATGACTCTCACCAAGAACAAATTGAGTCAATGCAAAAATAAAATCAGAAAATAAGAATGAACAAGCACCACCAATAATTAATACAGGATGCTGTTGTACTTGAAAGGCCGTAAAAACCATAATGGCTAAAAAGCAAAGATAAATCGTCACCGGAATGAGCATTTGTTCAAGATGTGGACTCATAAACCAATAACTTCCGAGGATAAATAACAAGATGGGAAGAAAATACAGCGTGCGATTTAATCGGAATTGTGCATCTTTAAGGAACAAACTGATATAGGCGCTATGGGCTAATAAAAATGAAAGAATACCGAGTTTAAAAGCCAGCTCGCCGGGTAGTGTTAATACGATGTCACCCAATAAGGATAAAATCAAGGCAATAATGAGGAAAGTTTTAGTGGTTTGATCGGCCGTGGTTTGCCAGGCGATGATTATCAACAGGATAATCGGAATAGGTTTTATAATGGTGTTTAGTGGGTAATGGATAAAAGGAAGAAGCACCAGATAAAGGCATGCACTTAAAAAAAAGAGGATAATTGATAATTTTGATAGCTTTCCTGCCATAACAGCTCCTTGTTTTAAATATATTTCACCAAAAAGTTAATTATTTTGCCATAAAGGTTTATTTTAAAGCAATAAAATTGGTTAATTTTTAAATTTATGGTTTAATATTGTCCGTCTTGCTTTTTTTGGGATCGAATATGAAGAAAATTGTTTTCCTTCTCCTTGCGAGCATGTTCCTCTCCGTAGGATATGCCAGCAAGCTTAGTAAATTTTTCAACAAGATGGAAGCAGAAGATCGCGCTCGTCAAGAACGGGAGTGGCAGCAAGATATGGATTTCAAAGATTTTGCATTTCGCTTGGACAAACGCTATACCGATGATCGCGGTCAGCAATGCCGTGATTATGTTTTTCGTTCTCGCAGTAATCCCTATCGACATGGTTATTACACCGTGTGTGATGAGCGGTAATTATTGAGGAATAAGCGAGCTTGGACTCGCTTATTTTTTATAAGCCACCACGGTGGGGAACATATTTGCTTTATCATAGAAGAACTCAATGTTCTCAAAGCCCACTCTGTTCAATTGATTCCTGGTCTGCTCTGTGGAACGGTAACATTGAAATTTTGCATTTAAAATATCAACAAATAGTGTTCGCTGTAGCATTAAATCCTGTGTATTAATTGCTGCCATATTCCATTCACAATTTTCAGTCAGTATGGGTGGGGGAGTTAAAAAACTAGTCACTAGTTTGCCACCCGGTTTTAACGCTTTATAAAATACTTGATACAAGGCAAGGATGTTTTCTTCGTCTGGCTCATAAATGGTAAGGCCATTACTTGAGATCAAATCAAACTCATTTTGAATGTCTAAATGCCAGACGTCGGCACGACAGAGTTCGAGTGGTTGGGATACGTTAAGCTTGTCTGCCAGATTGTGCGCGTCCTTAAAGGTTTCACAATCATAATCGATGCCAACAAGGCGAATATCTTGTGCTTGGTTTAATGTTAAATAGAGCAATTCACTCATCGTGCCGCAAGGTATGCAAGCCAATGTGGCTCCATTTTTAACTGCCTTCTGATTTTCACGCTGAAAAATTTCAAAGCGCTCCTGGGTAGCCAGCATGGTGGGTGCTTTATCTAGAATAAATTTTTCTAAAGATGTAAAAGTTTCTCCACGATTGTTCTTGCCAGTTTTTCGGCCATAGAAAGGATGAGTCACCATATAATGTGTCCAATAACCATTAATACCCCGGTTTTGGATAAGAAAGCGACCAAAGTCAAATTCTTGAAGTTGATTGAGTAAACGTAATTGCTGTTCTAGCACGTCTTGCGATTTGCTTTCCTGCTTTAATCGCATTGCAATTTTTTCTGCACACTCCTCTAAGGATTCTGTGTTCTGGGTATGAGAAATTAATTGTTCGGCGACCATTGTCATACTATTTTCCTAAACGATGATTATTTTGGGGTAAACAAACTACGAATACTGTCAGGAATGGGGACAGATTTATTTTCCACATAATTAACCCATACAATTTTACTTGTTCCCTGGGTCATCAGAATCTCATTTTGATAGATTTCATGGTCCATCATGATACTGGAATTGCCAAGACCATGCACACTGCTTACTAAGGTTAGGGTGGCAGGATAGATGATAGGCTTTAAAAAAGTGCAGGCAACATGGATAACCACAGGGCCAATATGTTGCTTCATATCTAAATGAAGGCTTTCTAGCCATTCAATACGAGACTGCTGAAAATAGTCGAAGTAACGCCCGTTATTAACGTGACCCAGGGCATCCATGTCGCCCCACTCAATAGCAAAAGTTCTTTGGTGCACGGCTATTTTTTCTTCGGTCATGATAAATCCATAGGGTCGACGTCCACATTCCAGCGAACATGATTATTTAATTTTCTTATTGTTAACCACTCCCTTAATTGCGTCAATCTGGTTTGCAGCGTTTTGCGGGAGGATGATTTTAAGAGCAATTGCATACGATGTTGATTGGATTTGCGTGATAATGGTGCGGGTGCCGGACCCAAGGTAGTAACTCCCTGCATCAACAGCTGTTCTTTCAAAGTATGCAAAAAGTGTAATACTTTAGTGGCTGATTTATCTTGGGCCCGAATCAATGCCAGGAAATGATAGGGGGGTAATTCTGCCTGTTGTCGTAACGTTAATAAAGCATGAGCAAAAGGATCATACCCTTGTTGTATAAGTATATTTAGCAACGGGTGGTGTGGTAAATGGGTCTGAATCACAACTTGTCCTGGATACTCTGCCCGTCCAGCCCGACCTGAGACCTGCGTTAATAATTGCCCTAAACGTTCAAGCGAGCGAAAATCCTGATTATAAAAACCTGCATCCGTATCAAGAACGACAACTAAAGTGAGATTAGGAAAATGATGTCCTTTCGCTAACATTTGTGTGCCGACAATTAATTGAGCCTCTCCGCGGTGAATGCTATCGAGATAATTTTCCAGTGCATTTTTTTTCTGAACTTCATCGCGATCAATACGTAAAATTTTAGTGTCTGGGAATTGTTGATTTAAATAATCATAAACACGTTGCGTACCTGCCCCAATAGGAATTAATTCTTTATTGTGACAAGACTTGCATTGTGAGGGGATAGTTTCTGTTCGGCCACAGTGATGGCAAACCAGGCGTCCAAGTTGACGATGTAAAGTCAAATGGCTGTCGCAGGTTTTGCAGTCTGCCATCCATCCACAATGGTGACACAATAGCACTGGCGCGAAACCACGACGGTTAATAAACACTAATACTTGATTACCCTGCTGCAAATGTGATGCGATAATTTTTAATGTTTGTGGAGCTAATCCTTGTTGCAGAGGGATATTGCGAAGATCGATAACTTGATAATGCAAGGGTGTGGCATTCAGTGCCTTTTGCGTTAAGCGTAATAGAGTATATTTGTTTTGGATGCAATTGTTCAAACTTTCAAGACTTGGGGTTGCAGAGCCTAAGATAATAGGAATCTTTGTCATGTGCGCGCGCATCAACGCCGTATCGCGTGCCGAATAGCGTACGCCATCCATCTGTTTTAGCGAGGTATCATGCTCTTCATCAATAACAATTAATCCCAAAGCTGGCATGGGTGTGAAGACGGCGGTGCGAGTCCCAATAACCAGTTTGGCCAGATTGTCACTGGCCAGTTGCCAGGCATGTTGCCGTTCTGTTTCATTTAAATTGGAGTGAATAACGACCATGGGTTCATTAAAACGAGCTGTAAAACGAGACAGCAATTGCGGGGTTAAACCTATTTCAGGAACCAAGATAAGCACTTGCTTTCCTTGCGCCAAGACTGCGGCAATGACTTGTAAATACACTTCAGTTTTACCACTTCCAGTAATTCCCTGTAATAAATAACAATGATAATCATTTAAATGAGAAGCTATTGTGTGCACGGCAGCCTGTTGTTCTGCATTCAAAAGCAAAGGCGCTTCTGATTGATGTGACCCTGAGACAGGAAGAAGTATTTCTTGTTTATGGGTTAATACATTTAATGCCAATAGATTAGTCAATTGCGCCTGGCTAAAACCTTCCTGCAGTATTCTTTTTTTATTGATGGCCTTATTTTTCTCCTGAATAAAACTAAGAAGTGCGCGTTGTTTGTGAGCCCTGGTCCCAATCAAGTGATAGGCATCCTCTAAGGGCATTGCGAGTTGAAAATAATCGTCGGTGGGTAATTGACAGGGGTGACCAAGACGGTAGTTTTTGGGCAGGGCTAAAGGAATAACTTCCGATAAAGGGGCTTGATAATAATGAGAGACCCATTGGCATAACTCAAGAATCGTAGGGGTTAATAACGGTGTTTCATCGATAATCTCAGAAATAGCTTTAAGCTTGCTGTAATCGCTTGATAATTGTTCGCCGATGACAAACCCCAAACGAGTTTGCTTGCGAAAAGGTACCCAAACACGCGCACCAATGCAGAGTGGTTGAGGACTCAAGTAGTCAAAAAAATCGCGATAAGTATTAGGAATGCAGATTTTATAGACGCTATCCATCGATGTCATCGCGGACGTTGCCATTCGTGGTTTGCAGATTGTCCTGGAGCGGAGAATACTTTGACCACTACTTTTTCTATGCGATGTTTATCAAGTTCTTCTTTGTCTTTAATTAATTCTTGCACAAACCACCGGGAGAGTTCTTCAACGGTAATGTTTGTTAATGGCATAAGAGTTACATCTTCTTTCAGGAAAGGAATTTTTTTGTGATTAAATGTGAAGTAATAATACTCTTCATCCTCGGCGAACTGCAGAAATGGTGAATATTCTGGCATTAAAAAAGTTTGATTCAAGTGACGACAGAGCTTATGGATACGTTCTTTATAATAACGGTAATCAAAAGTCATTCCATTCTCTTCAACCCAGGTTGTTAGAGCCAAATAAACACCATACATATGACCATGGAGAGGCTCGCGTTCTGTCGCGGAAAAAATGGTAGTATGGCCTGCAGAAAATTTCATGGATTCTTTTTGCAGTTCGACTGTGGTTAAATATTTTTTCATTATAAACTCGCTCGTTTGTCCTGCAGTTGAAAACCCAGTAAAGGAATTTCAATGTGTTTGCTTAAGGCAATGACTTTGAATAATTCGCCCATTTCACTGGGTTGCAGCAGCTGTTTCACTGCTTGATTTGCTCGCACGCGAAGTGAATCGTCACTCAGTTCATTAAGCAAGCTTAACAAACCATTCGCCAGCAAAAAAGAGGCTTGATTGGTATAGCCTGCAACATGAAAGCCGGCATGATAACCTGCTTCAGCAACATGGGTAAAATCAACATGGGCTGTAATGTCTTGTTCACCAAGATGAATTAATGGATCAGGGTGAGCATGGTGACGGTAATGACACATCAAGGTTCCTGTATTGCGATCGGAATGATAATACTCATGTCGTGGGAAACCATAGTCAATTAAGAACACAACACCTTGTTCAAGCATCAGAAAGCATTGCTTAATCCAATTATCGATAAACAAATTGGCTTCTGATAGATAAGGAGAAAAGTCTTTAGACAATACATTATCAACATGATTTATCAAACGTGGATTAGTACAAGGTTTAAAAATTTCGACCAAATTATTTTGAGCATCCTGGGTCACATAGCTTTCTTGTAACCCCTCCTTCGTTTGTAGAAAACGATGAACAGGCATGGCATCGAGTACCTCATTGGCGATGACAACTCCTTTAAAGGCGGTTTCCGGCCAGCGTTTAAGCCAGGTAATACGCGAAAATAAATGGGGAATTTTTTCCTGTATAAGGGCTTGCTGACGTTGTTTTAAATTACTGCTAACTTCTAAAATACAATAATTATGAGGAAGACAATTTAAGCGTTCAAGTTGTAGCATAATATCAACACAAAGTGTGCCTGAACCCGCACCAAATTCAAATAAAATGGGTTCTTCAAGTTCTTTAAGGATTTGTTGACATTGATTGGCAACGGTATAGCCAAATAAGGGGGTTAGCTCAGGTGCTGTCACAAAATCTCCCTGGGTTCCGAATTTCTGTAGACCAGCACTATAATAGCCATAATAGGGGTGATATAAGGCCTGTTGCATAAAATCAACAAAGGGTAGATCGCCTTGCTGTTGAATTTGTTCACGTATTAGGGAAGATAAGTTCATAACTGATTAACTATAAATGGGGAAACATATTTTGACTCAAGCCAATAAACACGCAGTAAAAGTGGCCTTGGTGACCGGTGCTGCAAGGAGGATTGGAGCCGCTATTGTTTCTAAACTACATGAAGCGAAGTTTAAAGTAGTTATCCATTGTCATCAATCTTTGCGCGATGCTCAAATGCTTGCAGCGACTCTTAATGAGCAACATCCGGACAGTGCTTTGGTTATTTCTCAGGATTTAAATGAAAAAAATGCTGCCAATAAGCTTATCGCCGCAGCGTTAGTATGGGGTGGGCGTCTTGATGTATTAGTCAATAATGCCTCTATTTTCAACCGGACTATGTTGATAAAACCGGATGAGGCTCATTGGAATGACTTATTCGATACCAATGTGAAATTACCGTTTTTTTTAAGTATGGAAGCGTGTTCCCATTTAGCGAAACATCAAGGAGTTATTATTAATCTTACGGATATTCATGCTGAAAAACCGCTTAAAGATTATGCGGTGTACTGTCAAACCAAAGCGGCATTAGTCATGCAAACAAAAGCATTAGCTAGAGAATTTGCTCCTGATGTGCGTGTTAATGCGGTGGCGCCGGGAGCCATTATGTGGCCTGAGCATGGCAATGCGCTTAATCTTGAAATTCAACAAAAAATTGTGTCGCAAACACCCTTGAAACGCCACGGTCATCCGAGCTTTATTGCCCAAGCTGTATTGGCGTTAGTGGAAAATCCATTTATAACGGGGCAAATTTTGAGCGTTGATGGCGGGCGCAGCATCGCCTAGGGTTAGGGAAACTTCATTTACAATCTAACGTAGATTGGATCGCTTTATCCAAATATGAGCCCAGGCCCACAAGAGAAATTTTCTGGATGTCTCGGACAAGCCGAGACACGTAGAAGCAAGTAGAGGCAAGTAGAGGCAAGTAGAGGCAAGTAGAGGCAAGTAGAGACAAGTAGAGATTACCTCTCTATAGTTCCGCCCTACGTGCCTCGGCTTGTCCGAGGCATCCATTAAAGTAGCGATTGTCTTTTCAGCTGCTATGAGGTGGCACCTCATACAAGCTATACACAGTTTTATCCACAGATTTTGTGGATAAAAGAAACGGACCTCAGAACAAGTTGAATAGCATTTAACCCGCACTGGATCTGGTGTGACAGACTTGGTATTAGAAAATTGGGATAACAGGTAGATTAAAAAAGATTAAGGTTACCCACAAGACGCTAAAAGAGAATAGTTCTGCAGGGTTTGTCATGATAGCCAAATAAATTTTTAAAAAACAGTCTTGACACTGAAAATTTATTAGGTTGTTGAGAGCACCATTATTAATTATCGAGCAATAGCAATTTTTTCAGCGCCTTCTCAATCTCAACTAATGTTTGTAGAGCGTAAAAATCTTGTAATTGTTGAGGAGTCAATCTGTTTTTAAAATAATAACGAAATAGTGATTTGCTCTGAAGCATGGCTTTATAGTCATCTTCCAAACGTGCAAGACCTAACAAATGGTCCATAAATACTGTTTTAAGTTGGTTATCATCAATATCAACCTTCTCATCATTTAGTAAGTTTTGATAAATCCAAGGTCTGCCCGTGCCTGCACGACTTATCATATAGCCATCACAGCCACTTAAAGAAATTGCTCCAAGGAGAGTTTCCTGATTGCTGATATCTCCATTGGCAATCACAGGTATAGTGACTGCTTGTTTAATTCGTTTTATCTGCTCGAAATCACATGGTTTGTCATAATCTTCTGACCAATGTCGTCCATGAACAATAAGTGCATCGGCACCGGATTGTTCTATCATCTTTGCCAGAGTGAGATCCTGATCGTTTTTCTGAATACGAATTTTTACAGTAATAGGGATGCTAATTCGAGGTCGGATTGCAGCTATAATAGTACTAAGCTGGTGTGGATTATCGAGCAAGGCACTCCCGGCGCCCTTTTTACGAATTTTACCTTTAGGACAACCACAATTTATATCAAGTAAATCAGCACCATAATGTTGCAATCGTACGGCGGCTTCAGCCATCATAGCAGGATCATTGCCGGCAATTTGATAACAAAGCAATCCTTCTTGTAGGGAGCGAAAAAGATAACGTGAATTGGATTTATGTTTGTATAATGTATCGTGTGCGGAAATCATTTCACTAACACAATAGGCAGGAGGCTTGTGCTTCATAAATAATTCGCGAAAAGGTGCGCAGCTAAAACCTGCTAATGGACCTTGAATTAAACGATTCGACAACTGTAATGAACCAATGCTTAAAGGACTATTAAGAAAACTATGCATAAAAAATACGCTACACCCTGAATGGATTGCATTATACCTCAATTTTTATCGTGTCATTTTTTATATTTAGAGTTAGGTGAGTTTATATAATGGACAAAAAAGATCTTTCTCCTCTCGAGCTATTAAAAATAGCAACAGAACACGCTTATTGTGCGCAGCATTTGTTGCATCAAAATGCTGAAGTCGCTGGTAGTGGCCACAGGACCAGCGATGCACTGGCTCCGATTACATCACTGATGTACACCGCATTTGAATTAACTCTTAAAGCCTATCTTTTGCATGAGCATAGAAAAATCAATCAACCCTTAAGACTCATGGAGCTCGTTGAATTAAACAGCGATCTTGAGTTGTCAAACCAAGATAGGGTACTTCTTAAGAGCTTGGCAAAATCTCAAGCCTTTCGTAAAGGTCTTGACTACGAACTGTGGGAAGAGCGCCAGCAACATCATGTCTTTTGTACACAACTTCTTGATGTATATGAACGTTTACAACAAGTGATGCCGATTGAATTACATCCCAGTTATCAATAATTGGGATGTAGGGATCCAGAAGGAGTTTTATTGATTTTAAATTAATCGTTTTGTGCCAATTATTTCTCAAAAAATATTAAAACTCTTAAGGAAATATTAAGGTTCGGCTGGCATTATATGGGCTATTTACTAAAAAAGTAACCAAGAAGGCTAAGAAGTATTATGGGAAATTCTGTAAAATTATTTAAAGTCGAAAATGCAAAGGCAGACAATCATCACCCGAAGGAAGAAATTACCTTTAAAGATGATTTAGGGGAAGTGATGTCCTATGAGAAAATGCGAACCTTAGGCAAGGGGGCATGGGGAAAAGTGGTTAAAGCGAAAAATGCGCAAACCGGAACTATAAAGGCCATCAAAATTCAAAAAATTGATAACTCTCCTGACAGTAAAGAGCTCGTGGCCGATATCAAAAGAGAAGCCTCCGTAGGTGCCCAGGCAGAATTTACCCGTAAACTGGTGTTCACAGAAAGTAGTGACAACCCAGGTGAGCAAAAAGCATATATGGTCAATGAATTTTTTGCTGGAAAAGATTTAAGCAAAGTCATTGAAAAAGGGAAGTACACCACGCAAGAGTTTTTGATTATTATGCGGGGAATGTTTCAGGAAATGTATCGATTACAAAGTTTGGGGATCATTCACGGTGATATTAAACCTGCGAATTTTATAGTGGGAAAAGATTTAACGGTTAGAGCGGTAGATTACGGTTTCTCTGCACTTGAAGGAGCTGATGATCTTGTTTCTCGTGGTACACCCCTTTACTCTCCTTTAGAGTTATTTGTTGGTGCTCCAGTGAGCCAGGTTGCAGATATTTATTCAGTTGGGATTGCAGCACTTGAAGGTTTAGGTCAAGTTAAAAGAGAAAAGCTTAATATTGCTGAGCATGAATCAAATATCATCAGACTTATGCCGAATGCGGATCTTGAGAAAAATCTGGCTAAAAATCGCCCCGATTTAAGCGCTAAACAAGTCAAATTTTTAGTTGAAATTATTAAAAAGATGACTAAACAAAGTCCTACTCAAAGACTTAAACCCTACGAATTTAAAAAAATGCTTGATACTTACGACAAAGAAATTTTAAAGATTCCTCCAGTACCTCAAGTCGTAAAGAATGTGTCTAAATTAGTTGATGATGTTATTAAGATGTTAGAAGATAGAACGACGGAAGCAAAACCCGAGGAAAAGAAGGCACTTAGACGCTCATTAGGAAAGAAAGATATTGACTTTACAGCAGAGCAATTAAAAAAGCCAAAATGTTTATATGCCTTAAAAGCAAAAATAGCACAGGCAAGTGATAAGGACCGTGAAGACTTCAACTTTGCTCGCCAAATTATGGGGGACTTACGCCATATCACTAAACATCGTTTGAATGGCAATAAGTTTACATCAAATGCTCGTGTAGCAGTGGGTGATTTCTTTGGGAGATTGGTCAACCGTGTACTGCCAATCGATCCATGGACAAATCTAAGTGTGTCAGGTTCAGTTGCTGCAGTTCGGGACGAAGTTGAAAAGAGAATGCAGAATAACTTCAGATAAGTTTTTAAAAGGCGTTAATTTATACGTTAACGCCCCATAACTTTTCATTAGTCCATTCCAGTTTTAGATTACAACTCGCTAGCTCTTTTTGATCCACAGGATAGAGAATGCGGTTAGGCATAAAAAAATAGCTTAAAGGCATTGAAACTTGATACGCTGGTGTAGGTGGATTAATCAGGCAAACAGACCAGTGATTAATCCCTAATTGTTTCGCCTTAGCATCAATCGATGCATACAGTTGATAGAGTTGATGTGGTTGATAAAACTTTCTGACTCGCTCAACTTTCCCTCCGATTAAAAGTATTGCAGCAAGACTTACCACAATGAATCCAGCAGGTTTTGATAAACTATCCAAAGCCGGGAATTTTACGGCATCAAGTACAGAAAATATAAGCAAACAAAGCCAAGGCAGGAAAAGCATATTGTAATAGCGGTGAAATCCTAAAATGTCCTTATTCTCATAGCCAACTGCAAAAACAATGGCCTGCAAGAAATACAACATCAATAAATATAAAACGGCAAAGGCTGCAAAAACGATCATGCTGGTATTAATCCTGGCACGATTTAGAAGGGGATTTTTTACCGCCCAATACCAAAGCCCACCAATGAATAGATAAAGCATCAAATAAGGAATTTTGATGAGATAATCAAAGCGTGCAAAAAATATTTCTTTCAAGTAAAGCCATTGTGCAACGTGATAATGGGTGTTGAAAGGATTAAGGGCCGAGAGTGCAGAATCAAGGGAGACACTGTGTGAGAAACTGTGGAAATGATTACTAGTAACATGGAATTTCCACAATAGTTTTGTCATGAAAACCAGGGCAATTGTTCCAACACAATGGAGTAGAATTTTGCGATTGGCGCGTTCAACTAAAACTAATAATACCAGCGCGAGAATAGAGAAGACGAGTCCAATTTCTTTGATGATGGAAAGAAAAACGATAGGAAGACACAATGACAAGGAGTTTTCTTTTTTATAAATCAACCACGTTATCGTAAATAGATAAGCAGCTACATAGGCATCAACTTCCATTCTGGCAAAGATAGCACCGTAGGAAAGCGTAAATAAAATTAGCCAAATACTTAAATGGGTTACTGAGCGAGCAATATTGCGGGGGTCAAAAAATACCATCATAGCAGCAATTAGAATGAGTCCTTGGGCAAAATAACCTAGTATCTGGGAGTATTGCTGTGTGAGTGTATAAAGCAAATAATGGAAACTTGCCATACCAGGAATGTAGGTAAGAAAGCTTGCATTAATGTAAGTGTCATTATTGGGCAAGGCATTAAAGACAAATAAATACTTACTGATTGTTCCCCAATAGGAGTAGTCATCAATGCTTCGAAATCTCAGACCATAAGCAATAGCAAAACATAAACCACAAATGGTCAAATAGGCCAAAATCGTGAGCAGTTCTGGCTGGTAGTTACTCAACGATTGTTTCTTTTTAATTAAATTTCCTACATAGAAAATGAAGAGAAACCCGCCGATTCCAAGAAGCAATAGGCTTGTTAAATGAGGAATAGAGAATAAAAAGCTATAAAACATCACCAAACCGGAAAAGGCCGTGGCATTAAGCAACCCAACTGATAGATTGGTTTTCAATACGCGAGTAAAAAAAACGCCCCAGCCAATTAAGACGGAACAGAATAACGCACAACACAGCAATATCATATCATTCCTCTGCAGGGTTAATGGCTATTTGCCAAAATGAAGGGGCACAAAATTGAAGGACAGTTTAAAGGGCTATTTATGTTGGAGCAAGACGGGGCTGATATGAATTTAAAGATATCGTGCAGAAAAGGAATTTAAATTACAAAGATTGCACTATTTCATGAAATTTGCTAGCTTAGCCGAGCTTATCTATTGTTAAAATATTTATCTAGACGGTTATTTACAATTTATTTAGCTAATAAAAAATAATGTGCTCATTCCCAATAAGGACAATAGCAATAAGCTGTATATCAACCAGGAAGTCCTATTTATGCCATCAAAGAATTATCCAGTTTTAATTATTCCAGCCTACAATCCTGATGAAAGGCTTAGTCAATTATTAAAAGAACACAGTGAACTTTGTTCTGAGCAAAAATGTATCATTGTCAATGATGGTTCCACTGCTGAATCCATGAAAATTTTTAATCAACTGGAAAGTGATGGCTATATTGTTTTGCATCATAAAAGGAATCAGGGCAAAGGTGCTGCGCTTAAAACGGCAATGAATTATTATTTGGCTGTTTTTTCTCAAGAGATGACAGGAGTAATTACGGCAGATGCAGATGGACAGCATAGTGTTGAAGACATCATTCATCTTAGTCAACGTTTTCATGAGGAACCTTCCAAGTTATATCTAGGGGTTCGTCAAATTGCAAAAGGTGATATTCCGCTACGTAGCAGATTTGGCAATGTACTCACCAAGCTTCTTTTTAATGTGCTTACACGTAGTCGCATTAAAGATACGCAGACAGGTCTTCGCGGAATTCCCAATCAATTAATTCGTAGCCTGGTCATGACAACAACCAAACGGTATGAGTTTGAGTTTGAAATGTTTTTTATTGCTAAAAAACTTCGTTTGCAAATTGAGCAATTACCTATTGAAACAATTTATATTGATAACAATAAGGGGTCTCATTTTAATCCACTTGTCGATTCGCTGAGGATTTATTATATTTTTCTGCGTTTCTGTTCGGTAGCTATTTTTTCTTTCTTGCTGGATTTTAGTCTATTTTCAATGTTCTATCTTATTAGCCAACATGCGGCTTTTGCGGTATTTGGTGCGCGACTTATTTCCGCACCGGTCAATTTTATTTTAAATAAGAATTTATCGTTTAAATCGCAAAAAAGTTTGTTAGTGTCTGCCTTTCAATATTTTACGTTGGTGGTGGTCATGGGGGCGTCTTCTTTCTATGTAATGAACTTTATTCATTACACAGGATTAAATATTTATTTCAGTAAAATAATCGCTGAATTTTTGATATTTATGGCGAATTTCCTTATCCAATATTTAGTAATTTTTACCAAACGCACTAATTTAATCAGCCTTAATGCTTAATTTCAAGACAATAGATGCCATTTCTGAGGGAGAAATACATCTATTGGACGTTATTTAGAAAATTAGTGTGCTTCGTCCCAGTCTTGTCCAATACCTATTGAAACCTGTAGAGGTACAGACAATTTGGCAGCATGTTCCATGAGCTCCCGGATAGTATGGGTTGTAGCATCAATGTGATCTTTGTGCACTTCAAAAATTAACTCATCGTGAACTTGCATGATCATTCGTGCATAAGTTGTTGGTTGAGTGGTTTGCCATTTGGAAATAGCCAACATCGCTTTTTTAATGATGTCAGCAGCTGTTCCTTGCATAGGAGCATTAATCGCCATCCGTTCTGCAGCTTTTTGACGAACCATGTTGCGCGTATTAATTTCTGGTAAATGCAGTCGACGACCAAACAGTGTTTCGACATACCCCTGTTGATGAGCTTGCTGGCGGGTGCGTTCCATATAACTTAATACGCCAGGATAACGTTTAAAATAGGATTCCATGTAGTTTTGGGCATCCTGACGCTCGATCCCTAACTGTTTTGATAGACCAAACGCTGACATTCCGTAAATTAAGCCAAAGTTAATGGCTTTAGAGCGGCGACGTTGTTCATGGCTAACCTCATCCAAAGGCACTTGAAAAATTTCACTTGCTGTAGCTGCATGAATATCCCAACCCATGGTAAACGCTTTAAGTAAATTCTCGTCTTGTGAAAGATGGGCCATAATGCGCAATTCAATTTGCGAATAATCGGCTGCCACCAGCACATGTTCAGGAGGAGCTATAAATGCTTTGCGAATTAAACGTCCTTCCTCATTACGAATAGGGATATTTTGCAGATTAGGATCACTTGACGATAAACGTCCAGTCGCTGCCACAGCCTGGTTATAACAAGTATGAACCCGGTGAGTAATAGGGCTGATACATTTGGGCAGGGCGTCAATATAAGTACTGACTAATTTACTAAGACTGCGGTATTCAAGAATCACAGCCGGTAAGCGATATTCGAAAGCGAGCTCTTGCAAGACAGATTCAGCAGTTGAAGGTTGCCCTGTAGGGGTTTTGCTAAAAACAGGTAATTTTAATTTATCAAAAAGAATTTCTTGCAGTTGCTTAGGCGAATTTAAATTAAACGGTGCTTTTGCAAGCGCCAATGCTTCTTTTTCAAGTTCGATCATTCGTAACTTTAAGCGTTCACCATGTTTCTCGAGAGTATTTTCATCGATAAGCACCCCTCCGTACTCCATCTCCGCAAGCACAGGGAGCAAAGGAATTTCGATGTCTTGTAATACTCGTTTGAGAGGTTCATCAAGCATGGGATAGAGCTTATTATGTAATCTTAGATTAACATCGGCAGCACCAGCTGCATAAGGTGCGGCCTGAGCAACACTAAGTGCATCATAGGCAAGTTGTTTTACCCCTTTTCCTGCGACATCCTCATAACTCAAGGCTTTATGGCCTAGATATTTTAACGCCAGTGAATCGCGGTCATGTTTGCTAGCATTACTATTCAGCACATAAGACTCAAGCATAATATCAAAAACCATGCCTTCTAAATGAATATCGTGCTTTTTCAAAACATTGAAATCATACTTTAAGTTTTGGCCTATCTTAGTGATGTTTGGATTTTCAAAGAAAGGCTTCAATGCTGCTAATACTCGCTCGCTTGCAAGCTGTAAACTGTTGTCTTTATGAGCAAGAGGGAGATAAACAGGCTTATCTTCTTCTAGTGTTAAACCAATGCCTACAATAGCTGCATCGAATGAATGTTTATTATTCGTTTCTATATTAAAGCAAAATTGTTGACAGCTATTTAATTGTGAAAGCAACTTATTGAGTTCTTCTTCTGTATTGATAATTGAAAAATTGACCGCTAATGTTGAAACTTCGCCTGAACTAACGATTTCGTTTTCTTCTTCGCCCAAGAGCTCTTTTAACCAGTTTTTAAATTCCATTTCACGGGTTAGCGCAATAAGCTGCTCGCGATTTGCTTTTTTAATCGACAAGTCAGACAAAGTAAGTGACAAAGCTACATCAGTTTTAATCGTGACTAGGCGTTTAGACAAAGGTAAATGAGCCAAACTCTCTCGTAAGTACTCACCAATTTTACCGGTAATCTTGTTGGCATTGGTTAATAAGTTGTCTAAGGTTTGATATTCCTGTAGCCATTTCGCTGCAGTTTTGGGTCCACATTTGGTAACACCAGGGACATTATCAACGCTATCGCCAATTAAAGTTAAATAATCAATAATTTGGCAGGGATCAACACCGAATTTATTTCGAACACCTTCTATATTGAGCACTTGGTTCGTCATTGTGTTAACAAGCGTTACATGCTCATTGACTAATTGTGCCATGTCCTTATCGCTAGTGGAGACCAAAACGGGCTGACCTTGCACAGTTGCCCAATGGGTGATGGTGCCAATGACATCATCTGCTTCCACGCCGTCTATAATCAGAATGGGTAAACCCATGGCTTCTAATAAGGTTACTAACGGCTGAAACTGACAACTTAAATCATCAGGCATAGGTGCACGATGCGCTTTATACTCTGGATACCAATCGTCTCTAAATGTTTTACCTTTTGCATCAAAAATTACCGCAATTTGCTCTGGTTTATAATCTTTGATTAGACGCTTGACCATGTTTGCTACCCCATAAACCGCACCGGTAGGCTGACCCTTCGATGTTGTCAGTGGGGGAAGCGCATGGAAGGCGCGAAAAAAATAGGATGATCCATCAATTAAAATCAGTGGTGACGCCATTAGTCTGTCTCGTGTTGTGCCAAACGCTGACTCAGTTCTTCAACTTTGTCGCTTAAAGTTTTTAAGTTCTTACGCATCAATGGAATACGTGTTACTGCTAGTTCTTGTTCAATTGCCTTGTCTCGTGGGCGAGCAGGACTACCTAAGTATACATTGCCTTGTTTGAGATGTTTTTTAGGGGGTACGCCGGCACGTGCTGCCAGGATAACACCATCATCAATGCGAACATGATCGCTAACGCCTACATTCGCCGCAAAAATTACATTATTCCCACTAGTCGTACTGCCTGCTATTCCGGTGAAAGCACAAAGAATGTTATGTTTACCGAGTTTTACAGAGTGAGCAACTTGAACCAGATTATCTATTTTGGTACCCGCACCAATAACCGTTGAGCCTAAGGTTGCTCTATCAACTACGGTATTGGCACCAATTTCCACATCATCTTCAATAACCACGTTGCCTACATGAGGAACTTTCAAATGATGATTGTCTATAAAAGTATAGCCGAAACCATCGGAACCAATCACAGTTGACGCATGAATTGAGACACGCTCACCAATCCGACATTCTCTATAAATAGTGACTTGGGGATGAATGGTTGTGTTTGCGCCAATCGTGACATTTTCACCGACATGGACATGGCTCTTGATTACACAATTATCGCCAATATGTGCGCCACTTTCGATGGTAACATAAGGACCAATCGCAACATTTTTACCAAGAATAGCGTCGTCGGCAATCACTGCAGTAGGATGAATACCGGCGGGAATTTTTTGGGGGGGATAAAAATGCTGCAACAGTTGAATAAAGGCTTTATAAGGGTGAGCAACTTGAATAACAGGTTTTAACTGACTTGTGACCGAGTGACTTACCAGGATAGCAGCTGCAGCAGAATGTTCTGCTAACTGTAAATTGTCATTTCCATCAGCAAAAACCAGAGCGCCTACACTAATATTATCAATAGGAGCTAATAAAGAAATTTCAATGTTCTCATCACCAACCACAACACCGCTGACTAAATGAGCAATCTCATACAACGAAGCATTCATCAAAGTACCTTAATAATCGTGCAAAATAGTGCAATTATAACTCGATGCAGCTTCAGTTGTGAATCTTTATACCCTTCGTAATAATAAAGCAGCATTTGCTCCACCAAAAGCAAAATGATTTGAGAGTGCAATATCAATTTGTTGCTTGCGCCCCTCATTGGCAACATAGTCAAGATCACAGGCCGGATCAGGCTCATAAAGATTGATGGTGGGTAATAAAAAGTCATTCTGGAGACATAATGTAGTTGCAATAATTTCCATTGCCCCTGCGGCACCAATGGCATGTCCTGTCATTGCTTTTTGAGCGGTGATAGGGATCTCATAAGCTCGTTGACCAAACACGGCTTTAATGGTTTCTGTTTCGGTGACATCATTCAACTGAGTTCCTGTACCATGGGCATTGATGTATTGGACATCGCTGATAGCAAGCTTTGCATCATCGAGCGCTGAATGAATTGCACGAACTTGTCCTTGGCTGTTAGGGGCTGTAACGTGATAGGCATCACAACTGGCACCAAAACCGATAATTTCTGCGTAAATTTTTGCACCACGCGCTTTGGCATGTTGCATGTCTTCGAGAATTAAAATCCCCGCGCCATCGGCCATGACCAAACCATCACGATTTTTATCGAAAGGCCGACTCGCTAATTGAGGATTTTCATTTTGGGTCGACATAACGCGCAGCTTACACCAGGCTGCCATTATCGTTTCCCAGAGAAGTGACTCTGTACCACCGCATACAGCTAAGGGTAATTGGCCATGAGCAATTTGCTGATAAGCATAGCCTATTGCCTCTGCAGAAGAGACACAGGCATTGGAAATGGTTGAGTTAGGTCCTCCAAGTCCAAAAGCAATTGCGACATGATTGGCAACGGAATTAGGCATGCCACGGATGACGCTAAGCGGAGGTATTTTTTTCCAGCTTTGAGTAAAAAATGTATTGTAAGCTTCTTCAAGTTCCGGTGTGCCACCGAGACTGGTGCCAATAAACGTACCTGCCTTACTGAGCTCTTCAGCAGTAAGTCCCGCTCTCTCTATAGCATGATGCGTACAATATAGCGCAAATTGTGCTACACGAGGAAAACGTTTTGATTTATCAAAATCTGGCAAGTGAGCCAGGGATAGATTAGTGATTTCTCCACCAATCTGTGTAGGATATGGCGAAGGATCGTAAGCCTGAATGCGTTTAATGCCGCATTCACCTTTCGTCGACGCCTGCCAGAAAGTCTCAAGACTACTACCAATGGACGATACAATTTCCATCCCAGTGATGACCACTCTTTTTTTCATTCCATCCCCTCTGGCGCGTTCCCGTCGCGATAAAAAGCAAATACTAAAGCCTTTAGAAAATCTGTCAAGTTCAATTCTATTTGTTTATGTATCCATCTTGTTTTTACCGCAGATTAACATCTCATCTTTGGAAAGAAGATAATTATAAAGTTGTACCATTAATTCGCGCGTATGGTCATTTTCACCATTGGTAGCACTGTTAAATAGTGTACTGATAATGACTTTGTTACAGGGAACATAAATATAAATTGCTCGATAACCTAGTGTTTGCCCTTCATAAAACCAATAGCGCCCTATTTTTGCATCATAATTTTGAGCTATGCCAAGGCCAAAACCTTGTGGATCCTTCTCTGTCGTTGTCGTTATAGGTAAACCCGTCTTAAGAGAAACTAATTGTTGCATTTTCTGCTGTTGATCTTTAGTTAAAAGTTTATTTTCAATGAATAAATGTTCTACCCAATGAATAACATCTTCGCTATTGGCAACAAGGGCACCAGCAGCCCCTGCCCAACTTAAGTTATTCTCAGTGACATCTTGTCCTAATAACTCAGGATTGTCGTAAATATTATAGCCATAGCCTCTTACCAGGCGTGACAATACTTCGGGTGGATATTCAGGTACAGGATAATAAGTATTCTTGAGCTGAAGAGGATTGATAATTTTATCAATAAGGAGTGCTTTAAATGGTGTTTTGTAGGCTTTAGTCAGTATTTTATCCATTAAAACATACCCTGTATTGCTATAAAAATAGCCAGGTTTGCGTGGGGGATTAAAGTCTTTTGAGTAAATTAAATTGATTAAATCGTCCTGACTCCAATATTGGCGAAGATTTTTGCTGAATAAATAATTAATTTTCGGGGCTTCAGAATAATTGGGCATGCCACTACTCATATCCAGTAAATTCGTTAAACTGATATCTCCCCAATGTGGATATTTTCGGGTAAGTAATTACTTAAGGTTCCTGCTAATTTGATTTTATCTTCACTTTCAGCGAGAAGGGCCAATGCTCCTGTAAATGATTTCGTGATGCTGCCCAGATTAAACAGTGAATTCGCATCAATCGGTGCGCTCCCTGGCTTATTGTCACGATACCCAGCGGTATAAGTGGTTAATTTATCTTTAACTTTTATCGAAACTTGAATCGCTGAAAAAAATTCGACAGATTTGTATTTTTGTAAATGTTCCTGAATGATTTGATTGATGGCATTGTCTTTAGAGTCTGTGGGCTTTTCCAGTACTGAGGCGAAGACAAATGTTGTCACAAACATCAAACTAAAAAAAAGTGCTTTCATAAATCCCTTTATTTTTAAACGCCTTAAGAGCAGGCGCATCAATGTATGCTTAAGCTATCATGAAGAGAAGCTCAATCGCAATAAAATGATGAAGAGGGGAGAAATTCCTAAGGTATCGTGGGGTCGTTTTCATTATTCTTGATTCCTAACATCCCGAGAATCTTTGTTTCTGCATCCAAAAATCTTTTCCTGCATCCTGGGAATCTTTATCCTACGTCCCGCGGCTTGTCCGCTGGATCTAGACGAGTGTGCCTTATAAGCTGGATCCCGCGGACAAGCCGCGGGACGTAGGAAGTAGTTGTACTAGTAGGAAGTAGCTGTACTATAAGAAGGCAATTGCACTATTAAGCAGCGGGGGGAGTAACAATAATCCTTGTATCCTCGTCCTCTTTCTCAGCATTTTGCAACCATTGCGTGGTGAATTCAGTTTCTCTTTCAGTTTTGGCTTGACTGAAGAAAAAGGACCGTCCAGAAAGTAAACGGCCAACACCAATAAAGAGACCCACCACACTAATTGTCATGATGATATCAGCGATCAGACGTTTTCCAGAGTCACGGTGAGCAAATTCATGGTGAGCTGCCTTAATAATTGCATGAGCTTGATCTTTGGGGGACGACGTGGATAAACGAATTGCTACCGCGGTTTCATAAAATTTATTCAATGACATTGAATAGTCTTGACCAAATTCGCCGCGCTTATTAATAGCAAGTTTTTTATCGAGAAAATCCTTTAATGCTAACAGGTCAGAAATTATCTCATTTGAAAAGACGGCTTTCTTACTGGCCTGAACAGCTTCCCAAAGCGTTTTATCATGTATTACTGCATCTATGAAATTGGAGTACGCAGGTTCCTTCAATCCGGCAATCTTTCTTTTTAATGTTGCTAAACTGTCTTCTACCTTTTGGGATTCAGCATCTGCTGTGATTAAGCCTTTTTCCTGTAAGATGGATAAATGGTCATTGGTTTCACGAGTCTCGGAAAACACTTGTTGAATAAAAGAATTAGATTGGCAGGTATCTGCTTTATCCTTTAGAGCGGGTAAACCATGGATTTTAGCAGCTACGGTTGTGAGTGAATTGTAAACCTCAAGTCCCTGGTAAAAGCCATTCTCGTAGGATAGTTGAGTAAACTTCTCTTTAAATTTATCACCTATCGTCTTGGGTAAAGAATCAAAAAACGCTTGTAAGTCAGTAAAATATTCTTGCTTTAAGCCAAGCCAACCGGGGGTTTTGTCAGAAATCTCATCCAATGCTCTAACCTTTTCCTTCCAGATTTCACCCACTGCTTCACTCATGGTCCCTACTTCAGCGTCTTGATAACGAGCAGGCAATTGTTTATAGATCTCTAGTAATTTTAAATAAATTTCATCTTTAGAATCAGCTGCTTTAAAAGAAGAGAAATGCTGTTTAAACGTTGCTAATACTCTTGCATCGTTGAATTGCTGTCTGAATTGCGTTTGCAAAAATAAAGGCAATGCTTTAAAGGTTGTTTGCAGTGATTCAAACGCCCCTATCTTGTCCTCTGCACGGTCAAATACTTCAAGGCTTAAACGATATTCTTCAAAAAGTGATTGCTGTATACTTAACTTTTCTCTTGCTGCATCAATATTCTTGGTGAGTGCACCTTGAAATTTTGCAGGTAACTGAGTTGCCATCTTCTCTAAAATTTCTAAAGCCGCAGCTTTTTCTTCAAGCGAAGATGCTTTTGTAAATTGCTCTTCTAGGGTATGAAAGGACGTTATTTTTGCGTGCAATTCATACAGTTTCGTATATTTTCTTTCAATATTATCTTCGCGCGCAAAAAACATTTGCTTAGAATCAGTAATCGCTTGATCCATAATTCCCCACAACGTGGAATCATTGATAATTCTAAAGAGCAGCAAACTTTCCTCAACGGCGTTTAATTCTTCAAAACAAATCGTAGCGAGTTGTAATCCATCCAAGGCATGTAGTTCTTTGTCTGAAATGGGGTAAAAAAAGCTACTCTCGTAGTCCGGTGTTTCACAGGGATCAGGATTGGTAAATAAGGACGAGAGGGCTTCTCGTGCTTTATTAAATGCTATAATTGCATTCGATAAATCTGACAAAGAGGGTTCCATTACCTTATACTTTTCGGTAATTTCTTCCTGACTAAGTTGGACTTTATTTGATTTAATTTCTTGTGAAATGAATTTTTGCATCTTTTGAACGACTTTAAGAAAACCTATAACCGCATTTCCGCTGCTAGCTACTTGATCCATTTTTTTCCAAACGGAATCCCCATAATCATGACCATATTTACGCGAAGGTTCCTCATAAGGTACAAAACGATAAATACCTAAAGTTTTAGTATCTATAGTTGAGAGACGACGTAAAATTGTACTTTCTCGATAGTAGGGCACAAAAGCATGTCCTTTTTGAAGCCCTGGAACATATTCATGGCCAGTTGCCAGCAGATTTCTATTGCTTGCCGCGTCGTGTGGCCATAGCCGAAAACTCTCAGTTTGACTGGCCAATAAATCAATGTAGTGATTATATTGTTCTGCAACTTGCGTTAAGTTGAGTTCATCGAAGTTAACGGCAATGGCTTGCTTTAGATTTAATTCGCCTTTTTTATTAATATAACTGTCTAATGTTGTAACGAAATCAGAGAAAATCGTTGTTTCATCTATTAGCTTAAATGGGTTAGACGCAGTAAAGAGTACGCTTTGATAGAGGTCTTCCTGGGGGGCGTGTTGTTCTTTTAATTGAGTGATTTTGGTAAGACGTTGTTCTAACACTTTGGCAAACTCTGCAGCTACCTCTGCATAATTACCCCCTTCTCCAAAGGTGACATGTTCAAAACTGGGAATAGCAAGATACTTGGCTAGTTCTTTCTTTGTTTGTTGATCTAACTCATCGACCGTTTTCGCTTTTCCTTTTTTCTCCTCATCAACTAATTCTGGTTTAGTCTTATGTTGAAATAAATCCTTAGGCATCTGCCGAAATGCTTCCAAAACTGCGGAAGAAAAAAAGTTTGCAACGGAACCATTACTTAACGCTTTTGCCCTTTTCTCTATGAGCAGACCTTTCTCAGCAATAGAGGTAAATAACCCAAAAATATTTTGGTAGTTTTGAATATAACCTTTGGTTATTTTTTTGAAATTAAAAAAACCCTCATATTCTGCAGGAAAAAGAATATCTTTGTTATTTGCTTCAGAGGCAAATAAACGGAAAGCATCACCCCAGTCAATACGTGCAAATTGACTAAAGAATGCTTCAAGGGGGTTAGCAATTGCTGGTATTAAGCGAGCGATATTAGCACTATGAACACTGTAAGCACCCAAAAGCAAAGAGAACATCAGTGACAAAGATAAGCCGAAGTATTGTCCCGAATGGGTGAGAGCTGGGTAAGCTGAAGGACCGTTAATTATTTCCCATAGAGCATCGCGGTCAGAATCATCCTTATAGCCGGTACCAATAATTCTGAATAATTCAATGAAGGAAACGAACGGTTGGATTAGCGCATAGGAGCCATCATCAAGTTGAATAGCTTCAGCAAAGATAAGTGATTTTTCAGCGCCATCTTGGAGTTTGCCTTCGTCGATTAGGCCTTTTATCAATCGTTCAGAAAACTGTTTGAGTAAAAGACCAGCAAATAATTCAGTAAATAACTCTTTCCTGTCCGCAGGCTGCTTAATAAGGAATTTCTCACCATTTTTCGCTCGATAAAAACCATCGACATCGCCTTTATTTTTGCCGCCGGTTTTATCTTTAAATTTCTCTAATTCAAGACCCTTGTAGGTAGGCATAGCAGAGCCACTCATTTCAATACAACAATATTGATATAATAGTGTGCAAAAATTAAGACAATATTAAGTGAAAGAAACAATTCCTGTTTACTGTTCTGCACCAAAATAAACTCTAAATATATTAAGATAGGAACCGTCCTGTTCGGCCGCTAAAAGTTGTTGATTAAGTTGCGCGATTAAATCCGCATGTGAGGGTGTACTCATGATACTTATCCCCTCGCCAACAATCATGGGTTTACCAAGAAGATGAAACTGTCCGCCACCATTTTGTTGCCAATAATAGGCTGTTGCTTCATGCATAAACGCTGCGGCAATCGTATTGCTACTCAGCGCCGTAATTAAATCTTCCATATCATCGAAAGATTGAATGGTAAATAAGCCCGGATAGTTTTCATTTAAAAAACCTGCGAAAACAGTAGAATCTTGCTCCCCTTTGATGACGCCAATGGTTTTATTTGCCAAATCATTAATGCTTGTAGCTGTACTGTTTGGTGAAACTAAAAATTCTCCTCGACTCAGCATGTAGGGCAGGGTGAAGATATATTTTTTTTCTCTGCCTTTTGAAATTACTATGCCGCCGATAGCAACATCAATGTCGCCATTATCAAGAGCGGTAAATAATTTCTCAAAATCCATAGGAACTAATTGGCAATCTGTATTCATTTTCTGGCAAAGAAGATGAATTAACTCAATATCAAAACCTTCGTTGAGTGAAATGACAAAAGGGGGATATAAGAAAACGGTGCCTACCCTGATGGTGGCATGGGCAGCAAAAATATTGCATGCAAAAAGTAAGAAGAATAAAACTGCTTTGATTGAGCGCATTATCTATCATCCAAATTGATAATAATTTTGCAAACAGTTACTACTCTGACAGTATAAGTGTAGCCTATAGTTTATTTTTTTACTCTAACGCCCAGTTAGTAAGTAGTTGGGGTAGAGGAATTACCCAATAATCGCTAACATTCGCTGTTTTAAAACCAAGACGAGTATAAAGATGAAGCGCATTTTGGTTAGAGGTTTCTACATCAAGCATCAACTTGTTTTTCCCTGAAGTCAGTGCCTGATTAATGCAGTAAGAGAGTAATTCCCCGCCCCAACCTTGTCCTTGGTATTGTGGAAAGATTGCAATGTCAGAGAAGATGGCTTCCTTGGATTGCCAATGAATATGCGCCTTCCCTACGATAATGTGGTTATAGGATGCTAAAAATAATGTATAGCTCGCATCGTTTAATAGCATGCTAAAGCGGCTTATCATGTTTTCTTGATGTTCTGGAAAACAAGCCTCATCAATCGCACATAGTGCAGGGATGTCATCTTCGGTTGCTTTACGGATATGAAGTTTAGGAGTTGGCATGAATATGGGGTCGTATCCATTTCTTTGCATGTGATATTCACTATTGCGATAACTAAATCCCTGATTAATTAACCAGTCGTCATTGATTTCAGTTGGAGTTGAGAAAATCAGGGTAGTCATTTCCTTGGCGGTTAAAAGAGGCATAATCGTTTGTAAGAGTTGTTTCGCAATACCTTGTCTGCGATGAAGAGGAGAAACGATGAGACTCACCTCACAAGCATCTTCATAAAAGAAATACACACTTAGGAAGCCAAGTAATTGATTGTCTTGAAAATACAGGACATTATTTTCTGTGGGTCTTTTTTGGATAAGAAGATGATTATAAAAAGTAGGTGTTCCCCCATCATGTTCACGGCATAAGCTTGCCAGATCTTGAATTGCTTTTAATTGGTCATCGTCAATTTGATTGTTACAAATGATCATGATGTTTTCTTCTTAAATAAATTAAGTATTGCATAAAAATGAGTATTTTTTATCAATAGAGACGTATATATTTGAAACGCTCTGTGCTTATTATCAGCTATACTAAAAATACTTTTCGTTACTGACGCTCACTATGCCTAAGATACGAGAAAATTATGAGTATGCCAGAGTCCTACCTAAGGAAATATGGCGATTTTATATGGATTATTATCGTCAAGTCACTAAAGAAGGGCAACAACACGAATCGTTATTATTTGACATCGATGAACCTGGTTATATGGCAGCGATGCTTAAAGCCCATCAATTGTTAAATATAACATTACATGAGCCGCTGTCCCCGAAATTAATTTTGCAATTGTATAAAGCTGCCTTAGAAGGGGTGAGTAAAACCAATTTAACAGAGTTAGATCGTTTTGATCGTTTTCGTTCAAATGATGTAAGTGGATTTTGGTTGAAACTAAATACTGTCGATACTGACGAAGCGAATGTTTCCCGCGAGGGATTGCGTCAATTTTTAGAGGAAATTATTGCCAATAATAATGAAAATCACTATGAAATTTTAAGTCACGGTACTGATGTGTTGCAAGACGTTTTAAAGCGTTATAAGGGCGCTGCTAACCCAAAACAAGGTTTAGAGGATGCTTTAGATTTTCTGGAAACTACGATTAAAAATACGCCTTGTAAATTTCTCTCACCGCGTATGACGCATAAAGAGATAGCAGAGAAAATTAATCATTATATTCTACAGTATGAGATAAAATTAAAAAGTGTCGCGGGTGATGAAAATAAGATAGATTGCATTATTAATTTAATTCAGAAAATTGAACGTCTGCATCCTTTTATTGACGGGAATTGCCGAACGTTAGTCATGTTAGTTTTAAATAGAGAATTAATAAGAAATGGTTTTAAGCCAACAATGTTGTGGAATCCTAATCGATTTGATTTTTTTTCAACGGAGCAACTTCGCGAAGATATTCTCAAAGGATGGACCCAAGCCGAAAAATATCAGTCTGAAGTTGCAAATTTAATGCCGTATCAAAAATTATATAATCAGGTGGATACGCTATACATTGATGCGCGTAAAAGCTTATTCCATAAATCGTCAATAGAAACGAAAGCAAGGGATTTAGAAAAATTATTAGAAACACTAAAGACCACTGCACCACAAGATAGTATTGAGCTCATTCGAACAAGCATGACGAAATTGAAAATTGGTCGCGGGGTAGATTCTACAGAAAATTTATTAAAGGCATTACTTAGTGACATTGAAAAAATGCCTTCACTAACATTATCCAGCCACAGTAGCAAATTACACTAGGGTTGTTAGCTAATGGCAAAAAATATCACAAATAAAAAACTTAAAATAAATAATAAAGGATTGATTGTCTGGCGTGTAATTACTTTTAATAGGGTATAAAGAAGAATACCGCTTCCTATTCCATCAGCAATCGATGAGGTAAATGGAATTAACATAATGGTCACCATACAAGGCGCAATCTCTGTGAAATCTGTCAATTTCAGATCCGTCACATGCTTCATCATGCTACAGGCAACATATAACAGTGCTGGTCCCACCGCATAGCTTGGAATCATTTGTGCCAGCGGAAAGAAAAACAACATAAGAATAAAACCGACAGCAATTACCAAGGCCGTTAAGCCGCTGCGTCCACCGGTTTCAATACCAGCTGCTGATTCAATATAAGGAGAGGTGCTGGCTGAGCCTAAAAGACCTGCAAGTGTTGAGGCTGCTGCATCAGCAGTTAAGCTTTTGCTTAATCGCTGTTGATAATCATCCTCATCTTTAAATACGGATTGATTCAATAAACCAATAAGTGTTCCTGTGGCATCAAATACGGCAATCAGGAAAAAGGTAAATGTTGCCTTAAGAGCGGCGGTATTGTTAAAGCCTGAGAAATCCAATTGTAACCAAGTTGTGCTGATTGATGGAGGTAAAGCAACTATTCCCCGCCAAGAGGTTAATCCTAGCAATAGACTCAGTAAGCTAATCGTTAAAATACCTAAAATGATTGCCGCAGGTATACGATAATAATCCAAGACCAAAATCAATAAAAAACCAGCAATAAATAAACCACTTTGAGGGGTGGCAAGATTTCCAAGACCCATTAAAGTATGCTCATTACTCACGATGAGTTGATTGCTATGTAAAGCAATTAAAGCAATAAGTAAACTGATTCCTATGAGAATAGCTACTTGCAAGTTGTGAGGAATAGATTCTATTAATAAGCGTCTTAATCGGGTAAGGCTCACCACTAAGAACATAAGACCAGAAATAAAAACCATCGCCAGGGCGTGTTGCCAATCGATGCCCATGCCTTTTACTACGCCGTAGGTGAAGTAAATGTTAAGCGCCATGCCTGGGGCAATACCAATGGGGGTGTTCGCATAAAAGCCTGTGAAAGCACAGGCAAAGGCGGTGACAAGACATGTGGCAGTAAACACTCCGCCTGGCTCCATGCCAGCTTCCTGAAGTATCGTTGGATTAACGAAGGCGATGTATGCCATTGTTAGGAAAGTCGTTACACCCGCCAAGATCTCCGTTTTTAAAGAAGATTGACTTAGAAAACGAGATTGGAAGCGATTCATAGAGATTGCTCAATGCAAAAGTTGATACTACAAAAGTTAGAGAGCGCTTGCAATATAGAATTTAATAAAGGAGTAAGCGACAGCCATAAACTAAAAATGGATATTAAGTACGGCAAAAATAATTTCGATGGTAATTAATACAATGATGATAATTTCCAGGCTGTGAGAATGTCTGGTTTCCAGGTAGCTGTTAAACATATCAAAGATTTCGTTCAATGTATCCAGACGATGGTTGATAGTATTCACTCGACGTTGAATGTGTAGGTATCGTTCCATCATGGTGTAGTATTCTTCGAGTGTTGGATGTTGCCAGAAGTATTTCGGATGATAAAGGAAATTACTAATCAAGTTCATTTCGCTTTTAGCACCTAAAATTTCGCCAATAACTTGTCGTATTTGATTACGTGTAACAGGCATTTCCCCTTTATGGGAGAGACTTTGAATCATTGGATTATATTTTTCGATCAATGCTTCAATGATGGTTTCAAAATATTGTAATTTTGCCGATTGAGAAAATCCGTACGAAAAACTTAATTTCAGTTCATCACTGTCTGCTTCGATCGTTAAACAATCCACATCAAAAAAATCATGAGGCTCTATGGCTGTTTTATCGCCCACTTGATAACTGAATTCATCGCGCACCAGAAAAGTAACTAGCTTGTCTCCAAAGGGACGAATGATGTCAAGATAGGTATTAATTGCATAACGCTTAACACCCCAGGTGACAACAGTACCATTTTTAAAGACAAAGACTAATGAATTGCTGTCATCACAGTGACTTAATTTTAATACATCTCGAGAGCGAACAGAGCTATAGCCAATCAATGTATTCTTAAAATGATTATCTAGACGCGTCAAATCAATTGAACTGGCAATGCAATAACTTAAGCATTCCATGATTACATAACCTTTGATGACTCGTGATATAACTGGATATCACGAGTTTCTATTTTTATTACCCAATTATAACCTAATTAGAGCAAGACTACACGCTTTCTGTAGTTTCACGTCCAGGATAAGCTTTTTTTCGATCGGTAATACCACTTAGCCATTGAGGACAAACTTCCAAAACTTCCGCTATTTTATCCAGCTGCTCCGAAGAAGGTAGCAAATGACCAAAAATCATTGCATTGGCTAAATGGCGGGTAACGCCAAACACTTTAGAAACCGCTTTGGTTTTCTCAGCTAATTCCTCAGGAAAACCAAGCAAAGACAACTCACGATTAAATCGTTGTGAAAATACCTTACTATTCACCTTTCGCTCCATGAAAAAAGATTTCCTATCAGCTTTTGGGGCTGACCCCTCATACCCGTCAATCCTTGATACAGGTAAAACTGTTATAACTTATTTTTTTGTTAACGCAAAGTATTTTCTGTGTTTTTTAAAACAAGATCTTATCTATTTAAAAGCCATTCTCATTTGGCTCCCATTGCAAGCAATAGGACGTTATTCATTGAAGGAAATAGGACTGAGTTGGAATTTGAAATTAGCAAGAAAAACTTGCATGGATATAAAACTGAAATTGACAATATATCCATACAAGTAAATCAATCATTCGTGATGACTGTAATAATTTAAATCAAGCTCTCTGGCCGCCTTTACATCATCCAGCCGTTTCACAGGGAGCGTGTGCGGTGCATCTTTTAGCAGAGCTGGATTTGTTTCGGCTTCATGATGAATGGCTTGCATCGCACTGATAAATCCATCCAACTCTTCTTTAGATTCAGTCTCTGTTGGTTCTATAAGCAGGCATTCAGGGACCAGTAACGGAAAATAAGTCGTTGGCGCATGAAAACCATAATCTAATAAACGCTTCGCTAAATCCATCGCCGAGATTCCATAAAGTTTCTTCTCTTGACTTAATGTCAAAATAAACTCGTGGGTTGCTCGTCTTTCAGGGTATGCAGGACTAAACCCCGCTCTTTTTAATTCAGTGAGCAAATAGTTTGCGTTGAGTGTGGCAAATTCTGATACACGTAATAAACCTTCTTTGCCCAAAACACGGATATAAAAATAAGCACGTAATAAAATACCTGCATTTCCCATAAAGCATGATAAACGACCAATACTTTGCGGATAATCACTGCGGGTTGCCCAACGGTAGTTATCTTCTTTAATGACATTAGGAAGTGGTAGATAAGGAAGCAAGCGCTTGCCCACAGCAACAGGACCTGCACCCGGACCACCGCCGCCATGAGGTGTTGCAAAGGTTTTGTGTAAATTCAAATGCATAACATCAAAACCCATATCACCAGGTCGTACTTTACCTAAAATGGCATTGAGGTTGGCACCGTCATAATAAAGAAGACCGCCAGCTTGATGCACAATTTCGGCAATTTGCTTAATTTGACGCATGAATAACCCCAAGGTTGAAGGGTTAGTCAACATAATACCTGCAGTTTTAGGGCCTACTTTGCTTCGTAGCTCTTCCAGATCAATATCACCATCCTTGGCAGTCGTAAGCTCAACAACTTTAAATCCGCACATGACAGCTGAAGCTGGATTAGTACCATGGGCTGCATCTGGAATTAAAATTTCATCACGTGCCGTATCGCCTCGGGATTGGTGATAGGCTTTAATCATGGCGACGCCAGCAAACTCACCTTGTGAACCAGCCATAGGAGTCAAAGAAACACCAGACATGCCTGTGATTTCAGCAATATAGCTTTGTAGTTCATGCAGAATTCGCAGAAATCCCTGGCTTGCTTTTTCAGGAGCAAGAGGATGTCGATTAATAAATTCAGGCTTGGACGCTGCTTTATGAACACCACGAGGATTATATTTCATGGTGCAGGAACCCAATGGATAAAAGTTAGTATCAATTGAGTAATTCAATTGCGACAAACCTGTAAAATGACGAATCACCTGTAATTCTGAGCAAGCAGGCAAACGTGGAGGTGTTTTACGCAAGAAATGCGCAGGAATTGCGACCTGTTCTGCTGGCTTTTCAGGCATTTGTGCCGTTGCTTTTCGAGTTGCTTTTGAACGATTAAAAATCAACATAATTTGCCTTCCGTTTTCTGAATGAGATCCTTGAGTTCCTCGCAGTGTTTCACCGGAGTAAACTCAATAATCTGATAGTCAGTGATTTCAGCGAGATAATAAGGATCACGTTTAAGTATTGACTCCAAGTGCTCTCTATCACTAGTTGCCGCGATAATGATGCCCCCAGTTCTGGGCTTCATAGGACCTGACGCTACCAATAATCCCTTTTTGTAGTAGTAGTCAAGAAACTCCCTATGAGCTTGTAGATACTTATCCACCTCACTAATCGGAGTTTTATAAAATAACTGTACTATAAACATTAAATGCCTCGCTTAGTCATAATTGACTGCAGTGAATTAGCATAATGAGTGATTTCCTCAGGGGTACGCATTTCAGTTGCACACACAAGAACAGTATTTGCGAATTGCGGATAGTGAGACTCTATTGAATACCCACCAATAATGCCTACATCTCGTAATCTTGCTAAAACCTCATCAACGGGTTGATTGAATCGCAAAAGTCTTTCATGGAAGCAGGGTGATGAAAAAACAGTTTCTACCCCTTCAATTCTAGTCAATTCATCTGCAAGCTTTTGGGTATTGGCATAGCATTGATAAGCCACTCGCTGCAGACCCTCTGCCCCCAGTAAACTCATATGAATGGTTGCTGCAGTCACTAATAAGCCTTGGTTAGTGCAGATATTTGACGTCGCTTTTCCTCGTCGAATATGTTGCTCACGCGCTTGTAAAGTGAGGGTAAATCCTGTTTTTCCATCTTTATCAACCGTACGGCCAATTAGACGTCCCGGCATTTGGCGGACATGCTCCATGCGCGTACTAAAAAAACCAAAATAAGGACCCCCTGAAGCCAAGGGAGAACCAAAAGGTTGTCCTTCCCCGCATGCAATATCGACCCCCTTGCTGCCCCATTGTCCGGGTGGTTTTAAAAGACCTAAAGAAATTGGATTAACACAAGCGATACTAATCGTGTTATTCGTTTGCGCCCAATCGGTTAGCTCATCCACAAGTTCAAGACAGCCAAAGAAGTTAGGTTGTGCAATAACCAATGCGGTAATGTCTTCACCCTTATACTTATCGAGGGCCGATAGTGCTGTAATCCCTTGTTGTTCATCAAAAGGCAAGGTGATAACTTCAATGTGTTGCGTACGTACAATGGTTTCTAGAGTTTCACGATAAAACGGATGAACAGTGCCAGCAACTAATACGCGATTGCTTTCGCTGCGTTTGTTAAGTCGTACTGCCATGAGTACTGCTTCAGCTAAAGCAGAAGCACCGTCATACATCGAGGCATTTGCGACGTCCATTCCAGTTATCTCTGCAATCATGGTTTGGAATTCATAAAGAAGTTGCAACGTGCCCTGGCTAGCCTCTGCCTGATAAGGCGTATAAGCCGTTAAAAACTCGCCACGAGAGGTAATATCCCACACCGCAGCCGGAATATGATGTTCATAGCTACCTGCGCCTATAAAACATACCCCATTCTGGTTTTGATTAGCCATATGCTGCGCATTTTGCAACATGGCCATTTCGGAAAGACCTTCAGGAATATTTTTAAGTTCGCCATACAATAAAGACGATGGTATTTCATCAAACAAATCTTGTGTTTTCTTAATACCGATACGAGCTAACATTGCATCGATATCTTCTTTTGTGTGTGGGATATAAGGCATTGTTAATGATCCTCTTTAATTTCGCTTTGGTATTCCTCGTTACTTAATAATGTGTTTATTTCATCAGGGTTTTTTGCTCTGATTTTCACTAACCATCCAGCGCCGTAAGGCTCTTTATTGACCAAAGCAGGATTTTCGCTAACGTCCTGATTAATGGCTACAATCGTTCCACTAATAGGTGCATAAAAATCAGAAGCTGCTTTCACAGATTCAACCACGCCAATTTCATCACCGGCATTTACTTCATCACCTTCCTCAGGCAATTCAACAAATACCATATCGCCTAATAATTCTTGGGCATGCTCTGTGATTCCTACTGTATACTCAGAGCCGTCTACTCTTAACCATTCATGTGTTTTTGTAAATTTTAAATCGGTCATTTCTATCTCTCTTTTTAATTTTTATTAGTTGCTGTCAACACTATAGTTATAATGCTTTTCCGCGTTTAACAAATCTTGGCTTACCTACTTTTGCTGGAATTAATTTGCCACGAATGTCCACCAACACTTCCTCGCCCGTTGCCATTGGGACACGAGCTAGTGCAATGGATTCATTTCTAGTAGGAGAATAACTGCCACTGGTAATAATGCCATCTGGATGTCCTTCAACAATGACTCTTTGTCCAGAGCGCATAATTCCCTTATCCTGTAAAATGAGGCCAACTAATTTGCGTTTAACGCCATGCTGTTTTTGCGACAGAAGGGCGCCCATGCCAATAAAATCTCTATCTTCGGGTTGCCATTTTACCGTCCATTCTAAACCTGATTCGAGTGGCGTGATTGATTCATCCATATCCTGACCATAAAGCAACATTCCTGCTTCAAGACGCAAGGTATCTCGTGCAGCCAATCCGCAAGGTTTTACGCCTGCTTGTAGTAAAGAGGACCAAAATGAAACGATTTCCTCTTTAGGCATAATAATTTCAAGACCGTCCTCTCCAGTGTAACCTGTACGAGCAAAAAACCAATGCTCCACATCAACACATTCAAAATAGGTCAAGGTAGTGACAGCATCTATTTGAGCTGGGGTAATAAGACTCATTGTTGTTGCAATGGCTTTAGGGCCCTGGACAGCAAGCATTGCCATATCATGACGCTCCTGGAGCCCTACGGCGAAACCTTCACTTTTCTCACGAATCCATGCCAAATCACGTTCGCGGGTGGCTGAATTTAGCACTAATCGGTAGTTATCTGGAGAACGTTGATAAACGATTAAATCGTCAATGATACCGCCATGTTCATTACACATGCAGCTATAAAGTGCGCGACCGGTATGCTCCAACTGATCGACATCATTCGTTAATAATCTACGCAAGAATTGCCGACCGCCAGCCCCTAAAATGTCAACAATAGTCATGTGAGAAACATCAAATACCCCGGCGTGTTGGCGTACTTGATTATGTTCGTCCAGTTGCGAGCCATAATGTAATGGCATATCCCAGCCATGGAAATCGACCATTTTGGCGCCTAGTGCTACATGCGTAGCATGCAATGGTGTTTTTGCAATCATGTTAATCCCTCATTTCGCGCGTTGGTTGCGAATGATTATACCGGTATGCGTCGCTGCGACAAGAGCAAAGCACTTTTATCTTTTTAAGAAGTGATTTTTTTCAGAGAATAACTTCTTAATCTCAAAACCAACTAATAGCCCTTTCTTAAGTATAGAAAGCCATAGTGGTTATAAAAAGGTCTGACGAATATTTTATTGAGCATTTTAAAAAATAATAATTGCAAAATTATCTCTTATGACAATGCCTTGAAAAAAGACTCATAAGCTGATTGGCCGCAGGTCCTATTTCTTGAGGATTATGATGGACTAGATAAAGAGGATAAGTGCGTACATTGTTGTGCTCTAATCGGATTTGCTTAATCGGCAGGTTACGATTTTCTACTAACTGTCTAGGCAACCATGAAAAGCCAATACCACGTGCCACACACTGAATTTTCATTTCTATGGTGCTAACCTTCCAATGAAACTGAGAACCTAACCAACCCTCATTTCGTTTGTTTTTTGTACCCGAGTCTTGAGCAATAATAAAATGTTCGTCAAGGAGGTCATCGAGCGCTAATTCTTTTTGGTGCAAGGGGCTGTCAACGTGTGTATAAGGAACTGATTGAATATCCAGCAATTTTTCTCCTAAGTATCCCTCAGGAATTTTCGACACGATAGCTAACTCTGCATCGCCATTGAGTAATAACTCGCTAGGACCTGATAGTAGACCTTGCGTCACAATCAAGCGAGTCTGCTGATTTTCAGTAGCAAACTGATGCAGCACATCCACTAAAAGTGTCGCTTGAAAAATTTCATCGACTGCTAATCGGAGAACAGGTTCGTAAATCGACGTTAACTGTTGAGCGGCCATCTCCACTTTTTTAATGGCACGAGTTATTTGTCGTGAGAGATTTAAAATGTGTTTGCCATGTTCTGTAAGTACGGCTTTACGCCCATCAATGCGCAATAATGTCAGCCCTAACATATCTTGCAGTTTAGCAAGAGTTTAACTAATGCTCGATTGGCTTTTATGGAGTTTTTCCGCCGCCCTTGCAAAGCTGCCCTCATCGACGACTGTCTGTAAAACTCGCCACTGTTCTAATGTAATTTTTGTCATATTAAAAAATCCAATATATCGAAAAAACTGATTATTTGATTAAAAAAATTGCGCTTTTTTCTTTCTTTGGGTGAATTACAATCAATTTTATTGAATTAATAAGGAGATGAAAATGAAAAAAATAGGGTTATCTATTTTAGCGGTTGCTTTATTGTTGGAAGTAACGACAAGCTTTGCCAAGGATGAGACTACTGAAGAGTTAAACAAACGTGTGGTCACTGAGTTTTATCAAAAAGCGATTAATGATAAAGATTTTAATGCCGCTGAAGCGTATTTAGGTCCTTGGTACATTCAGCATAATCCCTTAGCTCAAGATGGCATTGAGGGTTTTAAACAATTTATTGAGTATCTCAAAACGACCTATCCACAATCTCATAGTGAAATTAAACGAGTCTTTTCAAGTGGGGATTATGTTATTTTGCATGTCCATTCCATGAAAGAACCTGATACGCGTGGGCAAGCCAATGTCGATATTTTCCGTTTACAAAATAATAAAATTGTTGAGCATTGGGATGCGATTCAAAGTATTCCTGCTGAAGCAGCGAATGGTAATGGAATGTTCTGATGCATACACGCGCGTAGAAACTCACTTTTAAGTTACTACGGACTCCCCTGCAGTAACTTGCCATAGAATGAACTTCCAGGCATATTTCTTGCCTTACTATCGTCATTTACGGATGATGTTGCCCCAAACGCTTATCATTAGGAGCAGGGAATATGTCAGAGGAAATTGTCACTAAGTCCTGGGGAAGCCGAATCAAGGATGCTTTTATTGGTATTTTAGGCGGCATTGTATTAATTATCGGGGCTATCGTTCTTGCTTTTTGGAATGAACGCCATGGGTTACATACCGCGGAATCTCTAGTAGAAGCACAGCGTAGTTTAATCTCCGTGCCCAATTCTCCCATTGATCCTAAAAATAATCTCCATGTGGTTTATCTAAGTGGTTTGGCAACGACTAAAGATATACTGACCGACCCTGCATTAGGAGTTTCGCAAAATGCAATTGGTCTGCATCGAAAAGTGGAAATGTATCAATGGAAGCAAAATCAGGAAACAAAAACTGAATCCCAATTAGGCGGCTCGGAGAAGCAAGTCACGACCTATTCTTATAAGAAAGTCTGGACAACGCGTTTACTGGATAGCAGCGGATATAAAGATCAGGCAGGTCATGAAAACCCTGCAGCGATGCCTATCGAATCGAAACAATGGTATGCCGAGAAAGTCACGATAGGTGACTTTTTACTTCCTTTCGATTTAGTGACACAGATTAGTGATACTCAATCTGTGGATTTAGAAAAGGTAAATACAGCGTCATTACAAAATAAAATCAATAAACCCGTGCGCTATATTAATAATCAACTTTACGGCGGCAAAGATTATCAAAACCCGGAAATAGGTGATATTCGTGTTTCTTTGATTGCAACATTGCCGCAAACAGTGAGTGTTATTGGGCAGCAAACAGGCAATACCTTACAAGCTTATATGGCAAAAGCGGGTCAGCCGGTTTTGTTATTAGTTTCAGGTCAACAATCTCCTGAGCAAATGATTCAGGATGCACTCACCGAAAATCGGCTGATTACCTGGTTATTACGCGGTGTCACCCTGCTAATGCTAGTTGTAGGTTTTTCGTTGCTTTTGAAACCTATTGTCGTGTTGGCCGATGTGATTCCTATTTTAGGATCTATTGCTGGTTTTGGTACTGGACTTATTGCATTTATCTGTGGTTTTGTACTTTGGACTCTTGTTACTGCACTTGCCTGGTTTGCGATTCGACCCTGGTGGTCAGCAGGACTGCTCGTTATATGTTTTGGAATTATCTACTTCCTCTACAAACGAAGAAAGACCCAACAGTTAGCTGTAAAACCTAATGCTAGCGAAAACTAGCATTAGGAATAAGGATTACTGATTTTTTTGCATGGTTTGTGAGGATGAATCGTTGGTTGTTGCAGCATTTTTCTTAGGTACTATTGGCGATTTGCTATTAGCAGGTGCTAATCCTTTAATGATAATTAAATCAGTGCTACTAGGACGTGCCATGCCATTTGCTTTCTTGCATCGTTGTGTATCACATTTCATTTTACAAACGCTATCAACACAACCATAGCAACCCCAGTCAGCCCAACAGCAGGCCCAGTTACCGCCTTCAGAACCAACCCAACGCCCTCCCGATAATTCACAAACTCCTTTAAGGTCTTCGCCCGAGCCACCGGATTGACGCGAAAGTGCATTAGGGGCAAAGGCCCAGCTCATTAAGAGTATCGCGATGACAAAAAACTTAGACATGATTATTCCTCCATGAATATCGAAAAGTTGGTTAAAAATAGTCCATTATACTCTTCAAAAGCATAGACGTAGATAAGAAATAGAGCAAAAATCTGTTGATCATTAAGTCACCAAGACCGTAGATTATGAATAGAGTTCCTTCCAACCTTGTTATGTGTGCTTGTTCACTCACGACGTGCCTCGGGCAGGCCGAGGCATGTGGAATTTATTGGAAAACGAAGTTGTTTTTCTGAGGTTTTGTGATCTCACCTTTAGCAGAAGAAGTTGGAAAAAAAACAGATGAAGATCGGCTTAGGCCAAATTCTTTGAGCATGCCACTGAAGTCAAGTGCTTTCGCGAAATTATTAAATATTGGTGCAATGAGTGCATCATCACTGTAGCGAGATAAATAGTAATAGTCTTTTGGGAAATCAATAAAAGCTGGAGTTTCTGCTCTCCCTTCATTAACAGCATTTTGATATTCCTGGCACATGAATTCTTTTTCTGATTCAATCTGTTTTAATAACCTTTTGGCTTCAACGAAATTATTAGCCGTATCAGCTTTACTGTAAGCATCAATTAGCGAGTAAGTGATTGCAAAGCAAACTTTCATCGAAACTTCGACAAATCTCTCATTCAATTCATTGTAAAGTTCTTTATCTTCAATAAATAGAGAACATGCATTGAGTTCTTGAAGAGCTTTTGCCACGCTTTGATGCACAAGTCTAGCTCTTTCAAGTTGGCTGCCGTCTAAAAAACTCTCAATATCTTTCAAATTTTTAAGTAACCCTGTGATAATAGATTTCATTTTAAACTCATTTATGAACAGAAAGTTCAATACTATACAATAGGTGCGCAAAAATTATAACCTTTGGTTTAAAAATTGTTTCCAAAGAGGCTTATAGTTTATCTATGTTATGCTAGATCAAATAATTACGTGAAGGGATCTCATTATGCCCATGAATTTAGAGGCACAAATTAACCAGTTTTTATCATCAAAAGCCTTTGGTGTAGTTGGTGCCTCAGGCCGACGTCATAAATTTGGTAATAAAGTGCTGCGTTGTTATTTGCAGCATGGCAAAACAGCCTACCCAATTAATCCTAGGGAATCCATTGTTGAGGGTATAGCTTCTGTCGAGACAGTCACCCAACTACCCTCCGATGTAGAAAGTATCTCTATCATTACACCTGCTGCTGTTACTGAAAGGGTTGTTGAGGAAGCAATTAAAAAGGGCATTAAAAATATTTGGATGCAACCAGGGGCTGAGAGTGAGAAAGCCATCCATGACTGTAATAAAAACGGTATCAATGTTATTGCCAAAGGCCCTTGTCTTTTAGTGGAATTAGGCTTTATCGATGAATAAAAATGACGGTAAAAACATGAAAACAATAAAAATTTTAATGTTGATTGCTCTCTTCTCTCCCTTTTTGGTTTTTGCTAATGACTCTTCTGCTGAATTGGCAGCAGGTGGATTAATTTTTGTCAAAAACCCTGTTATCCAAATGCAATCCGAAGAACTTTATCTTTCACCAAAGAAAGTGCAGGTGCGTTATAGGTTTTTCAATAAGTCAGATAAGCCTGTGAAGGTGATGATTGCTTTTCCCTTACCTGACATTGAAAGTTATCGTTATGATAAGCGTTTTTCTATATTACCGGTTGATGACCCTGCCAACCCGGTTGGTTTTATTACTCGTGTAAATGGGCAGGCGATTAACATGTCTATTCATCAACAGGCTATCGCCAAAAACAAAGATCAAACTGATTTTTTACTAAAAAATAAAATTCCATTGTCGCCCTATTACAGTAAAACCAAGGACGCCTTACAAAAATTCCCAGAAGCAAAGTGGCCAAAACTGGAAGCTCTTGGTCTAATTTGGACTGAAGAATACGATGCTGGTCAAGGTATGAAAAAAGAAGCCCAACCTGCCTGGACATTAAAAACAACGTACACCTGGGAGCAGGTTTTTCCACCGAGGAAAACCCTTGTTATTGAGCATGAATATCAACCGGTCGTGGGTTTATCGGTAGGAACTAGCATAGGTTTACCTTACGCACTTCACGAGAAATGGTACTTAGATTTTATTAAAAAATATTGTGTGAGTGATGCATTGCAAAAGAAGCTTGCCACCAGAATTAAAGAAGGCATACCCTACTATGGCGAAAAGAGGCTGTCTTATATTCTTAAAACAGGTGCGAATTGGGCTGGACCTATAGGTGATTTTACGTTGACGATAGACAAGGATAATAAAAATAATTTGGTGAGTTTTTGCGGTAAGAATGTTAAGAAAATTTCCGATACCCAGTTTCAAATTAAAGAAACAAATTTTTTACCCAGACATAATTTACATCTTCTTTTTCTGATTCCGCAATCGCATTAAAGACTATGCTAGAGTTAACATAATAAGAGAAAAGGAAAGCACATCATGTATAAAATTATTTTTTCCACGCTGTTATTCTTATTTCTTATTCCTGCACAGGCAGCCACTGCTGATGGCCCGAGTATGCAGGAAGAGGTCAATGCGCAAGATGATTGTATACAAAGAATTCTTAAGCCCTGTATTGAAAAATGCGAAAGTAATGACAACCAAAATTGTGTACAACTTTGCCAGGAAAATGCACAAAATGAATGTCGTCAAGCGGGTGAATAAAGAAATTACTTAGGCGAGTCAAAACTGTTAAGAATTTGTTGGTAAATTTTTAATGTATTTTCGTCAGGCGAGCGAAACACTCGTTTGCTATGGCTTATTTTTGCATCGGCCAGAAATTTTGCAAAATAAATTCCGGTAGGGAGTGGCTCGATAATTGTGACATGAATACCGAGTTCACTTAATCCGTTATTAATTTTGTCACGATAAGCAATCAGTCGTCCTGAGCCAAAAATAAGGGTGTCGGCTTCTTTTTTTATGACAGCATCAGCACATTGCTCAATGAGTGAGGCAATTGTTTCCTCCGAGGAATAGTCGGCATGAGGATCGAGTTGAATACCTTGAACACATGCCAAATGTTCCCAAAGGCCGTAGTTTCTTGCCAAATTTTCCTGAATAGCGGTCAACTCGTCTGTAGTATTGATTATTGCAAATTTCCGTCCCATCATCGCTGCAACATGCATCGTAGTTTCAGGCAAGCTTACGACAGGGATAGAAACTGCTTCGCGCAGGGCCGCGAGTGCAATTTCTGCCATTAAATCAATAACGATAGCAGAAACATTTTCTTTTTCGGCTAACATCGCTTGTTTTATTAAGCCTGGGGCGAGTAACGCCATGTCAAACTCATGGCGGACAGCATCGACAGGCAAATCAACATAAGCAATGCTAAATTCCAATTCAGGACTACTATAAGGTTTTAACATCGCCATATTTAAAACCTTCGTATTATATCCAGGCAAAATTACGCGTACATGAGTCACATTATTCTCCTGTCAGGATAAAAGCTTGATTATTCTTCGAGTATTTTTATATATTTTTTCAATATTCCGTGCTTCCAATTTTTCAAAAACAAGCTGTGGGAAAACACGTTGAATTAAATAATCGTAGGCACTATAGAGAAAACCAAGACGCCATTCCTCCTTATCAATATTTTCTTGACTATGGAGTGCCAGTGATTGGCGATGGCGGTTTATGTAGTGGTTAAGCAAATCATTATCAAAAGAACCAGGAAGCACGTAAGCTAAAAACTCCACTGAATCTCTTTGAGGAATATGGATTGTCGTGATTTCCCAATCAAAAATATAGACTTCTTTCACGTTATCATGAAGCTTAAGACCGACATTTTTAGGAACACAGTCATTTTGCACTAAAGTTTTTTTCATCCGATCAATGTGTGGTCGCCATTTAGGAATGTCATTGATTAATTGATAGTGGAAGGCATGATCGGTATCTTGCAAAAAAGACAGGTCTGCAGTCTCTACTGCCTTTGCCAATGCCTGCCAATAGGGTAGAAATGCTTGCATTTTGCTAGCATCTAAAACGTTTTGTAGGTAAGAAATTTTAGAAAGCTCAGTGACGTTGTCATACCAAACAGCGTGTAATTGACTAATCGTATCGATGAAATAATCAATGGCTTCTTGGTTCCATTTTTCAACATCGAAAGGGTCTAACGATAAATAATCATCAGAAAGATAATGCAGCATGAGCACGCAGATCTGGTGTTCTTCATCCAGATAATACCCATAACAAGTTGGCATGAATTTACGAAACGGCAAATGTTCTTTTTGCATGTCGTAAACAGCAATTTCCTTGCTATTGACATACATGAATTCAAGTTGAGACATATACTCTAGCAAGGGTATGGAGGTGATAATGCCGCATTTTTCAAAGGCTTGAGTAATAGCTTGCAAATATTGTTGCTCGCCAATTTTTGATTTAACAATCAAAGAGAGAGTTTCTTTTTTATGCTGTTTAACAATAGACAGATTATATCGCTGTACACCAATCGGATGGTCGCCTTTTTTCGGGTGTTTTAATTCAAGTGCCATTTTTTCGCTGGTAGAGGGTATATAACTAACGTCTGTCACGGTTAGCTCTGGATCATTCAATTGTCTTCTAAGACAGAATTCAAAAAAGTCTTTCGTGAAGAGAAGTCCGAAATCACTGGTTTGGACAAAGTTTTCTTTCATAGGATCACTTTATTTAGTTAAATTAGGGTTAGAGGAGTCATAACGCTCTCCACTAATTTAGAGTGTAGACATAATTTGAATAGCAGTAGAACATAAGTTTAAGACATGGTTGAAATCCATGCCTTAAACTTAGCAAGGATTATACAGCGGGTACAGGCATTTTTAACATCTCTTCCCATTGTTCAAATAGCGCTTTTAAAGGAATACAGGTGGTGTCCTTATGAAGCGCAGGCAATTTAGGCTCCTCTTTTTTCATAACTGCTAAATGCTCTGACATGGCTTCTAACATGTAATGCGCGGGCTTTGCTGTAGCTGGGTCAATGGCTTCACGGGTGAAAGGATCCTGAAACTGTCCCTGTTTTATCAAGCCTTCGGCGGTATCACGATCATAGACGCGTCGATTGATTTCTATGGGGTCGGTTAAAGGCTCCATCGTAATTGGATCCATGAATTCTACAGGTAGCTCATCAGCATGTTCATCCGCCACTTTTTTAGCAGCTTGCGCTAGCGTTCGTGCAGGATAAGGCACATGCCCTAGGCGACCTGGTGGAACGGGAAGTGCTTCCTCAGGTATTTCAGGATCTAGTCTGTTTACGTTATCCACTAACGGTTGAGGCTGTGGAGGAATGGGCAGCGCTTGTACCGGTATTTCAGGAAGATTAACTCGATTGTCTTCCTCGACTTGAGGTCGTGGTGGAACAGCAACAGGAGGTATTGGTGCTACTACTGGTGGACGTGGAGCTAGCGGTCTAGGTTGTACTACGGGTGCTGGCTTTGGTATTTGAGGTAGTACGACAGGTTTTGGGATTTGTTTAATTTGCTCAACACTTGGTTTTTTTAGCGGTGGAGAAGATTTATATTTACTGAGAAACTCAGATTTCGACTGAATAACCTTCTGAAGATTCTCAGGAAGTTTTTGTACGCCTGAAGGCATTTGCAATCCAGGATGATTTTGAATAATTTTTTTAATAGGATGATCGGGTAGTTTGGGACTAACTGATTTTAATGGTTCTCTAGGAACAGAGACTGTAACTGGTTTTTTAACTATTGGTAGTGCTAGTGCAATCTCTTTGTGGAAAGCACCAAGGTGAAAATCTGCTTTTTTAACAGCCTTAATAAAGTTCATTGGCTCCCCTGGTATCTCATAGCGATTATTGATCTGCATTTGCAAAACAAGAATGCGAGAAGGATGATTGGAGATACCGCTAATATGCTCATTAACTTGCTCAAGCTTAGTTCCATAAGTGATATAAGAGGAATGTTCTTGCTTGGCTTGATTTTTTACTTGTTGGAAAACATCGAAAAGTGTGGAGGTGAGGAAAGGATTGAATCTCACACGGGGTGGTAAGTTTACGATAACATATAGCATATTAAGCCCTCATTGTTGTCAGTACTCGTAAATTGTGGAATAGAGTAACAAAGGAAACTTAAGATTTACTTAAGAGTCTGGCTTTTTATTGAACAGTCTTTTGCCATGCCTCTATGAAATTATCAGTGATTATGTCAATTTAAGTGCTTGTCGAAATTTAATTTTAATTTTCATGAAAAAATTAGAACATGGTCATTCAAAGGCTGAGATTATAGAGCGGTTTGAAGCGGTTCCTTCGCCAAGTTATTTACGTGATTGGATTTATGGTGGAATTGATGGTGCTGTTACCACGTTTGCAATCGTTTCCGGAGTTGTTGGTGGTCAGTTATCTTCTGTGGTTATATTAATTTTAGGTTTTGCCAACTTACTTGCTGACGGATTTTCAATGGCAGCAAGCAATTACTTGGGCACCAAGGCTGAAATGGAGCAGTATCATAAACTCAAAGCAATTGAAGAAAAACATATTGATATTATTCCTGAAGGTGAAAGAGAGGAAATTAGGCAGATCTTTCAAAATAAAGGCTTAAAAGGGGATGCTTTAGATATGGTGGTTAATGAAATTACGTCTAATAAATCGCTATGGGTTAAAACCATGCTACAAGAAGAATATGGTTTACCATTGTTAATTCGAACCCCTTTAAAATCAGCCTGCTATACTTTTTTAGCATTTCTAATTTTCGGTTTAATTCCCCTATTTCCTTATGTGTTTAATATGTCCAACGCTTTTTTTTGGTCTAATATTGGTACAGGGATTACCTTCTTTATTATTGGCTCAATCAAAAGTCATTGGTCGTCGAAATCCTGGCTAAATTCAGGGATTGAAACTTTCATTATAGGCGTAATTACGGCAGTACTTGCCTATGGAATTGGTTTAATACTGCATTACTTAGTTATGTAACTACCCTATTTGCTTCATTATTTTTTTTACATAATCAGGCAAGGTTTCTTCTTTTTTTAGCCCATCCGCTGTGTAAGGAGGAAGCTCTAGAGTCCTGGCTTTGTGGCAATAAATCGTGTTACTTGGAAAATACTCAAACAAGACTTGGACCTTGCAGGCAGTCTCAGAGCCTGCTATTTCATTAATGAACGCGAGCGCTAAGTCGATACCACTTGATACGCCTCCGGCAGTCCAGATATTTCCCGACTTTACAATTCTTTCCTCAACGACGTCCACATCGTCATTTAACCTTAACTCATCAAGAGCTCGCCAATAGGTTGTTGCTTGTTTGTCTTGCAACAATTTGGCTGCGTTTAGCAAAAAGGCACCGGTGCAAACTGATAAGACATATTCGCAGAATACTGCTTGATGGCTAATAAAATGAATTGTGGTCTTATTGAAGATTTGTTCACGACGGCCAGGACCGCCAGGAATTAATAAAAAATCAAATTGAGGCGCGTTTGAGAACTCGCAATGAGGTTTTAATACGATGCCATTTTCACCTTGGACTAAGTCCATAGTTTCTGCAACCAGATACATGTCTAAGGGTCCGCCCAGAATATTTTTCCAGGTGGCAAATACTTCCCAAGGACCTATTACATCCATCGGTTGTACGCGAGGATACAGAAGAACACCTAATTTTTTGTTGGCATTTATCATTATAAGGGTGACTTCCTGTGGGAATTTCTTATAGTGCATGACTTTGCATGGGATAACAACCGCCTTCAACGATTAGTATTTCTAGAAAAATAGTAACTTGACGACTATTCAAAAGAATTATTATTGTAATTGATAGCTTGTTAAGGCGTTTCGATAGGAAACCAGGAGATTAAAATTTTAGAAAGAACAATCAATTCAACCTATGATGAATTTCTGGAGAAACTGACACGTTTTTTATTGAATAACCCAATCAACGCATCTTATACCAATACTTTTGTAGAGACATTACTGAAACTGGCAAGAGTTCATAGTAAACCTGTCAAATGCCAATTTGGTAATATGAATGGTAAAACGATGTTTTTTGCAATTGACGCTATCAAAGAAGGTGAAATAGCTCGATTTTTAATGTACTTAAAATCGCTAGGTGATAGTACAGCAACTTACCATTTTAGTGATGAAATCGATGCGCATTACTTCAGGGTAAGCACAAAGTTTGTCTTGGAGAAGGTATTGCCCATTTTTCAAGAAACAGTGAGTCAACAGACGAAATTAAATAACCGACGATCATGGGCAGCGAATACTCTTGAGAATATGGCGATGGAGTTAATCGCTGCTTTGTTTGATTTTAAAATTTATTTTACCAACGAAAAAAAATTTCGGAGGTATTCTCTCCAAGAGCAGAATAGTTTGTTATCGGTTATCGACATTCTAAAATCATCCATCATTAAGCAGGTATTGGGAAAAAATACGGCGAGGAGTGTGATGGAATATTCACAATTGCTTTATAGACATTGCGTTTATTTAAGGATGGATAAACAAGAAGATAAAATAAGAAATTTGATAAAAGGACTCAATAAATATTGCAACAGTATCAGATCCAGTCGTCTTTGTTTCTTGCCTCAAGCAGTGAATCCTGGATATCCCTCAACAAAAGCCTTAGCGAGAGCGGCAAGTCATTTACAAATTTTATCCAAAAGTCAGTTAGGGTTACCAGATGAGATACAGGCATTGATTGCTGCTTTTCGTGCAAATTATAAAAGAGGTTGTTGCCATTTTGGAGTAGGGGGTGAACTACTTTATCCATCTAATGGGTCGCCCAAAGAACATGCCACCATCGAAAATGATGAGCGAAGAGTTTTTAATTTTTTTAAATCGCTTTCTGGTCATGGTTACGAGAAGAAGAAAACTGAGTTTCTGGAGTACCAGGTTGAGGAGTCGACTAAGTGGCAGAAGAGTCGTTAAATCTATACTTTGCTATTATTTCACTGCGGTCGCTATCATTTTGGCCTACAATCTCTGCACTCACGAGTTTTTTTTAAATATTTAGTTAATATTATGATAAATAAGTAAATTATTTTTACGACTATTTGTCATCTATGCTATTATTTTCAGCCATTATTCCCGGCAAATAATTAATTCACTAATTTAAGTCATCCATTTCAATCGCTATCTTTCCAGTAATTTTTTCAGACAGGAGTCCATCTGTGAAGTCACATCAAGAAGTCTTAGACATGTTATTAGAAATACACCAGGAAATTAAGAAACAAATTCCTCATCCAGCCAATCGTTTTGATGATTTAGAGTGCGTGCCTAAGGAAACTGATTTAGATGAAGCCATCCTTAAATTAAAAGCAAATCAGAATTTTATTTTTTCTCAATTTATAGAGTACGAAATATATAAGTTACTGAATGCTAGATTAAATTTATCAATGCAAAAAAAGGATAAGTCTCATGTTTCTGAGCTGTCTGAACTCGACTGGGTACAGTTGCAAGAGGATTTGTTAGAGAATAATTCACGACTCTGTACTAAGTTAACTCGGACGTTAAAGCACATTTATCCAAATAAAGTCATAGATGCTGCCGGCATCGAAAACGATATTAAAGAGCGTATTCTTCGTGTGCGACGGGGCGAAAGTTTATCCATCAATTCTGAAATGACTCAAAGGATAGAGGATAGTCATAAACTTGCCGAACATAGAGACATTTGTGAAGGCCAGTTTCGTATCCCGTCCTATCTTTACGTCGATAAAATTAGAGGTAAGGAAAAATTAGAAACAGCCAAAAAAATCATGCATTTTTGGCGAGGGGTCTATTTTTCCAATCCTGCGATTCATGTCGGGTTTTGTGATGAGCATGCTTGTTTGGCGCTCGTAAAAATTTTAGAGAAGGACTTGTCTTTTTTGTTCAGCGGTATCCTTGAAAAAGTATCGGTGGACTATGGAGATGGTGTAAATCATACTTTTATAGTTTATCGTGATAAAAAGAGCACCTTAGAGGATATGTCAACTTGGGGTGAGAATGCTTTTCTATTCGACTCATGGAATGATCTGGTTTGTTTTGCTAAAGATTATCAATCGTTACCAGTTTGCTATCCACTCTTACATAAAAATGGTAAATGGACATCTATTCAATTTGAAACATCAGACTGGTACCTCTTAAAAAATATAACAACGCTTCAAACCTATTGGACAATAACCGGTAATGAATCGCTTAAGACCCGTTTGCCTTTAATCATGGAAGAATATCAATTAACATCGCTTGCCTCGCCAGAGTTTGCAGAAACAAAATCATTCCTCACAAGTCTAATGCATGAGTTACAGCCTGATAATTTCGTGGCCGATATAGAGTTCTTTATTACGACATCCAATAATAATCTAGTGAGTGTAATTAATGGTTTTGATGTACCAAAAATTGCAATCCATAGAGAATTGTTATGCAAAATACCTCAGCAATTTAGTGTTGATGAATTAAGATTTGGTGTTGCCCGTGCATTGCTTCAAATTAAATACCATGGTGGCGTGTCTAATGATGATATTTCAGCTGAGGAACATCATTACCTGGATGGTCTTGCTCTTGCCAAATGTAAACATGCAGATGCAGCTATAGGTTACTTACGCAAAGCCAATCAATTTTGCAAGAAAAACTCGGCTGGTAAGGTTCTTGAGATCATTGAGCCAGGAACAAGACTATCAATCTTAACGAAGTGGACCTATGAACAACGCATTAAAAATCTAATGACCTTATTGGCGAAGGATGAATCATTACGTGTGAACATGAGTGCTAAAGAGGATATACCGACTAATATTGTCAGTGAACTACAGTCAATCAAACAAGCCGTATTTTTTAGTGAGAAATTTATAGAATGTAAAACAAAAGTGGAAAAAATTAATGTTCTTACGACCTGCTTACCTGATTTAAAAATTGAACTTCTTCCTTATGAATTTGTCTACGCTCCTGGTATTCGGGTTAGACATTTTTGTTGCTTAATAAAACGAATCGGCATTGATTTTCGCGATAGGGCTCAGGCGCATGCAGTAAATGCGTTAATTAGTCGGGCGTTTGAGTTGCGAATTCCTGCATTTGAGTACATTTATTTTAGCATTTTTGATCCTAAATTCAGGCAGGAGAAAAAAATAGTTGCGTTAGGCCCCTTTAGAGAATTACAACTTGCTATTAATCGATTTATAAATGCAAAAAATGCAGAGGAAGCCGAGAAGGCAGCAGGAGAGGTGAATAGCTTTAAGAAGCTTTTAAAGAATCACTTTAGAGGTTTTGGTAAAGCGCATAATAAGCTTTTCGCTTATAAAAAATCGCATCAACAATCTTTGCCTACAGGTGATGCACGTTATTTTGGTTCTGAAATCGGCGAGTCCATTGCATGGACCAGTTTTACCAAAAATAATCATCATTTACCCTGGGAATTTCATGTGAAATGGGCTCTTCAGTCAAAAAGTCCAGCGATGGCGAATGTATTATGGTGGATAGGTGTCACCAGAGAGACCAGAATTTGGCCCAAATTAGGCGCAAACACCTTATTGAAACTAGTAAAAAAAGCCCCGATAGTCAAGCTCTCAGGCGAACTCGCTCCTTATAGTCATGTTAGTTTTAAACAAGACAAAACGTTTAATTATAAAACATTTATAATGCGTTATCTTTCACAGAGACATAATTTAGTGACAGATATGTTTGTACCCTCTGGACCTACTAAAGAGGCTTTAAATAATTTTTTCAGAGTTAATTTACCTGCCTTGGCTGCTCCGGGACTCGATAAAACAATGAATCTCGATAACCCTTCTGTCAGATTTCTTTTAGGGTTATTTGCTAAAATGGCGCAGGGGAGTGAGGAAGAGAAGAATAGTGTTAAAGATTTCTTTTTGAATAAAGAAAGTGAGTTTAATTTGATGCAGCTGGGTCGCATTCCCTCTTATGAATACAATCCCTTTAATTATAATGTGCCTTATGTTCAATTTGTTGTGCAGCAAAAATTTCAGGATATTCAATTCAATTTATTTACTCCTGATGAAATTATCCAATTTATCCGAACGTATACTAAAGATGGTGATGTACCATTAAGTGTCTATCTGAGTCTTTACAAGTTGCCTTTTACAACATTTTCTCTTCCCTGTATTACCCAATTATTACCATTAATGGAAAAGAGTTATCTATCCTTCGATGCATGCAGGATACTAGCTTCGCATTTACAAGAAAATGACTATTATTTTTTTAGTGCGACGACAGAAAAAATTTTAAAACTTACTTTCGATACTTTATGTCAATACCGCTATAGAAGACACATTATTAAACATTTGTCTTGGGATTCTCAGATTTCTGAGGCTAAACTCGAAGCGATTCCTTATAGTACTTTGATGACTATATATCGCTCCTACGACACTACATTATCATTTCCTAATCAAGAACAACAAGCGCGTTTGCGAGATGTACTGCTCAAAAAAATAGAACAAATTCATGATGTGAATGAGCGTATAAGAGTGTTGGAGGAGTTGCTGTATTCTAATGAGAAATATAGCCCCGTAAATGATCCTGAATTGCGAGCAAGGGCTATTAATTTACTCGTTGAAGCATTTTCTTTGCTTTATGGAAAAGATGATGGTAGCGAAACGTATTTTAATACTATTAAACCAGCCATTGACAGTGTTCTTAAAAAAGCCTCTAGACAAGATAAATATGCTATTTTATCAAAATTGACAGTGAGAATTGAATCACAAACTCGTGTCAATGAATTGGTGGGCATGCATTTTGAGCCTGAAAAACATTACCTCGTAAGTGATAAAAAAATTTCATCGAGCTCTGTTATTGCGGCTTTGGCAAAATTGTGTCAACAGCTTAGTAATCATGATGAAGATAGACGACAATTTTTAGAGTTTATCTCTTCTCCGTTAACAGATCGCTCCGTTCAATTATTTTCTAAATATCTCTCAGCTCATCAGAAAATAGAGTCTTTAATCGATTTTGCCCATTATGATTTCAGGTCGAACCCGGAGGTTATGGACAGGGAAAAGGAAAAGCGCACCGCCATCATTTATGCCATTAAGAATTTTTATTATGAGTTTTGGGATTTCTCAATTTATCAGCGAGCTGTTGTTATTGATTATCTATTAATGCCAACAAAAACTGTTGAGAGTGATGCCTCAAGTCAAACTGCCTATAAAAAAGCATTTACTTATGTCGCTAATAAGCTTTTTCCAAATGTTAGCTCTGATTCTGATGAAAATTTCGCCCTTGCTCTTCTTCAGTCTTATTTAGACTCTGCCGATCCTTATGAACGTAGTTATTTACTATCGGCCATGCTTGTCGCCTCAAATGACTCGCGTGACTCATCAAAAAGAGTGGGGAAAAAATTGGCTATGATATGTGAGCACATGGGACCACCTTATATTAAATTATTACAAGCTATTCATAGCCATCCTAACACTCCTGCTCATATCCGGGATGATTTAAAGCATGCTAAGAATCACGCCAATCCTCCGGATCGATGGGAATTAGAACGGCTGATTAATGAAACATTGCCGGCTAAAGAGCGCGCCAGAATCAAACGGATAGGCAGGTTACTTGGTTCTGCCTCGTATAATCTTGCATTAGAGGTGATTTTACAAAACGATGAGCATGTAGTGTTGTCTTTATGTCGAGAAAATGCTACCAATGAAAGCCAAAAAGGATTTCGTCATTTAGCAACCACGATTCAAAATTGTAAACACCCACTAATGGATGAAATACGTGATTTAGGTCTTGCGACTCTTAAAGAATCAGAAAAACTCTCAGAGCTTGAAATGGATACACAGGCAAGCGTGAAGCAATTTGAAATTGCCCGCCGTATCTATACATTTAATATGGATGTTACCGTTAAGGACATCACATTTGCTATTCAAATGAAACCCGTGTCTCTTTTAAGCAACGGCAAAGGATATCGATTTATCGAGCTTGCACGTGGTGTTGAGTTCAATGAGTTTGACAAACTCAGTCCCCAAAATATTCTCATCAGGAAAGCCGTTGCCAAGGCAGTACTTATCAAGGAGCTAGTGAACATCGCAAGTGGTGATCATTTTGATTCTGATAGACATGGCAATCAGATGCGTGTATTGGTTAATCCTGTTACCGACGAGATAATTTTGGACGCGTATGATTTTGGTGAAGTATCCCTGGAAAAGCCTGATGAATCGGAGCTCAAAATGCTCGCTGATTTTATTCGTGATTTGCCTTATGTTGTCATGAAAAACATGTTCTTTTCCTCGAGTGTGGACAGTTTATTGTCAACGCATATTGAAAAGGCGATTAAAAACGGGCAATCCCCACAATTTTTAATGCGCATACGCAAAGCATTCCTTGCGTTACAAGATTTTCAAGGGGACCTATCCATGCTTGAATTAATTGAGGTCATAAAATACGTGTATGAAAAGCAAAAAATTCACCCTGTCATTCACGCTGCCATCACTGATTGTACAGGGTTTATCAGTTCAGCAGAGAAAATTTTAAAAACGGCAGAAAAATTGATGTCACCCTTTCGATTTTTTAGTCGAACTACAGTGGTTTCCGACACTGCGATTCCTTTACAGGTTTTTAAACCTTCTTAAAGCAAAGTTAGGTCCTCATATTTTTGAAGTAGGTATTGCTATTTCGACAATGGTTCCCTTTGGGCCGATCGCTAATGCTCTATCTTTTTTCCAAAAACTAAACGCATTGAGGGTAACATTAGTCAACGAATTTTCCCAAGGTGGGCATAAAATGCTGTTTGCTTTTTCTTTAAGGTCAGGTTCCTTGGTTATTGTTGATTGAACAACGTCAGAGCCATTTTTATTAGTATTTTGTTGAGAAAATGGGCTTGACGTATAACCAACATGTGTTGAACCAACGACCATATAATTTTTTTTATCGGGAGTAAAAGAAATCGAAGACCAGTAATATTGAGGTGATATGTCAACAGGGTGCCAATTTACTCCTCCATCAGTAGTTATTGCCAGGTTTGAGCCACCTATTTGGGGATTCGCATAATCTCCTCCCGCAATCATTCCTTTGTTTTGATCAGAAAATATAATAGAAAAAACACCGGAGGATTTTGTATCCTTCTTAATGGGTGTTTCTGAAACATGCCAATTAAATCCACCATCTTGACTATAAAAAACGCGGGCAGTTTTTAAACCAGAGCCAAACCATACATTATTTTTGCCATAAACAGTCATACAACTACCGCTGGCAGCAAACGCCCCTTCGTCAGTTAAAGCGATTGGCATTCCATCACTGGGTATTTTCGACCATGTACAACCATTTTGTGTGGTATATAGAGTAAATTTACCATCAACGGGGTCGCTAAGCACGAGACCATGATTTTGATTCCAAAAGGCCATGCAATTGAAAAATTCTGATAGATTCTGGCCTTTTAATTGTAAGTTCCATGTTTGCCCGCCATCATCAGTTTTATAGATGCGTGATTCTGTAGCATACCCTACGCTCATTATATAAGCGGTATTTTTATCAAATGCTTTGACATCACGAAAATCTAACTTCTCTGCTCCAGGGACTTTCTTTAAGTCCCAGGTTTTGCCGCCATCGAGAGTGCAAATCACTGTACCCTTGGCTCCGCTCACCCAGGCTACCTGTTCGGAAGGCGTACTAATTCCACGTAAATCATTAACAGTAATATCAGTATGGTATATAACATCAAGAGATTGAGTGATCTCAGATTTACTTTTCATAGGCCTGTCAAAAAATAAAAACACTCTAAAGTTGCCCCTCTATGATGTCAAATACTTGGCAAACTAATCTGGCAATATATTTGCTGAGCAATCTGCAGTATCATACATGCGCAACGACTTACACACTGACATTCACTCTTGAGCAAGGAAATCGATCGATGTTTAGAGCCCTATTAAAAGCAACCTATGTAGATGGTAAAGTTGGAAAACTGACTAAAGAGCATAATACAGCTGAAAACCATCCTTTTAAAACCGATTATCTTTTTAAAAATGAAGTGATCCCTAAAGAGCTCTATGTGTCTCGATTGATCCAACAATTTTTGATTATCCAAGCCATAGAAACCCAATTAAAAAACTTGTCGCATGATGGCAAAGCACAAATAAGTGCATTTTTTACCTTAACTTATCTTGACGAATTATGGCGTACCCCAGGGATGCAAAAAGATTTACAATTATTGGATGTCGACGCTGATAACATTCCTGATGACGCGATAACAAGTACAACCAAAAAATACCTTCATGACATAAAACAATATTCCCCGAAAGTTCTACTTGCACATTTCTTAATGCATGTTTCGGGATTTATGCATGGTGGGAATATGATTGGAACTAAATACATTGACCCTAGTAATCGTTTAACTGTGTATCAAATACCAAAGAATCAATATAATTTCTCCCATGCACTTATGTTTTTATCAACGAAAAAAAAATCGCCACTTGCTCTTTATGAGGATATGAAAAAGGAATTGGATGAAAATATTGCGCTGGAGGACGATGAATATAAAAAGATTCTTGAGCAATGCACCGGTATCTATGAAAAAATGACTGGCATTTATGATGATCTCGTTAAGATGCATTCTTACCAGCCTAAATTAACTGGATATCCTCTTGCAGTCTTAAGTGTAACGATATTTATTCTCGCATTACTTTTAAAGAGAATGGTGGAGTTTTCACCGAGTACTGATTTCACACCTAAAGGCCCTATGTAGGACTAAATTATTGAGGCTAAGAGACTACATGTATAGCCTCAATAACTCACTGCTTCAAATAAGTAGTATGCTAATAATTCAGAGAGCAGTAATTCCGGATTAGAATTTATGTACGGTATTTTTATTTGTCGTTCAGAAATTAATCCCTTTTTCTCGCCATTGGATATAAAGGAAAATAAGTCATCGAAATAACCACCTACGTTTAAAAAGCCGATGGGTTTATCCAAAATACCTATTTTAATGGCATTCCATGTTTCAAAGGCTTCTTCTAGTGTACCCAAACCTGCAGGCATGACATACTAATAACAACTGCCTTGAGCATGCTTCAAGGCAGTTGTTATTAGTTAAGGGTATGTAAACAACGGCGATTCCTGGTTCGAAGGAGTTGAATCCCTTGTCTGATGAGAGTTATTTGAGGCATTATAAAGTTCTACATAGTGTTTTAGAAAATGTTGGCTAGAAATACCTTTTAAGGAGTCTGAAACATTTTGCATTGATAGATAAGCTGAATGTTTCTCAGGACATTTTACCTTGAGCAAAATATCGCGTTTAAAGACAGTTTTAAACAAAGCAATTATTTCGATTGCTAACTTGTCATCAGGATACTTTAATTCTGGATATAGGTCGGCTAAAAACTCCCATTTTTCATGGGGCTGTGACTGATTTCTGTAATTGATAAGTTGTTGTGCTGCTGCTTGATTTTTGTAACTCGAGAAGAACTTCCTAACAAAATTCTTGCCCTCCATTTTCTTAACCTTTTCCATATATCTTAGCCCCATGGCTTGAATATCAGTATTGGTCAAATCATGAGGAGTCTTCGGATATTCCGGTAATTTTTTATCAATTAATGACTTTCCTTCTGGCGCTTCTTTGCTCTTTTTCATAGATAAATCTCCCTTTTAACTGGAAGTAGAATAATAGAATGAGTTAATTAATTCTATAAGGCAGGCAGGTGACAAATCATGAAACGCTCAACTCAAATGGGTAAGGTAAATTACCCTGATTCGACATCAATAAATAAGAGGGAAAAATCTTGTATTTAAATAAAGTTAACTATATATAATGGCGTTGTTTTAAATTAAAGGAGTAATTATGCCTAGAAATACCAATGCCACATTTGATAGAAACTTCTTTTTTATGCTCCAAGTCCTCATTTTTTTAAATATTCTCATGCTTAAAGTTGAGGCCAGTAAATCCTCCTCACAAAAAAAGGAATATAAAGGCTATTTTAAAAATCCAGGTAAATCTGATTATTTGATAACCTCTGATAGTCGCTGTAAAAAAGATGATTTTATGGAAGAGGTGATAAAAAATACTGATGAGGGGGGGTGTGGAGCGTCCGAACGCGATCGGGATATAAATAATGTATTTGGCTCAAAAACTTGCGGAGGCACTTTTTCTTCTACGTATATTACTAACTATGGTTCTGATGATGCGTTTTTTGATGATTGCCTTTGTGCACTTTTAGATAAGGTATCTGACTCTTGTAATGAAGAAACTTTAGAAACGATTGGTATTATTTTAGGTGTTGTATGTGTAGGTGCCGTTTTGGGATGTACAGGCTTTGCCTGCTACAAAGCTGATATACCTGATAAAGTAGCTGATCGCTACAACGCCTTAAAAAACAGTGTTTCCTCCTTAATTGAACGAGTGAGAGGAGTTGAAATACCTAATATTTCCAATCTTGAAAACGGGCAAGCCCTTCCTGAAACAAACAATTCCTCGAGTTTAGCCAGAAACAGGGAAGCTTTTTTTAATACACTTCAAAAAATCAAGAGCCATCTAATGTGTCAAGCAACTCATCAGGAAACAGAGTTGAACGAAATTTCTCCCCCACAATGAATCATACGGACGGAAAGTGTAGCAACAAGCGTAGCCTGGATGGCAGCTTTAGCTGACATCCAGGAATAGGCCCGGAAGGGATTTATTCATTGTTAATGAATTGGAAACCCGGTTGTCGCTCTGCGCCAACCAGGCTACGCTTGCCGTTGCTGAGGCTTTTAGGAAATCCAAGTAATTCTTGATGTATTAATGGGTCCGTTTCCTTCTGGCTTTTTTTGCTCTTTGGCATCGTTATATTTCCCTTAATCGGAGATTAGAATAATAGAATTAATTCATTAATTCTGTAGGGTTAAATGAGAGAGAACTGCGAGTTTATTAGAATTTCCAGGGTGGTTTCGAGGTGATTTTCTTTAGTGGCAAGATTAAAAGGCGCAATAATTTGCTTTGGATTTTCAATCCAGGAAATGTTCTGCTTTTTGATTGATGATTAGAATGTTGGGATGTTGAAAATCTTTTTTTAAGCCTTTTTTCACAAATAGCTAAGGCACAGAAGTAGCGTGAGAAGGGGGCATTAACTGCCTAAATTTTGAGCGCCTCGTAAAATGGTGGGCATTTACGTATGATTCTTTTAAATCATATATAATTTCCTCTTGGGTCATTACACGCCCAAGTGTAATATTTAATTAAAGCAACGGGAGGTTTTATGTTAAGGACATTGGCAAGAGGGATTCTTTTAGGAGCGGTAGTAACAACGACAAGCGTTGCTGGTTCATTAACCCCCTTTTTTTTAAATGCTCATTTACCAAAAAGTAAAATTCAACATGCTATAATTAATCATCCCAGCATTAAAGATGCTGATTTTTCTGGGAATTGGTCAGGAACTTGTACTGATATTGAGGGAGAATTCCAGTTAGAAATACAGCAGTTAGAAAATTTTATTACAATTAATGGGTACGGTTTTAAATTTGGCGCTATAACAACTTTCTCTTCTTCAGATACTGATTTTTATCATAACTCTCAATTACGCCTGACATGGGATCCTAAAAAAACGGCGTTAATGATTAATGGGACCAGTCTAAATGCGGATAACAATGGAAGCATGATATATACGTCTATATCAGAAACGTCGATGGCATTAAATAATGACCAACTGTTAATGACTATGCAAGCAAAATTCTATAGTAACCTAAATCCTTTGGATGATACAGTTAATAGTAATTGCGTTTTTACAAAAGCACCATAATCTATTGTATCCCTCTTAATATTAGTTAGATGTTTATAAGTTGATGGTGAATGTAGCAAGTGTAGCCTGGACGCTTTAGCTGACATCCGGGAGGTCGTCTGGAAAGGATTTATTCATTGTTAATGAATTGGAAACCCGGTTGTCGCTCTGCGCCACCCAGGCTACACCTCTAAACTTCTTTTATAATGTTTTGAGTCCTTCCTCAATGATAGAAAGTCCAATTTCCAAATCGTTTATATCAGTCGCAAGTGGCATGAGGAGGCGGATTACATTTCCGTATCCTCCGCAGCTAAGAATTACCAGACCATGCTCTAAACAAAATCTTGTTAATCTGTCCGCCGCTTCTTTATTGGGTTCCTTCGTGCTTTTATCTTTCACAAGCTCGATCGCCTGCATAACACCCAGACCACGGAAATCACCTACTATTTCATATTTTTCTTTAAATCTAGAAAGTTTGGAGTGAAGTACTTTTGAAAGATTAGTGACATTTTTCAAAAGTTCTCCCTCTTCAAAAATTTTGAATACTTCAAGAGCTGCTGCACAACTCAGTGGATTCCCTCCAAAGGTTCCGCCCAACCCACCCACCATCGCCGCATCCATCATTTCAGCTTTACCTGTTACCGCAGCGATAACTGTTCCACCACCGAGCCCCTTTGCCGATGTAGTAAGGTCAGGGGCAACCCCCATTGTCTTCATCGCATAGAGGTTTCCAGTCCGTCCAAAACCAGATTGAATTTCATCGGCAATGAAAACAATATTGTTTGCCGTACAAAACTCACGAAGCTTTTGTAAAAATGGGACTGGAAATTGGATGAAGCCGCCTTCCCCTAACACTGGTTCTAAGATTACTGCAGCGGTATTTTCAATGCCCACACGAAAGTTAACAAGTTCAGAAAAATCATTGAAACACTCTTCCACACAATTTTTTCCTTGCCAACGATACTCATAGGGTAGGGAAGCACGATGAACTTCTGAAAGAAATGGACCAAATCCATGTTTGTAAGGTTTATTCTTGGCTGTAAGTGCCATAGCCATGTAGGTGCGGCCATGGTAAGCATGATCAAAACAAATTACGGCTTGCTTTCCCGTATAGGCACGTGCAATTTTAATTGCATTTTCGACAGCCTCAGCTCCTGAATTCAACAAGAGTGATTTTTTTTCAAAATCCCCAGGGGTGTGATAATTTAATTTTTCACACACTTTGATATAGCCTTCATAAGGAAGGATATTAAAACTTGTATGAAGGAATTTTTTAGCCTGGGTTTGGATTGCATTGACTATCGCATCGGGGCAGTGGCCTGTATTTACCACGCCAATTCCAGATGAGAAATCCAGAAATACATTTCCATCGACATCCTTTATAAACGAACCTTTTGCCTGTTCTACAAAGATAGGGGTAGTGTGAAATGGACCGCGCGCAACATGCTTATAGCGCTGTTCCATCAATACTTTTGATTTTGGTCCTGGTATTGATGTTTTAATAGTAATCCTATCCATTAGTACCACCCAATTGGTGCATTATCGAGGTTAATATTGACTTGCTTGATTTCAAGATAACTTTCGATTCCATACAAACCTAATTCACGACCGGAGCCACTTTGTTTGTATCCACCCCAAGGCATTTCATTATGCGTTGGGTGGTAGTGGTTTACCCAAAGAATTCCGGCACGAATTTGAGCGGTCACGCGATGGGCACGAGCAAGGTCCTTAGTCCACACCGCTGCGGCTAAACCATACTCCGTATCGTTTGCAATTTGGATGGCTTCTTCTTCAGTGTCAAAAGGAATCACTGCGAGTACCGGACCAAAAATTTCTTCACGGGCAATACGCATTGCAGGTTTTACTTCATCAAAAATAGTGGGTTCGAAAAAATAGCCTTTTTCATAAGCTTCACCTGTAGGACGTTTTCCGCCACAGATCAATTTTGCACCTTCATCAATCCCTATCTTGATATAATGTTCTATTTTTTCGAGGTGGGTGCGTGAAACCAGCGGCCCCATTTTAACCCCCTCATCTAAACCATGGCCTAGCTTAATATTTGGAATTTTTTCCAACATTCCTGTCACTATTTTTTGGTGAATAGAACGCTCAACGATCAAACGAGAACCAGCCGAACACACCTCGCCTTGATTGGCAAATGCACCAAAAAGGGCGCCATCAATGGCCATCTCCAAATCACAGTCTGCAAATACAATATTTGGATTTTTTCCACCAAGTTCCAATGATATTCGTTTCAAATTTCCCGTAGCGGCTTGCATTATTTTTTTTCCAGTAACTGTTCCACCAGTAAATGCAACTTTATCCACCATCGCATTCGTTGATAATTCTTCACCTACTCCTACACCAGGACCAGTGACAAGATTCACAACACCGGCGGGGAATCCACATTGATCAATTAGTTTGACTAGTTCAAGGGCAGTTAGCGGTGTTAATTCTGAAGGTTTTAATATGACGGTATTTCCTGCGGCAAGTGCAGGAGCAAGTTTCCACGCTGCCATTAGGAGTGGAAAATTCCAGGGGATAATTTGTCCACAAACGCCTATCGGCTCACGGACAACATAACTAAAAGAGTTCGCTGGAACCGACATCGTTTCGCCATGAATTTTAGTAGCGAGGCCTGCGTAAAACTCAAAACAATTGGCTGCATCAACCACATCATATTCTGCTTCTGCCAATGGCTTACCACAGTTTCGGGTTTCAAGCTCCGCTAACATTTTAGCATTGGCGCGAATCAAATCAGCAACTTTAAATAACAGTTTACTTCTGTCAAGTGCTGATGTTTTTCTCCACTCGCCTGCATCAAAAGCCTTTCGCGCAGCCTTAATCGCAACCACGACATCTTCTTTACTACTTTCTGGAACTGTTGCAATTAATTTACCGTTACCGGGATCAATAATATCGCGAGTGGCACCGTTTTGGGCGGAAGTGAATTTGCCATCAATATACATTTCATAACGTTTCATTTATCAAATCCCTTCTGGGTAAATTTAAACTGGTAAATCGTTAGCCTGTTAGGGTATATAAATTTATTTTTAGTATGCTTGTTTTCATCAAATATAGTATAGGAAACTAAAGTAATAAACGCATTGACCACTGATTGGATTATTGCAACTCACAATCTAATCATTTTTGTGAACTATACTAAGGTGAGGAAAAATTAAATTTAACCGATAAAATTTTGGAGAGTTAGTACCCCCCTGTACTTTAAATAATTATCAAAAGATGTTCTTTTTGAAGGGTAATTATGGCTAAATCGGTGATTCAAACAGTTTATAAAAGTAAAGTTCTAATTCTTGGATTCGGCAGTATTGGGCAAGCAATTTTACCTCTTTTGTTCCAATATCTTAAATTAAATCCCAAGCAAATTGTTATTCTATCCAAACATAATTTTGGTGCGGATGTGGCAAAAGAGTATGGCGTTTCATTCAAAGAAATTGCCGTTACAGAACATAACTACCAAGACCTTTTATCCGCTCTTCTTAAACCTGGTGATTTTTTATTAAACTTATCGGTAGGTGTATCCAGTATTGATTTAATAAAATATTGCCAATTAAATAATCTATTATATTTGGATGCAGCCGCCGAGTGTTGGGAAGAAAGGTATAGCGATAATAGTCAACTACTTTCTAATTACGCGTTGCGTGATGCGACATTACAACTTGAAAAAAAAGGACCTACCGCAGTATTAAGGCATGGGGCCAATCCTGGGTTAGTATCCCACTTCCTTAAACAAGCCCTTTTGAATATAGCAAACGATAATAATTTGAATTTTACCCGTCCACAAAAAGCCGTGGAATGGGCGCAATTGGCCCATGATCTTGATATAAAAACCATACATATTTCTGAACGTGATACGCAAATTTCCTCTCAAGCTAAAAAAGAGAATGAGTTTATAAATACATGGTCAGTAGATGCGTTAATTTCTGAAGCGGTTCGCCCTGCTGAACTAGGCTGGGGAAGCCATGAGCGCCATTGGCCCTTTGATGCGAACCATCACAGTTTTGGATCAAATTGTGGAATATATCTTGGTCGGCCAGGGGCAGAGACCCAAGTCCGTACCTGGACGCCTAACTCTGGCCCCATCAATGGTTTTTTAATAACCCATACCGAGTCTATATCTCTTGCAGAATATTTAACGTTACATAAAGACAATAAGGTCTATTACAGACCCACAGTTCATTACGCTTATCATCTTTGCCCTGATGCTATTTTATCTTTAAAAGAGCTCGTGCAAAGAAATTACATCACTCAAAAGGAAAAGCGTATTCTTTTAAAAGAGATAGTTGATGGCTACGATGAACTCGGAGTTTTATTAATGGGAAATAAAAAAGGAGCTTACTGGTATGGCTCTCATCTATCCATACATGAGGCTAGAAAATTAGTGAATCATAATAATGCGACAAGCTTACAAGTTGCCGCCGGGGTTCTAGCAGCTATGGTTTGGGCTATTAACAATCCAGAACGGGGAATTACAGAGCCTGAAGACATGGACCATGAGTTTATTTTGAGTTTAGCCTTACCTTATCTTGGGAAAGTCGGTGGTTATTACACAGATTGGACTCCACTACAGGACAGAGGCAATTCAAATAGTAAACATACTGATCAAAGTGATCCTTGGCAGTTTATTAATATTCGAATTAATGAAGCAGAATAGAAAATCTTTATAATAATTGTAAAAAAATTGTTGTGAAAATCTCTGAAAGACCTGACATGGGAATTGAATTTGTTTCCTTGCAACCGCTATATTTTTTAATTAACCTTTGGTGTTTCTTGATAACCCAATTTATGGTTGGTTGAGTGGTCATAAAAAAATTGTTCTACCGTCATTTACTTTAATCTCCAGTAATAGGTAAGTATTAGTATTTAATGGAGATTAAAGTAAATATTATGTGGTGTTACTGGCCCTCAATACTTTAAAAATCCAAATAACAACCCTCTGTTTTCCATGGCTATTAATTAAAACAAGGTTCTGTTTTGTTGGTTTAATAATAAAAACAACCGTCTGTTTTGTTGACTTAAATATATTATTGCTTATAATTTAGTATATTACTAATGATAAGTATATTAAATGAAACGAACTCTATTAAATTATATGAATAACTGGCTGGTTTCACCTGACCGGAAACCATTAGTCATTCGTGGGGCAAGACAAGTTGGTAAAACATGGCTAGTAAGGCACTTAGCTGAAAAGACAGGAATGCAATTAATTGAACTCAACTTTGAGAAGCAACCTTCCTATGCCAGTCTTTTTGCCTCTAATGATGTAAATCAAATTTTATTAAATTTAAGTACGGTATTAAATCAGAAAATAGATCCCCCAAAGTGCTTATTATTCCTAGATGAAATACAGGCAGCACCTCAACTGCTTAGCAAACTCCGTTGGTTTGCAGAAGATTTACCCCAACTAGCAGTAATCTCCGCTGGCTCTCTATTAGAATTTATTCTAGCGGAGCACTCATTTAGTATGCCGGTTGGGCGAGTTAGCTATATGCATTTGGAACCATTGTCATTTGATGAATTTTTATTAGCAAATGACAAAGAATCACTTTATGACTATTTAAATCAATATGACCTAAGTGTCGAGCTCCCCTCTGCGATTCACGAGCAATTAACTACTTTATTTAAAGAATATCTGATTATCGGCGGTATGCCCGCTGTAGTCTCTAATTGGGCTGCTGAACGCTCTCTAAATAGAGTTAGTCAAATACAAAATGACTTATTGGCCACCTATCGCGATGACTTTTCAAAATATAAAGGCCGTTTAGCGACAGAAAGATTAGACGAAGTAATTAATTCTATTCCAAAAATGCTTGGACAAAAATTTGTATTTAGTAGAGTTAATAAAACGATTCAAGCATCGACAATAAAGCATGTATTAGATCTGTTAGAAAAAGCCCGAATTAGCCACCGAGTACAAAGTAGCTCAGCAAATGGTGTTCCCCTCGCATCTGAAATTAAAGAAAAATTTTTTAAAGAAATTTTCCTTGATATAGGCTTATGTAGTACAGCACTAGGACTGAGTTTAAACCAAATTAATTCAACAAATGAAATTCTTTTGATTAATAATGGCGGCATCGCTGAACAGGTAGTTGGCCAATTGCTAAGAACAATTGAACCACCCTATATTGAACCAGTTTTGTATTATTGGCATAGAGAAGAGGCCGGTTCAAGTGCTGAAATTGATTATGTAATCCAACATGGTAATAAAATTATACCTATTGAAGTAAAAGCTGGTGCCACAGGAAGCCTAAAGTCACTACATGTTTTCATGGGATTAAAAAAATTACCTCTCGCCATGCGAATTAATTCTGATCATCCAAGTAAAACTAATGTAGCTGTAAAAGATAATTTAGGGAAATCCGTAAACTATACTTTTATATCAATTCCCTTTTATCTTGTGGGGCAGATACATAGATTACTTAGTTTGCTTAACTAACATATTTGGTAGTGCCCATGCTTAAATTCCAATCATTCACCTGTTGATATCCAGCAACAGTGGACTTATCAGGGATCCAACGCCCATAGTGTTTGATAATCATCTCCGTATCCCTATGCCCCATCTGTGTAGCCAACCACAATGGGTTCTCCCCGGCAGAAAGCAGCATTGATGCATATGTATGCCGCGTTCATTCATAATCAATCTCTAAAATTGCGAATTAAGGTACATTTGCGAAAAAATTGTTTTCCAAAAAATATCAAAAATAATTGAGCTAAACAATCCGCTTTTTTTGCTACTAAGAAGCTATCTGCCTCGCAAATATCATTTAGCATTTCTGTAGATACTTCCAACACCGAGGCAAGTCTATTAATATCCATTTCACTATATTTTGTTAAAACATCAATTAAAATTTTTTGTTTGTTCCCTGCACTACAGAAACAGGGGAGGCCTTGTCCATTTCAGACCATGAAAAATACCCTTTGGCAAAAGGTGCTCAATATCAATCGCTTCAACCGTATCGTATAAGGCATTTTTATAAAAATGGTCAATCCAGTCAGCATTATTTGTTAGAAGCTCTCTTGAGCAATCATTGAGATAGATTTTGATATAATTAAAATAAGTAATACCAATTGGATTTAATACGGGATTACAAATTTGCTGAATAAGCTTACTGCTGGTTAAAGAGAAATGCTTTTCTAAATTTAGGCCTGACATACTCTAACTTCCTATTTTAACAACTTTCTGAGTCAAATGAACAACATGTTGATAGTTCAGACAGTAATAATGATGGACAGGTATTAATTTTGGGTATTTGCGCCTGTGCTTTAGAAATATAACCATGCTTTTCAGCATTAGCTATAAAAGAAAACAAACCATCAAAATATCCATCAATATTTAAAAATCCAAAAGGCTTCTTAAAAGCCCCTATTTTAATAGCATTCCAAGTATCGAAAGCCTCTTCTAAAGTACCTAGCCCCCCGGGCATCACAATAAATGCATCTGCTTTTTCCTGCATCAGCATTTTTCGTTCTTGCATCGTTTTGGTAATGATAAGCTCATCTAGCGATGTTAATGGTTTTTCTAAGGCAATAAGATTTTCAGGGATTATTCCTGTTACCTTTCCTCCTAAATCTATTACATTAGTTGCCAGTAGCCCCATTAAGCCTAAACCAGAGCCTCCATAAACCAAACGAATATTAGAATGAGCTATTTGATGCGCTAATTGAACAACAACATCTTTAAAGAGTGTCGAGTTACCAAATTTCGCCCCCAGATAAACACATACTGATTTCACATTCACCACCAAAAATTAAAAACATAAAAGATAACTCATAAATAATTTATTTTATATACGTAGAACATACCCCATACATCAAGGAATTTGGCTGCTGAAACGTTTAAATTGAGCTATAAATTTAATAAAGAAATTTTGGAAGGAAGCCATATGAAATTTCTTAAAAAACACCCCATCTCAATATTTTTAGTTATCGGGCTGCTTGTTTTTGTCCTTCTTTGCTGGAAAAAGTTATTCGAATCGACTAGCGCAGAAGAAATTAATTATTTTATTTTCTTGGCTACAGGGGTTCTGGCATTTATTGCATTTATTGAGTTCCAACGTGCGAATAAATTAACAGGCAATGAATTTCTATTATTTTTATATAAGCGATGGGGTTGCAGGAAATCATTATTGCTAGACAAATAATCCACGATTTTTTTGTTCATAACTATAGAGATACAACTAGCCCCATTTCAAAAGATTACCCAGGCGCTTTACATCATACAGCAAAAGACATATTAAACTTAAGTCAAAAAGCAGGGAGAGAAGGTAAGAAATTTATTTACGTGCTTTACTTAATTGATTTTCTAGAAACAATTAGCTTTTTTATTCAAGAGGAGACCTAGATATCAAGGATATATGGGGCACTTGTGGCCACAATTTTATTTTTTTACATGAGGTGTTTAGCTTATATAAAAAACAAAGACAAAACCACGATAGCACATATTTTTTCAACAGTGACAAACTTTATCGAGACTTAAAAAAATATAAACCAGATTCTTTTTGACGCATTTCATATGCTTAACCATTTTTTTGCCTGCCCCCTTCTAGCTAATAGCAATTAATATCATTTTGAAATGCACAAACTAGCAGATAAAATCTCTTTAATTTAGGAGGTAATCTGATGGATTTTGAAGTTTATTGCGACGAAAATCACCCAGAGCTCTTTTCTTCAGCTAAACCCAGAGCTAGATATCTAATGATTGGTAATCAAAGGCTTAATTGGTGGAGGCGGCGGGAATCGAACCCGCGTCCGCAAATCCTCTGCCATCAGCTCTACATGCGTAGCCTTGTCTTTTAAGTTAACCGTGGTCCCTCCGACGGGCAGGATTGAACACGGCGATTCCCTTAATTTAACAGCTTAACTCGGGACGGGTTAAGATGCGAGCTTATCTTCTATGACCGTTGATTCGATACCGATAAGCGAGCTCGGTCAACGGGGCGCTGGTTATATAGCAGCGCACGGTGCGGTTACACTATCAAAGCTTACGCAGCGATAGCTTCACCTGCAAAGTTTTCATCGTTTGCATTTATATTTAGTGAGTCTGATTTACGAGACGTCTCATTCTCGGCATGCACTTCAGGTTTCGCAACCCACGTCGAAGCCAGGTCGCCCCCTTTTACTTACAACTTTATTATAACACAAGTGACATTGATCAATATGGTTATGAATTAAATTTTTTCAAGGGCTAAATTTATACCGGATAACAAGTTTTCTCAGTGCATTGGATTGCTGGCAAAATTTCCAGGACATGAGCTAGCCATTGGTTGTTGTCGGCGCGATTCAGGGTATTTTTACGCCCGTAAAGGATGCTATTTAATTTGCAATTTATAAACGCTGCTAATTGTGTATTGCAAGTCATTTTAAAATAGGATCGATGACTAGAAGTGGTCTTTATGCCATTCATTACCAGTAACTTACCAAAAGGAATGCTACTGTGTAATACCCCATTAATGACTTCTTTGGGTAGTGCCTTAAAATTCATTTTGATTAATGCCAGTTCAACAGCGATCACTTCATGCCTGGCTTCAGCCTTTTTAACATCATTGCGATTTTTATCGTTATCCATCAACATGAGGATGGCGCGGGAATAGGTACCTTTTCTCGCGATTTCTTGTTTATAAATCACTTTAATCTGGCCGCTACGTTGGTAGTGTTGTTCCAGTCCTACAGTCATCAAAGGTTGGGTTAATAGAAAGTCAAAAGGCGCTGGCAATTGCGATTGTTGAATGGTTGTTAACGAAAATTTTGTGTTGCCAATAATGGCAACAAATCCTGATTTCTCTGAGTCAGGAAGATTAGCCGATGATGCTGACACTAGGGAAGCAGACAGGGTAAAGCATAACACTGCGAATTTCAGAAAATAGGACATTGGGGACTCTGAAAAGTCAGGGCATATTTCTATGCCCCATGAAATTAGTGAATACCATTATGTCGTAGTAATGCATCAACTGTCGCAGCACGACCTCGAAATGCATAATACGCATCGGCAGCCTTTTTAGAACCACCTACTTCCAGAATATTATGCAAGAAATGACGGCCTGTTTTTTCATTAAAAATGCCATCTTCCTCAAAGCGGGCAAAGGCATCGCTGGAAAGAACTTCAGCCCATTTGTAACTGTAGTAACCTGCTGAATAACCACCGCCAAAGATGTGAGAAAAGCTATGTTGGAAGCGATTATAAGGTACCAACGGCACCACCGTTGTTTGCTTGCGCACTTCCGCTAAAATTTGTGGCACAAAATCGTTTCTTGACGCATCGAATTCTTCGTGAATACGAAAATCAAAAAGGGAAAACTCCAGTTGTCGCATCATGGCCATGGCTGATTGAAAATTTTTTGCGGCTAATAATTTATTAAATAACTCTTGAGGTAAAGGTTCTTTGGTGTCGACATGTTCAGCAAGGAGTTTTAACGCCTCTTCTTCCCAGCACCAATTTTCAAAAAATTGGCTGGGCAATTCCACCGCATCCCATTCCACCCCGTTAATTCCTGAGGCGCTTAAATAATTCACGCGCGTCAAAATATGATGTAAGCAATGGCCAAACTCATGAAATAAAGTGAGCACTTCATCATGAGACAGGGTGGCTTTTTTGTTGGCTGAAGGCTTCGCAAAATTACAGGTCAACGTGGCAATAGGGAGTTGGAAGTCACCATTATCAAGCTGACGTCGACTCTGACAAGAATCCATCCAGGCGCCACCGCGTTTATGAGGTCTTGCAAAAAGATCAGCATAAACATAGCCACGTACTTGCTGATTTTCATCAGAGATGCGATAGCAGCGAACATCAGGATGCCATATATCGGCATTTTTTACTTCTTCAAAAGTCATCCCATAGAGTTTTTTAACGATTGCAAATAAACCGGCCACAACTTTATCTTGGGGAAAATAGGGGCGTAATTCTTCCTGAGAAATTGCGTAACGTGCCTGTCTTTTTTTCTCGGAAACATAGGCAATATCCCAAGGAGCCAGTTCATTGATCTCGTAATTTTTTTTGGCGAACTCTTGCAGTTTACTGAATTCCTCTTGGGCTTGATGATAAGCCCGTGAGGATAAATCGGTAAGAAAATGACGTACTTGCTTTGTAGACTCCGCCATTTTAGTGGCAAGTGATAATTCCGCATAGTTATTAAATCCAAGTAACTGTGCTTTTTCATGACGCAGGGCTAGCATTTCATTAATGATTTCAGTGTTATCAAATTTTCCAGCAGAAGGTCCTTTATCAGAGGCTCGTGTGACATATGCTTGATACATTTCTTCGCGCAAGTTGCGATCATCAGCATAGGTGACAATTGCAAGGTAGCAAGGAAATTCCAGATTAAATACCCAGCCGTCTACTTTCTTCTCGACTGCCAGCTCATGGGCAGTATGGATGGCATGCTCTGGTAATCCACTTAAACGTTTCTCATCCGAAATATGAATGCTAAATGCTTGTGTTGCATCCAGGACATTATTTTCAAATTGATTCGATAGTGCAGACAAGCGGGTCTGAATGGCTTCAAATCGCTCTTTTTTTTCTTTGGACAAAGCTACACCCGATAATTCAAAATCACGCAATGTATCTTCAATGATTTTTTGCTGAGTGTTATCTAATTCCTTTTGATCAATTGATTTAATCGCATCATAGAGAGCGTGATTATGACCAATTGCTGCATCATAGGCGGATAATTTTGGTAAGCAGGCTTGGTAACATTCGCGCAAGGTGGGTGAATTCATTACGGCATGCAAATGGGATAAAGGTGACCAGAAACGCTCGAGTTTATCGTCCATTGCTTCTAATGGACGCATCAGCGTATCCCAGGTAAATTTTTTAGTATTAGTAAGAATAGAATCAATTTGATCCAGGTTGGTTTGCAATAATTGATCTAATCTTTCGACAAAACTGCCTGTATCAATCGTAGTAAAAGAAGGTAAATTCATTAACTTAAGCTCCTGGGCTACAAATGCTTCTAGCATAGCATCGAATCTGGAAAGGCTCCATTTCAACACGCTAAATTGATTAGGAATATTCGGTGCGAGAGATAGGCTGCGAAGTTGAGTTATGTCCCATTTGCGAAGAAGCGGTTGGTGATTCTTGGTTATTGGGTTTAAACAACCCTTGGTCTGTTAATAAATCGGCATACTCACGCTCAGCTAATTTCATCATAGGATTAACAGGGCGTCGCTTTTCTAATTCCTGCGATTTAATGTAGGTGACTAAAGTAATGGTAATCACTAATAAGGCACTAATAAAAGTAATGACCGGATTGGTGATTAAAGGTAATGCCAGACACATTGCCAAAAACAAAGTTGAGGTACTGGCTACACTGATTATTAACCGTTGCCATTCAAAATCAATACGTTGTTGTAAAGTTTCTTGGTATTCTTTCAGTTCTTTAAGTTCGGCCTCAGACGCGGAGTTAATATTTAGCTCGACACCTTTTCGCTCATAGTAGCGTTCTAATTCTCGTAATCGTCCCAATTCGATAAAGGCACGCAGTCCCGCCCATACGGCATCAAAGAGGAAAAAAGAAATGGTTAGATACATGCCAATAGGAGATAAGGCCCCCGTTAAAACAAAGCAATTTAATAAGCCTCCTGTTAGCCAGATGGTATCATTTCCTAGTTCAAACCAGCGTCGTTGCAATTGTCCTTGTAGCCGGGTTAGAAACGATAATTTTTTTTCTTTGTCATCCATCCAGCCACCTGGAATGAGATGTTTGAACAGGAGCGCTACATTGACTGTCAGTCGAGGAATGTAGAATAACCAGGAAAAATAAGTCAGTGTTGGATTAGCAAATCTGTCGGCAAATATCACAAATTGATAAAAGTATTTCATATCTTTCACAACAGGGATAAGTATTGCTGTAGTAAAAACACGACGTATACGATTAGAGAATAGTCTTGGCCAGTTTAACCATACTGTTCTATCTCTAACAGTTTGGGTGAAGAAACCGGGCGGTACGATTGTAGATTCCTTTTTATCTTCGAACTGAAAGCGACGATTTTTAAGCCAATTGCGATAAATTGTTTGCTCAGCTTCTAAACTGGTTACTTCTCTTGGAACTGCAAGATAGTGTCGGTGAAGATGAGCTAATAATTCGGAGATTACCAGAGCTGCTGTGATTTGTTCAATGAGCTCTTCATCGTTTGTTAACTGAGTTAACGATTCATGCTTGGTACGATTAAGAATGTTATTAGCTAATTTGGTACAAAAAACACTATATTCAAGATTAAGGATGGGATGATGACGAACAAATGCTTCAAAATAGCTTGGAGGCTGCTTTGATAAAAAACTGCTAAAGCCCCATTTAGGCAACTCACTCCCTATTTTCTTTTCGATGTTGAAATTAATCTGAGACTGTAATCTATGCAAAACTGCGATCATACAACCCTGAAGTTAATTTAATAAAGAGGCAATGATCTCAAAAAATAGACAAAAAGTAAAATTTAAATGTTTTTATCCTATATTTTTACTAGAAGTCTCTGTTTTTGTTTATTAATAGCACACTGAATATCGCTAACTTGCTGATTACAGTCTTCTGAGAGACAATAGAGCCCCTGATAAATTGCAAAAGAGTACGCATGAGCCTTACCAACGATTTAGCCAATGCCATTCGCTTTTTAAGTATCGATGCTGTTGAGCAAGCACAATCCGGACACCCGGGGATGCCTTTAGGGATGGCAGAAATTGCCACCGTGTTGTGGACAAAGTTTTTAAAACACAATCCTAAAAATCCGAAGTGGTTTGACCGTGATCGCTTTGTTTTATCAAACGGGCATGGTTCTATGCTTTTGTACTCCTTGCTGCACTTAACCGGTTATAATTTAAGCCTTGATGAGTTAAAGCGTTTTCGTCAACTCAATTCAAAAACACCAGGACACCCTGAGCATGAGACTCCTGGAGTGGAAACTACCACAGGCCCACTGGGACAGGGGCTTGCCAATTCGGTAGGGATGGCCATTGCTGAGAGAGTTCTTGCCACACAATTTAATCGCCCAGGTTTAGAGCTGGTTAATCATTACACATATACCTTTGTGGGTGATGGCTGTTTAATGGAAGGTATTTCCCATGAGGCTTGCTCGTTAGCCGGCACGTTAAAACTTGGAAAATTAATTGCCTTTTATGATGACAATGGCATTTCCATTGATGGCAAGGTTGATTCCTGGTTTACCGACGATACTGCAACCCGCTTTAAAGGATACAATTGGCAGGTTATTGGCCCTATTGATGGTCATAATCCACAAGCCATCGAAAGCGCTATTGAACAGGCACGGCAAGAAACCGAAAAACCCAGTCTGATTATTTGCAAAACAGTGATAGGTTATGGTTCACACGTTGCGGGCAGTGAAAAAAGCCATGGCGCACCATTAGGTGCAGAAGGTATAGCCAAAGTGCGTGAAACCTTTAATTGGCCGTATCCTCCTTTTATTATTCCTAATTCTATTTATGCAAAATGGAATCATGAAGAACAGGGGCAACATGATGAAGCTCGTTGGCTCGCTTGTTGTCATGCTTATCAACAAGAGCATCAACAGGATTATCACGAATTCTTACGTCGTATTAATGGTGATTTACCCGATAATTGGGATAAAAATTCAGAGGCTTTTATTGAACAATGTCGCTTAAATGATAAAGCGCAAGCAACACGTAAAAGTTCTCAGCAATGTATCGAACAATTTGCCAGGTTATTACCTGAAATGCTGGGTGGTTCAGCGGATTTAACAGGTTCGAATAATACCGATTGGTCAGGAAGCAGGGCAATTAGCGCGAATGACTTTTCAGGGAATTATTTGTATTACGGAGTCCGTGAATTTGCCATGGCGGCTATTATGAATGGTTTGGCACTGCATGGGGGTATTATTCCTTACGGGGGTACTTTCCTGGTGTTTGCCGATTATGCCCGCAATGCGATTCGCTTAAGTGCGTTAATGCATCAACGCGTTATTTATGTATTAACTCATGATTCTATTGGCTTGGGTGAAGATGGCCCAACTCATCAACCCATTGAACATGCTGCTATGTTACGCATTACACCGAATATGTCAGTATGGCGTCCGGCAGATTTAATGGAGACCGCCATTGCGTGGCAACAAGCACTTGAACACCATCATGGTCCTTCGGCCTTATTATTGTCGAGACAAAATTTACCAGCCCTGCCTCACTGCGAAGGGCAAGCCCAATTGATTAAACGCGGGGGCTATATTCTTCACGACTGCCAAGGTACTCCAGATGCTATTTTGTTAGCTACAGGTTCTGAGGTGCAACTAGCGATGGCTGCAGCAGAAAAAATGCAGACTTCAGGCAAAAAAATTCGTGTAGTTTCCATGCCTTGTTGTGAGCGCTTTATTGCTCAGGATAGTGCTTATCAGGAGCAGGTCTTACCAAGTACCGTTCGAAGACGCGTAGCAATAGAGGCGGCAGCGACTGATTATTGGTATCGATTTGTTGGTTTAGATGGTAAAGTTATCGGCCTAAACCGCTTCGGCGTGTCAGCACCAGCAAAAGATGCGTTTAATTATCTAGGCATTACTGTTGATCATGTAATCGATAGCTTGAAAACACTATTTTAAAAAACAGATTCGCAAGCAACGAATCAAGGTAATTTCGGAGAGTAGTATGACAATACGAGTCGCAATAAATGGTTATGGTCGTATTGGCCGTTGTATTTTGCGTGCCATTTATGAATACAAGCGCCAAAATGAATTCAATATTGTTGCTATCAATGATTTAGCAGGTATTGAGACTACGGCACATTTAACGCGTTATGATTCCACTCACGGTCGCTTTGCAAATGAAGTCCAGGTCGATGGTAATAATTTAGTAATTGATGGCCATTCTATTCGTGTTATCGCAGAACGAGATCCAAATGTGTTGCCTTGGAAAGATTTAGAAGTTGACCTGGTTTTTGAATGCACTGGACATTTTACACAACGTGATGCTGCGATGAAGCATATTCATGCGGGGGCTAAGAAAGTCCTTATTTCTGCTCCAGGAAAAAATGCAGATGCTACGATAGTCTATGGTGTGAACCATCAAACATTACAAGCAACGGATATTATCGTCTCTAATGCATCATGTACGACAAATTGCCTGGCACCCGTCGTTAAACCTCTTCATGATGCTTTAGGTATTGAACATGGTCTAGTTAACACTGTGCACGCGTATACTAAAGATCAAATGCTATTAGATGGTAGCCACAGTGATTTGCGCCGCGCGCGCTCAGCGACTCAATCTATTATCCCTACGAAGACAGGTGCTGCGGTTGCTGTGGGTTTAGTGCTCCCTGAATTAGCAGGTAAACTGGATGGATTCGCGATGCGAGTACCTACCTTAAATGTATCCGTGGTAGATTTAACGTTTATTTCCAAGCGTGAAACGACTGTTGATGAAGTAAACGACATTATGCGTCGTGCAAAAAATAATATTTTACATATTAATGATGAGCCTTTGGTTTCTTGTGATTTTAATCATTATCCCGCTTCAGCTGTATTTGATACGACTCAGACTAAAGTTCTTGGTAATTTGGTGAAAGTAGTTGCCTGGTACGATAATGAGTGGGGATTCTCTAATCGTATGCTGGATACCGCCCATTACATGATGAATCGATAAGGGATGAGAGAATGAATCTACTTAGAATGAGCGAAATCAGCTTAAGTGGTAAGCGCTTACTAATTCGTGAAGATTTAAATGTTCCGGTTAAAGATGGAATTATTACCAGTGATCAACGCTTGCGAGCAGCTTTACCTACTCTTCAAGCAGCATTAGATGAAAATGCAGCCGTTATGGTGTTGTCTCATTTGGGTCGGCCAGAGGAAGGTAAAATCGAAAAGCGTTTTTCGCTACAGCCTGTTGCTGATTACATGGCTGCTAATTTAGATTACCCCGTGCGTTTTGTTACGGATTACCTCGATGGTATAGAAGTGTATCCGGGCGAACTGGTGATTTGCGAAAATGTGCGCTTTAATGTGGGGGAGAAGGCAAATGACGATGCGTTGGCAAAAAAGCTTGCTCGTCTTTGTGATATTTTTGTTATGGATGCTTTTGGTACAGCACACCGTGCGCAAGCATCAACCCATGGTGTGGCAAAATATGCGCCTGTTGCTGTAGCAGGCCCTCTTTTGGTCAGCGAACTGGAGGTCTTAGAGCATGTTCTAAAAGAGCCTGAGAAACCAATCGTTGCCATTGTTGGCGGGGCTAAAGTTTCAAGTAAATTAACCTTGTTGAAGCAACTGGTAACCGTGGTTGATTATTTGATTCCTGGTGGCGGCATTGCCAATACATTTTTAAAGGCTCAAGGTTATGAAATCGGGGTGTCTCTTTACGAAGAAAATTTACTTGAAGAAGCGCGTGATATCCTGGCATTAGCAGCTGAGAAAGGGTGCGAAATTCCCTTGCCAACAGATGTTGTCGTTGGTAAATCGTTTAGTGACAGCTGTCCTGCTTTCAATAAGTCCTTAAGTAATGTTGCTAGCGATGACATGATTATGGATATAGGTCCTGATACGGTTAGCCGTTATGTAGATATCATTGAAGGAGCAAAAACGATTATTTGGAATGGTCCAGTAGGCGTTTTTGAATTTCCTCAATTTGCTTATGGCACACGTGCTTTAGCCATTGCGATTGCTGATAGCAATGCGTTCTCAATTGCTGGGGGCGGCGATACTTTAGCAGCCATTGATCAATATGATCTAACTCAGCAAATTTCCTATATATCTACCGGCGGGGGCGCTTTCCTGGAGTTTCTTGAAGGTAAAAAATTGCCTGCTGTTGCTATTTTGGAAGAGCGTGCAAATGCTTCGACGCACTAAAATTGTTGCAACTCTAGGTCCCGCATGCAGTGACCCTTCGACACTGCATGCGATACTAGCCGCTGGGGTAAATGTTCTGCGAATTAACTTTTCTCATGCTGAAAGTGGCATTTTTCAAATTGTGGAAAAAGCCAGGGCAATAGCGGATGAGTTGAATCATCCTTTGGCTATTATGGCAGATTTACAAGGACCTAAGCTGCGCATTGGTCGATTTAAAGACAATCAAATTACCCTTCATGATAAGCAGATCTTCACTTTAAATTGCTCCACGCAGGAGTTGGGTGATGAACATACTGTTTCTGTTGCCTATAAAAATTTGTGTTATGAATTAAATGTCGGTGATCACTTATTGTTGGACGATGGGTTGATTGAACTCAAAGTTACAGCCATTACTCCTCCTTTAATTCAATGTGTTGTTCTTGAAGGAGGGGTGTTACGCAACAATAAAGGATTGAATCGCAAGGGTGGCGGACTCGCAGCAAGGGCCTTAACGGAAAAAGATAAAAAAGACCTGCAGACAGCAGTTGCTCTGGATGTGGACTATTTAACGCTTTCTTTTGTGCGAGATGCTCAGGACATTAAAGAGGCACGTGAATTATTGGCTGGATTAAATGCAAGAGCTATCCCTATTATCGCTAAAATCGAGCGTACTGAAGCATTACATCATTTGGTAGAGATAATTAATGCCTCAGATGCAGTCATGGTTGCTCGTGGAGATTTAGGAGTAGAGATTGGTCCTGCTGAAGTCCCTGCCATACAAAAAAAGATTATTGAGCAAAGTAGACGTTTGGATAAGGTGGTTATTACTGCGACACAAATGATGGAGTCCATGATTCATCATTCTCAACCGACTCGAGCTGAGGTTTCAGATGTTGCCAATGCTATTTTAGATGGAACCGATGCGGTAATGCTGTCTGCAGAAACAGCCACAGGTAAATTCCCAGTCAAAGTCATTCAAATGGTGGATAGCATTTGTAAAAGCTCGGAAAAACATGCTGGCTTTTTTTACAATGCAGAAAATGAAAGCTGTTATTATCAACGTGCTGATCAAGCAATTGCTATGGCAACGATGCATGCGGCTAATCATTTTCCAATTAAAGCAATCGTAGCCTTAACAGAATCAGGTGCGTCAGCAATTTGGATGTCTCGACAGCACAGTACGGTGCCAATTTATGCGGTCACCGCAAATGTTGGTACCGTAGGAAAGCTAAGTCTAGTAAATAACGTTTTTCCTATACATATCGATTATCATAGTTTGGCGGATCAAGAGGTTAATAAGGGGGTACTTAATCATCTGATGCATCAAGGCTATCTTAAAAAGAATACATTTATCCTATTGACGCGAGGCCACAAAATTGGTGAGCCTGGTGGGACAAATTGTATGCAAATTATAAAAGTTTAAATAAAAATTAATCCGTAGTTTCCTGTGCCTTACGCGATAAGCCTAATTTCTCTTTTAATCGGGCAACCGCATCAGGATCAAATTGCCTGGAGGGTTTGTGCTTCACTACAACAGCAGCGCGTGCTGGAGTAATTGGATTTTGGGCGCTAAACGCTGGCGCTCGCTCAGGAAAATAAGGAGTCACCGATTCTTGAGATTGAGCAGGTGATTTAGAGCTTGAATAAGTAGAGGACGTTGATTTGGCAGGAAGTTGCTTTCGAGCATTTCGCACACTTTTTTCCACCCTTTTTTTAATTTTTGTAGCTGCTTTTTCGGCTTCATCTTCAGTCACAACGCTGACGGGATTTCCAGCCAAATCAACACGCATTTCGCGAGCTTTAAGACAGGTCAAATAATCAATGCGGCGCGTGAAAATTACGACAGCTTCTCGCAATTTGCTCTTAGAAATACCATGTTTAGCTGCTTCATCGGCTACAGCTAGGATATCATCCATAATACCTATCTTTAGTGGGCGAATCCTTAAGCTATTATCAAAGGCATGAGGGAATGTCGCAGCAAGCCACAATAATGCTTCATTACGGGCTTTTTTGGATTTATTTTTTTGTGCCTTATTGAGCACTGCTGTGCGTGGATGAAGTTCTTGCCTTCTCATGCTGTTACCTTTTTTTGAAAAATATCAAGTGTGCGTTAAGACGACACTGTTTTGAAGTATATGTAGGAGCGTTGTACGAGTTGCATATTGCCATATATAAGGAAAACAGGTTCTTCTTGAAAATGCGCATACAATGTACAGCGTTTAATACCTATTTGCAAGTATAACTTTTTTGTTTGAAAAAACTTTAAATAGATGCTGTCTTCTAAATTAAAAAAAGAAAGATATACTGTAAATTAATATTGTATACTTTAACTATTCTCATGTAGGTAACTGGCAATGATTAGTCGAATTTTCTGGACATTTCTTGCTGTTTTTTTCCCTTGGCTTGTCTTGTTGCTCGATGATAATCCAGGGGGTGCTGTAGTTGCTTTGGTTATGCAAGCTACCATTATTGGCTGGATACCAGCTATCTTTTGGGCAGTCAGAGTTCTCCAGGAAAACGCCGCTACCGCTAAAGAAGAGAAAGAGAAGAAAAAATCAGAAGAAGAATAAGCAATTTTTAGTTTGTGGAGTTAGCATGGCTATTCGTGTAATTGTTAATGGTGCTCAAGGCAAAATGGGAAAGCTCGCATGTGAGACGATTAAAAATCACCCCGATTTTGAACTGGTTGGCGGGTTAACGCGTCAGGATAATCTTCGACAATCTATCATGAATTTGCAGGCCGATATTGTGGTCGATTTAACACGTGCTGATTGTGTTTATGAAAATAGTCTTGCCATTATTGAAAGCGGTGCACACCCTGTTATTGGTACCAGTGGTTTAGACACGGATCAAATAGAGACGTTAAAAACGTATTGCCAGAGAGAGAAATTAGGCGGCATCATTGCTCCTAATTTCTCCATATCTGCAGTGCTTATGATGCGCTTTGCGGCTGAAGCGGCACGATTATTACCCGAAGTAGAAATTGTAGAAATGCATCATCAACAAAAATTTGATGCCCCTTCCGGAACGGCAGTAAAAACCGCTGAAATGATAGCCAAGGCACGTACCACAAATCCTCAAGGGATCAAAGGACATGAATTAATCATGGGAGCTAGAGGCGGTTCGCACCAGGGAGTAACGATTCATTCTTTACGTCTTCCTGGTGTCGTTGCCCGTCAACAAGTGATTTTTGGTACCACAGGTGAAACATTAACGATTACTCATGACAGTATCGATAGAATTTCGTTCATGCCGGGTGTTGTCCTGGCTTGCCAAAAAGTCAAAAATCTGGACTCTTTATATTACGGGCTAGAACATCTTTTATAATAGCTTTTGCTAGTACGACTTATAAAATATAACCATGACTTCAAAATTTTATTTTGAAGTCATGGTTATATTTAAATCTGGTCTAGAATTATGGCCGCTTTCTTTTTTATTAAAAAGTTTAAATCGCGAAGTGCTTTTCTTCGATCTAGCTGCTGCTGGGTTAGATGTGTCTGTATTGGCGGGAGTAAGCCAATCGGCCATAATTTCGTGCAAACCATTAATTTGAGCTTGTAAACCATCGATTTGCTCATAACATCGTGTCACTTCAGCTCTTAAGAAAACAACCTCAGATTCTAAGCTCGAAATTTGTGCACCATGTTTCTCTGATTTTTGTTGTAAACCAGAGTTTTGTCGCTGGACACCTTTTACGACTACTGAGGCATGTTTCGAATAGAACTCCGTTTCACTGACTCGTTTTCGCAGTGTTTGTGTTTGTTGTTGTACATGAGTGCCAATTGATTTTTCATTAGGGAAAGATTTGTTTAATTTTAAACCGCTTGAGGACGGTGTAGTTACCTCCTTAGTACTATCATAAATGATTTCTTTTTCACTGAGTGTGGCTAGTGAGTTAAGAAAAATCTCAATTTTATCATCGAGTGAATCTGATTTAAGTTCTTCCAGTTTACTATTAATTTTACCACTGGTAGACAAGGTATAAACCTGATTGCTGTACATGGTTGCTGCATGTTTAATCGTTTTGGTAGCCCAGGATTGTATGTCATCTTGATAACGTACGGTTAACGAGCGCGCAAATAATTCAGCCATTTTTTTAGCATGATCTGGATTTTGCAAAATTGCTAAAATATTTTGTATGCGCTTATCTGCCAGATAATCAAGCACACCATCACCAATTTCTTTTAAGGTAAATGCCGTGACTGTATCTAACAAAGGTCCGACAAATGGAACACTACCAAGCAATCCACCAATTACATCGGCAGAGAGGTCGAGCACTTTTTTCCCTGTACCGGCTTTTTTCTCAACCAATTGACTAAAAACAGAAATAATCCCGATTATTTTTGCCCATAGCGCAATATAGCTGGTGTTATAAAATAAATTACACTTGTCATTATCTCGGATTTGTTTAAGTGCGATTAATTTTTTAGTTTTATTATCAAGGTATTGCAGAGTGACTTCATCGATAATGGGAATGTGGTTAGCTTCTGCAAGAAATGCTTCTTGTTCTTGATAAATAATTGCACTTAATTTAATTTCAAGGTCGCTAACCAATTGAGTAAACGCTTCACCGTGAATGAACTGATCAAATAACTCCAGAATATTTGTGCGAAGTAGTTGCGATTTTTCGTCGATTTGTTTTTCTATGTCTGCAGAAACTTCATCTTTATGGGCCTGCAGATTTGCTTCAAACTCCTGCATCTTAAGACGAAGTTCACCAATCTCTGGTGACTGACTTAAAGTTCGTGTACACGATTCTAATTCTGTCTCAATCGTGTTAAGTATTCGCTCTTCTTGTTCGGTAGTCGCTCTGAGTAATTGGATTAATCCATTTTTTTCACCTATAGAAAGTACATAATTTTTACAGAGAGTCGCATAGTTTTCACCAAGTTGCTGTTTAGTTTCTTTGACTAACGCAAGTTGAGTTTCTACTAACAGATTATGCTCTTTTAGTGTGGCATGATCCCATTGTAATTGTTGATGAACGCGCTTAGATAAAGCGAGCTCTTTTTTTAGAAGCTCATTTTCTTCGCGAAGATAACTATTTTCTTGAATATGAATGGAAGCTAATGAACTTGGTTCAACGTCCTGATACTGAGGCGGAGCATCGTCAATGACGATGTCATCTTCGTGAGACTGGGGGGGTACCTCTTCAATGATGAAGCCTTCTTTGTGATTAAACGGCATAAAGCACTTCCTTGCTTACTGCAATGTAATTAATCAACAGCCAAGTGAATCACTATATAGAAATATTTTTTATTCAGCAATGGAAATTAAAAATACTAAAAGAAGAATTTTTAGGTAGCAAACACAAGAATCCAGAATGAGCGCAAGCTAAGTCCAATAATTAAGATACCAACAAAAAGCATCAGGAGATGGGCTGGTAATATTCGTACCATATAAGCAGAAATTGGAGCTGCAATAGCACCACCCAAAATAAGACCAATAAGCATATCCCATTGTTTAATTTCGATGGTCAGAAAAAAGGCAGCTACAATACTGCTTGCGACTAAAAATTCGGCTAAATTCACCGAACCGATTGTGTAGCGCGGGGGCTCACCCTGTGCCAGCAAAGTTGAATTAACGATAGAACCCCATCCGCCACCACCGGCTGCATCCAAAAAACCCCCAATAAAACCAAGAGTAATTAAGCGCGGAATCTTTTTTGCTGGCTTCTCACGTTTCATTAAGGTATGAACCAGGTATGTGTAAATTTTTTCGGATAACTCTGTTTTACGAAATGATTTATATAAAACATAAACTCCCATTAGCAGTAAGTAACACATTACAAATGGTTTGATGATTTGCATAGGAGCAAAACTTAATAGTTGCGCGCCGGCAATACCACCAAGCATTCCAGGAATTACCAACCGACGAAAAAGGGTATGATCAACATTTTTAAACATCATATGGGAAAAACCAGAGATTGCTGTGGTGACAATTTCTGCTGCATGCACACTGGCGCTTGCTAACGGCGGAGCAACGCCAAAAGTAAGAAGTACGGTCATACTAATAAGACCGTACCCCATCCCTAAACCACCATCAATTAATTGCGCAAAGAAACCTACCATAGCAAAAATTAAATATTCACTCACGATCTATCCCCATTAATAAACGCATTGGGAATTGGAATCAAATGCCATATTTTTAGTTTCTGTTAAAAGAGCAATAGTCTCCACTGCCTCCTTTTTCGACTCTTCTTTGCAAAGACCAAGCAATGCCGTATAAAGCTTCTGTATTTCTGGAGCTCGAGTCCAACTTACCGTCGGACGCTTTTTGATTTCCATAATCACTTGGGCAAGTTTGAAAATACAAGCTGTGTTATTATCACCAGGCTCATGTAGAATAGCTTTAATTCCCTCAAAACCTGTAGGTGCATAGGAGGAAATAAAAGGAAGTCTCCACGTTTTATTGCGTAGAAATTGTTGTTCGCCACACAGTATTCCGAGTCCTCCAAGGATCTTTTGACGCTGCTCCTCAGTTAATCGAAGACTTGCAAATACACAGGTTGAGAAACCAGGCGTTACTAGCTCCTGGAGTTTTCCTATACGTCCCACCTCGTTATTAGTGGCCAAGATGTCACTATTGCGTAGGGCTTGTTCATGTGATTTTTTGCGTATGGCTTCAGCAATATCTGCTGGCCAGTAATTTTCAGGAGTTTTAATGCCATCAGCACCGGGCGCATTTTGCCCTGCGAGTTCATCACCATGCCCGGACACAACAAGTGTTGCAACAATATCAACAAAGTCTTTTCGGTCTTCGCCTATATCCTGCATACTAGGCCAGCGTCCTTTTTTATCACGGTAGAGTAACATTGCAAGCGTATGAACAGTTTCTATGTCTTTGCGATCTTTACCGCTGACACAAGAGCCTGCACATTTACCTTTGGCCAGTATAAACAGTAGATTTTCAAGAGAGGCTAAAAATAATTCCCGTCCATAAAAATCAAAAAAAGTTGCGGTTCCGTATGAGGAATTTAATACAGCGTGGTATTCGTTAGCCACACTCTGTAGGTCGATTAAATTGGTCAGATAGTTGCCCAATTCTCCCTGGTCAGCACAATTTTTTCGTAACAGTAAATGCTGACTGAGTAACTGTTGCCAACCATTAAATGACTTTAATAATTGATAGTTTTCGCTAAACAAGCTGACTAAATTCTTTTTAACCTGCTCGCTTTTGAGATCCAATTCTACAGGGGTATAAGAATTTGCCTTATCACCTTGTTTATACTCTACTTCTGTAAAAGCTTGCTCAATGATTTGTTTAATATTCTTTAAGTCCCAAGAGCCTTCTAGCTGCGGGATTTTATTAATTAAAAGAATAACCTGAGACATATTATAAACTGCCATGCATCCTGGATCATTAGACTGTGTATAGTAAACATACTTTGCTATATTCAATGGATGATTTGTGGTTAGAATAATGCGATTGGATTCTTTTTGAAAATTGCTTACCGTTTCTTGCAGTTGCCTATTTAAATAAGCATCAGGGATATGGTTCTCCAGTAATGGTACAGGACTCACTAGAGTTTGTTCCAACAGAGCTTGTTCTGTTTCGGCAAACTTGGCGATTAATGCTAAATTACGCGAGGCATGCAATTTTTTAACTTGCTCAGGCAATTTAATAACATCACGAGAAGCCAAATGACTAGAACGTATTCGAGAGGCATATTTTTGAACGACTTTCCCCTCTGCAGTTAGTGCAAAACAGTTGCTTTCACACAAATTTGCCGCCAGGGGAATGCGACGAAGGCGACTTGGTGCGAATGAAATCGCATCTTTCAGTTGTTCGCAACTATCTACAACTTGTTTAAGAAAAAGTTGTTCATAGTTTTCTAAAACGATAAACCAATAAGGTAGTTTTCTTAAAGCTTCCAGATCCTGGAATCTAAAATTGTCTTTTTTTGCAGAGCTTGTTTTGCTTTTTGCCCAAGATTGAATTTGTTTATTGAAAGCACTTAATTGCGTAGTAATTTCAAGTACTGATAGCTTGGATTCACAGAATAATCTTAGCAATTGCTGATCTTGTCTGCCTAAACTGGCAAACCAGCCAGGAAGTTTATTATTCGCTATCGAATTCAAATCACTCGCGAGCGTTAGATTATGTTGTGTTTGAATATCATCCCATTTCTGCATAAATTGATTAATAGCAAATTTAAGTTTCGTTAGTGTTGCTTCGTTTGATTCCACCACCAGGTATTCAGGGATGCAGGAATGCAAATACATTTGCATAAAGGGAGGTAGGCCACGAAACCAGGCTGGCGTAGTACGTAACGTCCCTTGTTTAACTGCATTAAATTCTTGAAAAGTTTCTTGGGAATAAGGTGTTAATTGCTTCTCCCACCGTAAGATATATTCAATTGAATCATTCAGTTTATAAGGTATCAAAGTCGCTAAATCAGCTCGACCTTCTTTCATAATGACATATTGTTCTGCTTTATTTAAAAGTTCAGTAGCCAGCTTGAATTTATCACCTGAGCCTACCTCATAAGGGTAATAATCGTAAAGTGCATTCACCAACAGGCTTGTGTACTTGGCAAGAATTATCTGATAGCTCTCAATCGATTCACTATCAGGAAGGGTGTGTAATGCTTTACACCAGGAAAGATAGGCTTTCAGCTCTTCATTTTTTTCATGGAACTCAGGAATTGACTCTAAAATAAATAAAAATGTGTTGTGTAAACTATCGATTCGTCGCTGATAACTGCGCTTTAAATCAGGAGTTTTTGGATAATATTCCAGATCAAAATCACCAATATTTTCCTTTATATTTTGTGCAAATTTCAAAGGTAGTTTTAATTTTTTATCAAAAATGCCACTGGTCTCTTCCTTTGGTCCACCTTCTAATCCAGGAAATTTCGTGCCTTCGGCTAGGCGCAATATTGTTTTTTTTCCCATGATCCATTTTTCCTTGCCTGCGTTGATTCTTTATTATTAAATAAATCCTCGTACTTAACAATTTGTTCTAAAGTATTTTAGCAAGATATTCAATGTTGTTTCATGCTACACTGTGTTTTCTTTAGGATTAAGGATAAAAGGGAATGAAAACAAAAACAGGAGACTTTACTGGTTCTTCTGATGCAGGGATCAATGAAGCAATCCAAAATGCACTATCAAAAGCTGGTCAGCATACCAGAATTAAAATTATTGAAACACGCAGTTCTCAAATTGGTGAAGATAAACGTTATTATCAGGTGTTAATAAGCACCTTCGCTGACTAATTACATCCTAAAAGGAGTTTGAGATGAGTTATACTGTGCCTCATTACATTGGAGGTAAAGACTATACTGCCACATCGTCCAATGCGCATACAATTTACAATCCGGCGTTAGGGGAAGCCATTGGGCAAGTCTATTTTGCTGATAAAGCAACTTGCGATAAAGCTGTGGCTACGGCAAAAGCAGCTTGGCCTACCTGGGCAGAAACAACGGCATTAAAAAGAGCCCGTATTTTATTTAAATTTAGAGAGCTGCTTGAGAAGTACCAGCTTGATTTAGCTCGTCTTGTTACCCGTGAACATGGAAAAACTCTGGAAGATGCAAAGGGCTCTGTCGCTCGTGCAATAGAAGTGGTCGAGTTTCATTGTGGTTTGGTTACTCAATTACAAGGTGATTTTTCGGCGGATGTTTCCAATCATATTGATTGCCATACATTGCGGCAACCGCTGGGGGTTTGTGCAGGGGTCTCTCCCTTTAACTTTCCAGTGATGGTGCCTGTATGGATGATGATTCCTGCCATTGCTTGCGGTAATACGTTTATCTTGAAGCCTTCCGAACAAGACCCATCTGCTCCAATCCGTTTATTAGAACTTTTAACAGAAGCAGGATTACCCGATGGAGTTGCTAATTGCGTGCAAGGTGACAAGTCTGTTGTGGACTATTTATTAGCGCATCCTGATATTAAAGCGTTTACTGCCGTAGCTTCAACCCCAGTAGCTGAAGCTATCTATACTAAAGCAACTGCACACGGTAAGCGTGCACACACTTTTGGTGGAGCAAAGAATCATTGTGTAGTTATGCCTGATGCTGATTTGGATCAAGCGGCGAATGCTATTGTTGGGGCTGCTTATGGTTCTGCCGGTGAGCGTTGCATGGCCATCTCGGCGGTGGTTGCTGTAGGTGATCATACTGCGGATAACTTGCTGGAAAAATTAAAACCGCTCATCCAGGGAATGCGCATTGATAACGGTGAAATGGATGGCACAGATATGGGGCCCTTAATTAGTAGCGCGCATAAGCAGAAGGTTTTGGCTGCTATTGATAAAGGTGTTTCTGAAGGGGCGCAATTAGTTATAGATGGTCGTAATTTCAAACATAAAACGCATCCTGAAGGTTACTTCGTTGGCCCTTCATTATTTGATCAAGTCAATGAGTCAATGTCGGTTTATGAAAATGAAATTTTTGGCCCCGTGCTTGTGATGCTGCGCGTTCGTGATTTTGATGAAGCTCTGGCGTTAATCAATAGCCATCAATATGGAAACGGTACAGCTATCTTTACGCGTGATGGTTATACCGCTCGTGAATTTAGCCAACGAGTACAAGTGGGCATGGTGGGCATCAATATCCCAATTCCTGTGCCAATAGCGAGTCATCCTTTCGGTGGATGGAAGCGCTCATCATTTGGTGATACCAATATGCATGGTAAAGAAAGTATTGAGTTTTATACTCGACGCAAAACAATTACCAGCAAATGGCCTGTTACTACCCTTGATAAAAGTGCATTCACAATGCCAGTTCATGAATAAGAACTGGCTTTTTGCCTTTCCCATTTTCAGGAGAAAAAAATGGCACGGATTGGTTTTATCGGCTTAGGTCATATGGGCTTGCCAATGGCTATTAATTTGTTAAAAGCAGGCCATGCAGTAACGGGTTTTGATCTTCAACAACAAGTTATGACTAGCTTAAAAGATGCTGGTGGCAGTATCACACATAAGTTACAGGAAGCTGCATTTAATCAGGAAATTATTATCACCATGTTGCAAACAGGGCAGCAGGTGCGTCAAGTTTGTTTAGGAAACGAAGGGTTGTTCGCTGTAGTTAAACCCAAAACTCTGCACATTGACTGTTCTTCAATTGATGTTGCAAGCAGCCGCGAGGTGCATCAACACGGTGCGCAAAGACAACTATTGACGGTTGACGCCCCTGTCTCAGGAGGTGTTGCAGGTGCTACCGCAGGGACATTAACATTTATGGTTGGTGGCCAGGAAGAAGCGTTTGCAAAAGCAAGACCCATATTAGAAGCAATGGGAAAAAAAATAATTCACACCGGTGCTGCTGGCAGTGGTCAGGCTGCAAAGATTTGTAACAATATGATTTTAGGCATCTCAATGATAGGCATTTCCGAAGCCTTTGTTCTAGCTGAGAACTTAGGCTTATCAGCGCAAAAATTATTTGAGGTAGTCACTAATTCGTCGGGACAGTGTTGGGCAATGAGTCAATATGCTCCGGTCCCTGGGGTATTACCACATACACCGGCAAACAATAACTACCAACCAGGATTTACTGCAGCAATGATGCTTAAGGATCTGAACTTAAGCCAAAATTCGGCTACGGCAATGGGACTCGAAACACCTGTAGCGGCGAAAGCAACGGCAATTTATCAGCAGTTTAATGACGCAGGTTTAGGGCATTTAGATTTTTCGGCCATTATCAAAGCAATTGCTAAAGAGCAGGTTACTCATGAATAGTTCTGGTCATAACAGGAAAACTATTGCTGATTTCTGGGATAACGTTGCCCGTAAATATGTAAGCTGGATGAATCCTTGGGATGATATATTACATGGAGACTTCACAACGGGTGATATTCAATGGTTTCGTGGTGGTAAATTGAATGTGAGTGCAAATTGCCTGGACAAGCATTTACCAGCAAAAGGGAAACATACGGCTTTAATCTGGGAAGGCGATAGAGGACAACACGGACAAAAACTGACATTTACCGACCTGCATCATGAAGTTTGCCGTATGGCTAATGTGCTTAAGTCATTAAAAGTCGCAAAGGGCGATCGAGTGGGTATCTACTTGCCAATGATTCCAGAAGCCGTGATTGCAATGCTGGCTTGTGCAAGAATTGGAGCTGTACATACTGTAGTATTTGCTGGTTTTTCGCCCCATGCTTTACATCAACGTCTTAAGGCTGCTTCCTGTAACTTATTGATTACCGCCGATGGGTATTATCGTGGTGGTAAGCATTTTGCTCTTAAAGAACAGGCGGATGAGGCAATTAAAGATCTCCCTATTAAGACATTGGTTATTAAATCAACGGGAGAACCGACCGCCTTTAATCCAAAAAACGATTGCTGGTGGCATGAGTTAAAAACTGAAGCGAGTGGACAATGTCCTCCTGAACCTATGGATGCTGAGGATCCCTTATTTATTTTATATACCTCAGGCAGTACAGGTAAACCTAAAGGAGTGGTTCATACCACTGGAGGCTATCTGACGCAGGTTGCCTATAGCCACCAACATATCTTTAATTGCACAGAGAAGGATATTTTCTGGTGTACAGCGGATATAGGCTGGATAACAGGACATAGCTATGTTGTTTATGGCCCTTTATGCAATGGTATTACATCTTTAATTTTTGCAGGCATTCCAACCTGGCCAACGCCAGCACGTTGTTGGGAGGTAGTAGATAAGCATCAGGTTAGTGTTTTTTATACAGCACCAACAGCTATTCGCGCATTAAAACGAGCGGGTGATCAATGGCTAGCAACGACAAAGCGTGATTCTTTACGGCTGTTGGGAACGGTTGGAGAACCAATTAACCCCGATGTTTGGCAATGGTATCGCGAAAAAGTGGGATTTAATCGTTTACCAATCGTCGATACATGGTGGCAGACAGAGACTGGCGCCATTATGATATGCCCTCAGCAAGATTTGAAACATGCAAAACCCGGTGCTGCCAGTGAACCTCTACCAGCTATCTTTCCCGTTTTATTAAATGAGCATAATGAAGAAATAAATGGGGCAGGAGAAGGACGGTTGGCAATTAAATACCCCTGGCCGGCTATTGCAAGAACTATTGCAGGCGATCATGAGCGTTACCGAGAAACTTATTTTGATCAGGGTTATTACATTACTGGGGATGGAGCTCGTCGCGACGATGAAGGCGACTACTGGATTACAGGGCGTATAGATGATGTTTTAAATGTCTCTGGTCACCGCTTGGGCACTGCTGAAATCGAAAGCGCCTTGGTGACACATTCCAAAGTAGCAGAGGCCGCGGTTGTAGGTATACCGCATGAAATTAAAGGGCAGGCTGTGTATGCTTTTGTCAGTTTGCAACATGACGAGCATCCTTCTGAGCAGCTTTATCAGGAGTTAATTGAAACTATAAAATCTGATATCGGTGCTATTGCCAAACCAGAGGCAATTTGTTGGGTAACTGATTTACCTAAAACCCGTTCGGGAAAGATAATGCGCAGAATTTTAAGACAAATTGCTTCTAAAAAGGTAAATGATCTTTCCGAACTAGGTGATTTATCAACCCTGGCTAATCCTCAGGTCGTTAAAGAGCTTTTGCAAGGAATGAATTCGAAGGGCTCATAAGGGAGAAATATCCCCTTTATGAGTTTAATTCTTCTTCAGGCCAGCAAAACCATTCGTTTAATTTTAAAATTAACTCCTCAATTCCTTCTTTTTTCAAGGATGAAAAAGATTGCACACTAATTAAGTCTGGCATGGCCTGGTAATATTTTCGAACCTTCTGAACAGTATTTTTAACCTCACTGCGACTTAGTTTATCGGCTTTCGTTAATAAGATATGAACTGGTAAATTTCGTGCTAAAGACCAATCAATCATTGTTTGATCTAATTCTTTAAGCGGATGGCGGCAGTCCATCAATAGAATCAAACCGCGTAGACACTGGCGAACCTCCAAATAATGAGCAAGATGTTGTTGCCAATCTTGTTTGATTTCCTGAGCAACTTTTGCGTATCCATAACCAGGCAAATCAACTAGACGACGTGAGTCGTCAAGTTGAAATAAATTAATGAGTTGAGTTCGTCCTGGTGTTTTACTGGTCCGAGCAAGTTGTTTAATATTAGTTAAACAATTTAGTGCACTCGATTTTCCTGCATTTGAGCGTCCGGCGAAAGCAACCTCGAAACCTTCATCGGTCGGTAATTGGTTTACTCGAGAAGCACTTTTTAAAAAACTTGCACGCGAATAAGGATTTATTAACATTATTTTCAATTTCATTTTGGGATTTTAACCAAGCAGTGTACCATTAAATGAGATAGAACCCTCGGAAAAAGAATGAAAAAAATTGTATTTGCTCTTATTGTGTTCTGCACCTTTACGAGCAATGCTGCAGAACAAACTACTCCAGCGCCGGCTAAGGCAACAGTGTGTGTCGCTTGTCATGGACAGCAGGGTGTTAGTCTAAATCCCGAATGGCCCAACATTGCTGGACAGCACGCAAGTTATATTTTGAAGCAGTTGCAGGATTACAAAAAAGGTACCACTCGTAACGCACCTGCTATGGTGGGCATTGTGGCAACTCTAAGTGAAGCGGATATGGCAGAGCTAGCTGCTTTTTATGCCAAGCAACCACTTCCAGAAGGAGTTACCCCGCAGAAATATTTAAAGCGTGGGGAGCAACTTTATCGTGGCGGTGACTTTGAGAAACATATTACTGCTTGTATTGCCTGTCACGGTCCGCGAGGGACAGGAAATGGTCAAGCAGGTTTTCCAGTCTTGTCTGGACAGCACGCACCCTATACCATACAGCAGTTACAGGCATTCAAAGATAAAAAACGTTCGAATGATTTAAATTCGATCATGAGAGATATCAGTGCTCGTATGAGTCATGAGGATATGGAAGCGGTTGCTTTTTATATGCAAGGTCTACATTAATTGTTTAATGAAAGAGAGATATAGAAAATGTTAAAGCGGTTATTATTGATTGTTTTATTATTGCCAAGCTTGGTGTTTGCAGATGAGTTTGTTGCTGGTAAAGACTACGAGCTTGTTATTGGACCCACTGTTAATGCAAATACCAATAAAGTGACTATTACGGAGTTTTTCAGCTATGGCTGTCCTTGGTGTTACCGACTTGAGCCAGCGCTGATGACCTGGTTAGAGCAACAAGGGGACAAAGTGCAATTTTCACGGGTTCCAGTAGTTTTCAATAAAGATTGGAAAGTGTATGCCAAAGCTTATTACACTGCTCATCTTTTAGGCTTGGAAACCAAAATTAATCCTGCATTATTTAAGGCTATTCAAACTGATAAGCGTAATTTAACAAATAACGAAGCTATGGTAGGTTTCTTCACAACAGAAGGGGCAGACAATGCAACTGTGAAGTCAGCATTTGAAAACTCCACTATGGTTGATTTGCAGATTGCTCAGGATGCTGCGTTAATGTCTCATTACCATGTCAATGGTGTACCTGCGGTGGTTGTGAATAATCACTACAAAACAGATTTACAAATGGCACAAAATCAAGAGCGCTTCTTTAAGATACTCAATTTTCTTGTCGATAAAGCCAAACAAGATAAAAAGGCTTAAGAACTTGTTTATTAGCCTATTGCCCGTTTTGAACTCCTTGCAGAACGGGCTGTTCAGGTAAATAAATTCGTTTTAGCGATATTTCAGAGATTAATCATTATAGTGTAAATCAGAGAAGCCTGGATTTTCTAAACTTAGAATTCCAGTGTTAAAATCGTAGGCAAAAATTTCCGCGTATCGCCCCCAATCAATCATAGTTCGTAGAACGCGTTCAGCTTCTTTTTCGCTTAAATAATCTTCAAGCTTACTTAAAAACCGTTCTTCTGAAACACGATGCCCTATTTTTTCGTCCAATACTCGACGAATATAACGAGCAAGAGGGACTTTCTCGAGTAAGCATCTTGCGAAAACTTGTTTACGAGCTTGCAGATCTGCTTCAGAGTATTGTTTACCTAACTCACTAAGCTGAATATCTCCATCAGAAACTTTAGCTAGTCCTAAAATCTCTAAGGTTTCAAGAATAGGGAACAAATCATCAATGTTCATCATAAGTTCATCAGCTAATTCTGGTAAGTCGATTCGCTCTTCAAATGATTTCATTGTTTCAATTAAGCCCGATAATTCTGAAGGTTCAACATCAGGCAAGCGGTAGCCTAAGCCTATCTGACGCTCCCGTTGTGCGCGTTTGGCTTTTTCTTTGGGTCCTGTTGTCATTAGTTTATATATTTTATCCACTAAATCACGGAACTCAGGGGTTTCTTGATTGCGTGGCTGTGGAAGAGTTACTTGTAATTCGGCTCGGATATAACCAGGATCACTACCGAAAATAACAATACGATCAGCAAGTGTTGCTGCTTCTTCAATATTATGGGTAACTAATAATATGCCATTGGTATTGGTTTTCTTCTCTTTCCAAAGTTCCAATAAATCTGACTTTAAATTTTCCGCCGTTAACACATCAAGTGCAGAAAAGGGTTCATCCATTAATAATACGTCGGGGTTAATCACCAAAGCACGGGCAAAACCTACACGTTGACGCATTCCCCCAGACAATTCTTTAGGAAACGCTGATTCAAAGCCATCAAGACCAATAGTATCAATCGCCTCAATGGCTCTATGTCGACGCTCTTCGCGACTAACACCTTGTGCTTCCAGACCTAGCTCTACATTTTCCAATACGGTGAGCCAGGGCATTAATGCAAAGGATTGAAAAACCATTGCAATACCAGGTACAGGTCCTGTCACGGGCTGACCACGATAAGAAATTTTGCCAGAGCTGGGGGGCACTAAACCTGCGATAATCCGTAAGAGGGTCGATTTTCCGGACCCTGACTTACCCAGCATGGCAACAATCTCACCTTCCTTTAATTGAAAATTAACATCTTCAAGTACCAATAAATCCTGATCGGATGCTTTTTTGAAGGATTTACGGCAGTTTTCGATAGCAATTATTGTTTCTGACATAGATGCCTCAATTGAAGTGAAAGCGTTCTTCCGCCAAGCGGTACAGAGGACGCCAAATTAAATGATTAAATGCCAGTACATAGGTACACATCATAGCAGTACCTAATGCTATTTTAGAAAAATCACCAGCGATGGTGCTGGCTTGAATGTATTCACCCAAACCGGTTGCTTTTAATGTGGTATTTCCCCAACTAACCCACTCAGCCACAATACTGGCATTCCATGCGCCTCCAGCGGCTGTAATGGCTCCCGTAATATAGAAAGGAAAAATGCCGGGCAATGCTAAACGTTTCCACCATTGCCAACCTTTAACACCAAAATTGTCAGCGGCTAGATAAAGATCTCGGGGAATATTTGATGCACCCGCGATGACATTAAATAAAATGTACCATTGAGTACCTAAAATCATCAGTGGAGTTACCCAAATTTCCACGCTTAAATTAAAGCGAACAATAGCAATCACAAATAAAGGATAAAACAAATTTGCTGGAAATGCTGCGGCAAATTGAACCACGGGTTGTATTTTTTGTGCGATTCGAGGCCGTAAACCAATCCAGACTCCCACAGGAACCCAAATAAGGGAGCTAACAATAATCAAAACAATAACGCGGGTACCTGTCGCGGCTCCTAAAAGAAACACATGAAAAATTTCACTGACTGCAAGTTGAGCGAGAATAAAATTTAACAATAACCAACCGCCACTTAAAATGGCAATTAATACTACTGTATTCCAAATCCAATCCATATGTCTTTGATGGCGGTAATCAATTTCTTTAATAACTTTTGGTTTTCTTCGACTAAACAAAGGAGCGTTCACAAAACGATCTTTGATCGCTGCAAATCGGTTACTGAAGCGTTTTATCAAACGACTGCTGCGAATTAGGTCAATTAACCAGGATTGATATTCTTCTTCATCCGGTGATTGCTCCATTTTAAATTTTTCTGACCAGGCTATAAGAGGTCTGAAAAGAATTTGATCATAGAGAAAAATCACGATAACCATGGTGAGAATGGCATAGCCAACAGCATGCAAATCGTGTCGCTCAATAGCTAATGCAATGTAAGAACCAACCCCCGGTAAGCGAATATCCTGATGTGAAACGGCAATGGCTTCGGATAACACGACAAAAAACCAACTGGCAGACATCGACATCATCATATTCCACAATAAACCGGACATGGAAAAAGGAACTTCAACTTTCCAGAAACGTTGCCAGGCAGAGAGTTGAAACATCGCTGCTGCCTCTTTCAAATCCTCAGGCAGTGTTTTCAACGACTGATAAAAACCAAAGGTAATATTCCACACTTGAGCGGTGAAAATTGCAAAGATTGAAGCACATTCAGGACCTAACAAACTACCTGGGAATAAGTGAATAAAACCCGTTACGGTAATTGATAAAAAACTCAAAACTGGTACAGATTGCAAAATATCAATAGCCGGAATAATAATTTGCTCTGCCCGTCGATGTTTTGCGGCTAACGCGCCAACTATAAAGGTGAACAATATAGAGAGACTAAGGGCAATAAACATCCGTAATACGGTGCGTAACGCATAAAAAGGTAACTTCGCAGGCTCTAAAGAAATAGGTAAAGGTTCGCCCAATTGATAAGGACTGGCCATTTGTTTGCCGGCCCAGCCGAGAAAAAAAACAACAGAAAAGATAAGAATTAGTAACAACAGATCCCAGCGATTGATGTAACGGCTGACATTTTCACGATTAGCAAAGTAAAAACGACTGTTGCGCACTAGGCTTCTCCCCTTTTTTGTTTTTATTAACTGATTGAAAAACTATACGCAGTCATTGCGTATAAAGGGCGGGGGATTATTAAAGCACCCTGTTTGAGTAGTAAGACCCCAAACCGTATAAAATAACATAAATACGGCGTTATCGGTATAACAATCACGCATGTTTATCCGGCGAGGACGCATCTTAAAATAAATTTTTGAAAAAGGTGTGAACTTTTTGATAATTTTCGTGTCTAAATAGTGAGCATCAAAAATGCTCTTACTTCGCATTTCCCTCTTTATGCGAAGTAATTGTCCATACTTAAGGTATGGTAACAATTTCCCCGGTGTTATCACCGGGGTTTTTTTATCTGTTAAAGCTGTTTAGAATGAAGATTTAGGGGATTTTGATGCGTAAGATCAGACTGTATTTCCTGTTCACGTTGTTTATATCGCTGCCAGGGTTTGCGGCACCTGATAACACTCAGCTTGCTGTGTGGGCCAATGAAGCTATTATTGCAACATATACATTTGACTATAAGAATTTTTTACCTCGTCAAAAAGAAATTGCCAAATATTTTACAGCTGCTGGATGGACTGCGTATAGCACAGCATTGAACACCTCTAAACTTCCTGATACTGTGAAAAAAAATTATTACGTAGTGAGTGCTGTAGCTACTTTGCCTCCCACCATCAGGACGGTCAATGCAACACAATGGGAAGCCACCATGCCTATCCTTGTTCTGTATAAGAATCCCCAATATCAACAAAAACAAGACTTGCTGGTTACGATTAATTTTATTCAAGCTCCCTCTGGGCAGGGTGTGCGTGGATTAGCAATAGCTAGTTTGCAATCAAAGGTGACCCAACCTCCGTGTGTATGTCAGCCGCAAACAGAGGAAGATGCTACAACAAACGGTAAGCCACAATGACAAGGTGAAAAAGAATTAACGCTGTCAGTAAGATAATGATTAACGTTAATTTACGCGGCATAGTGATATCAAGCACGGCCTCCTGCGGATTATAAGGATTGTAATAGATATCAATATCGACATCTTTTTCATAGGCCAGGGCTGCACGATAAGCCACTTCTCTTGCATATTTGCTGTTTAAATTAATATGCATTGTTTCTGGAAAAAGACGTTCGCCTTGAAAATCTTGATCCAGAACTCGATAGGAATACTCAATTTTTGGCCACAAACGGTAACCTTCCTGGGTCCATAGGAATTGAGTAATTCTGCCCTTAGTCAAAAACCAGCTTTGGATTTTTAGAAAATTTTTTCTGTCTTGCCAAAAATGCAAGAGTAAGGCTAAAAGGAATGCAAGCCACAGCAAATCAAGTAGCCAACGCCATGTTATCCAATGAGTCACCAGATGTTCCTATTAGTGATTTATCTATCCTAGAGAAAGATTCTCTAAGGACCTATATTTACTCCAGATGTGGAGGTTCCTTTGGTGAAGCGATTAATCGTAACGTCAGTTAATTTAAGCTTGTGATTTACAGACTGACGAATTCCCCAGGCACTTGCATGACCAATCCGGGCATCAGCAGTAATGTTAAAGGTCGTGTTACTAATGCTGCCTGTGTGTAAAGTAGAGCTATTGTTGTTTATACCCATAGCTCGAATCAAAGTCGGGGCTGGTTCGTCTGAAATTCCTCGAATAGTAAATAAGGATAAATTTGAAATCTGAAAGGTACTGGTATCATTTACTACCAGGCCTTGAGCAGTCATTATAGGCACGAGATTGGAAGTCGCTGTAACTGCTATAGTTTCCACTGTGCCATTAATCATTTTCAGCTCACTGCGACCATTTAATTCTATACCTGTCGCGACAACAGGGAGCAAACCCACTTGAGCATTGATTGCTCGTGTTAAAATAGCGCCCCCATGGATATTAAGATTTGCATTATTTGCGCGGATAGTAGTGACTGTCCTTGAATTGTTGCTTCGAGCAAAAACAGTTGAATTGACGAGGCTTACAATGGGTCGTGCACCATTAATACTAAGAATATCGATCCCCAAATTATAAGTACTTCTAACACCTATGCTCACATTACGAAGGGTTGCATTGCCTTTTATTATTTCACCGACAGACTGTGCTGCCTGGTTAGGTACAAGATTTTTTGGTGTTACAGAGGTTATTGTGCTATCAAGGAAAATATTACTCACATTATTAAAACCATCTAAATCAAGACCGCCAATTAAACTTGGTTTTTCATTACCGACGGCCTCTTTAACAAAATCGCTGGTTCGCCCGTCAATATTTTGTCCTCTACGCAGACTAAGACGCTCATTACCTGTGGGATCGAGTAAATAAACACCCGTAGATAAATTCAATGTGCTATTAGGAGCGAGGTTATTAATTGTGTCGACTTCAAATTGTGTTAATTGCGCACTTGTACAGGGGTGCTCTGCCGTACAGTTGGCTAAGCCTTTGGCCGCATCAAAAGTTTCTCCGCCCGGTTTAAAGAACCACAGTCTGTCTTTTTCAACAAGATTAGCTCCTGTATCTATCCAGGCACGTTGGGTAGGAATACTTGTACCTCTATCTAACGTTCCCAAATTACGACGGATAGGGTCTAGCATGTGTCCTTCCTGAGGATTGATGGCCCCGAAACGTAAACGCACGGTGAGCATGAAGGTATTGTTTTGCAAATTGTCGTAGGAATCTTGCGCTAACACACTGACTCGTTCATTGAAAGGATATTCAAGGGTACCAATAACACCACGCATGTTATTCATGTCTTGGAAATTGAAATAGTAACCACCAACAGCCACTCTAAGATTATTCAAGGGTTGCACACGATAACCCACTTCTGCATCGCAACCACGACCTGCCGTTTCAGTATCTACAAAAATATGGTCAAATTGGCGGTGTCCTGCAAAACTGACAAAGTTATAATTACCAAGAGTGTCGGCCCAGGCACTGTTGAGGGTTTTACTACGGTCACCTACAGGGAAATAACCGTTCAAATGCGCATCCCATTGCGCATTCATAGCCTCAATACCTGGATTTAATGACCAAAAATGCTGGCTGTTTGCAGATTCACTGCGGTCGGCAAACAAATAGCTGCCAATAATAGTTCGACCAAATGTTTGACGAAAACCACCCGCCAAGCCACCAAACCAACTCTCATCACGGTAATATTTTCCTTGTAAGTCACCATACACTATTCCTCGTTCACTACCTAACAACGGCAACATTAAATCCCCTCGGGTTCCGGCGGTTGTCCCGGCGGTACCATCACCTAATAAACGCGCCGGAAGTGGAAAAGCGTCGCTTGCGGTCAAACCAGGGAAGCTTAGAAAAAGTGAGGTTAGTACAAAGAAGGTGCGAGAGTATGAGAAAACCATCAAATTCTTATTCTTAGGACCATTAGATAAAAACTATCTATTAGGACACTAATTAAGTCAATAATTATCAAGGATAAATTTGAATCTTAAGGGCGATGTCTTATCTCAAGTTCGCGCTGTCGCTCCACCACATCAGCTACATTTCCCAGCATTTCAGCCAAGAGATCAGTAATGTCATCCAGAGTGATGATACCGACAAGAGTATTTTCGCTATCAACTACTGGCAGACGACGAATCGCTTTTTCACGCATGAGATAAAGCGCGTCGAACATGCTGTCATTTTCGTGTATGACAAGTAGAGAGCGGGTGACGATATCAGATGCAGCAAGATCTTTAGGAATTAAACCTGGGACCATCACTTCAACGACAAGGTCGCGATCGGAAATTATGCCGACAGGTATTCTTTTGCCGTGTCTTTCTTCTACAAGAACAATATCGCCGACATGTTTCGAACGCATAAGTTCCGCCGCAACTTTTACAGATTCATCGCTTGGCATCATGACAACTTCGCGATTACAAAATTCACCAACGCGCATAAACCCCTCCTATCATAGCAGTAGAGTTTCCAACGCTTATGCGCCAATTTCCTGGCTTTAGCGATGAGTTAAACTCTCAATATACACCGTGCTGGCAACAGGTTCCCCCGCTCCTTCAACTTCGGCAAAACGGACTTTATCGCCCACTTCAAGCTTTTCAAAATCATAGTCAATTACGCTTTGACTATTAAAACGTACATGCCGCCCATCTGGTGTTTCAATATACCCGTAATCCGCTGGGGGACATACTTCAAGAATATGCCCATAAAGGGGCATCTCATGATGCTTCACATGACCTCGTCTTTGCTCAACATAATCCTTTAACTGTCGTGTAATCGCATGAAAGGCGTCACGAATAGCTACAAAGACATCTTCGTGGGCATGATGCTCTGAAGGTTCTCGGCTCACAACAAGTTCGGCTTCTGGGACTGTTAAATCAATTCGTACGTGGTAGAGTTTACCTTTGGAATGATGACGATGTGGTGATTCAATGACAATACGACAGCTCATTATTCTGTCATAATAACGCTCAAGTTTATTGGCTAGTGCACGGGCTCTGTCTTCAGCAGCAGATGAATGGTCCATATTGCGAAATATCACTTGAATAGGAAGCTTCATTTCCTACCTCCTTGTGGAATTGCTGAATTAAGCGCCTTTCTGATCTATAGCCAAAAAATTATACACTTTCAATTGAATGAATGTAACTTTATGTTTTTTTTAATAATTTTACCACCCAAGCCTGGGGCCATAATTTGAGGAAAATTAGTCAAGGCTGGGTTATGATGATAGTAAATTGACGCAATCACTTGTCAATTAGCGATAGTAAAATAGAGCAAATCATGAAAAAGCAAGTAATGATCCTGGGTGGCTATGGAAATTTCGGCAAGCGTATAGCTCAGTCTCTATGTAAAGAGGGTATTGCTATCATTATTGCGGGCCGTAATCTATCTAAAGCCGAGCAATTTTCTTTTGAATTGCAACAACAATTTCCGCATGTGCCTATTACTGCCCTGGCAGTTGACGCTGAACAAAATATTGAAACAACTTTAAAAAAGTATCAACCAATCGTCGTCATTAATACTTGCGGTCCTTTTCAAATGGCGGATTATCACATCGCTACCAATTGTATTGATTGTGGGATTCATTACTTGGACCTTGCTGATGGGCGTGATTTTGTTTGTGGTATCAGTGGCTTAAATGACAAGGCAAAAGCTAAGGGTGTTTTGGTTGTAAGTGGAGCAAGTAGCGTTCCTGGTTTATCCTCGGCAGTATTGCAAGAGTTTCATCATGAGTTTAGTTGTATTGATTCTTTACAGTATGGTATTGCAACAGTACAAAAATTTTCCCGAGGATTTGCTACAGCTAAGGCCATATTGACTTATTTAGGGAAACCATGTCGTGCTCCCTTGGGTGAGACAGAATCGTTTTATGGTTGGCAAGGCTTGCATCGGATCCGTTACCCTGACATGGGAAAACGGTGGATGTGCTTTTGTGATGTTCCTGATCTTGATCTATTACCACAGCATTTTGGGATTAAAAAAATTCGCTTTTCAGCAGGAATGGAGAGTAATTTGTTGCATTGGGGAATGTGGGTAGTGGCATGGTTAGTACGGTTAGGGTTGCCGGTATCCTTACCTAAACATACACAGTTGTTAATTAATGTTGGTCATTGTTTCGATTGGCAGAGTAGCAATGATAGCGGTATGCATATGTTTATGAAGGGACAAAATTTGCAAGGAGAACCATTAGAAATTAAATGGTTTATATTAGCGAAAGAGGCTGCTGGACCGCACATCCCCACAATTCCTGCTATTGTTCTTGCGAAACAATTAATTCAGGGGGCGCTGACATCAACGGGTGCATTACCTTGTGTGGGATTGGTAAGTTTAAAGGATTACCTCGCTGAGATATCCGATTTGCCAATTACGACACAAATTCGGAGAAATAATGTTTTATCTATGGCTTAAATTAATTCACATCGTAAGCTCAACCTTGCTTTTCGGTACGGGCTTAGGTTCGGCATTTTACATGTTTATGGGAAATCGCAAGCGTGATAATTTATTATATTTGCAACGGATAACTCGAAATGTGGTGATTGCAGATTTTGTCTTTACCACACCTGCGGTAATTATTCAGCCCTTAACCGGCTTGGCAATGATCTATATAGCTGGTTATTCATTGACAAGTTTTTGGATTATGGCTTCCCTTCTTTTGTATGCTCTGGTGGGGGGGTGCTGGATTCCGGTTGTCTTTATCCAAATGAAATTAGAAAAAATAATTCGCTTGGCTATTGTTGAAAAACAAGATTTACCCGCTGCGTATTATAGTCTTTATCGAATTTGGTTCATCTTGGGATGGCCTGCATTCATAGGGGTGTTGTTAATTTTTTATTTAATGGTGATAAAAAGCGCTTAAAAATTACAAATCTCTCCTTTAAAATATTCATAAAATGATGATTTCCTGGGCGGCATGACTAATTTGCGGTCTTTTTATCAATATTTCGTTCACTTTGTGATAAAATAAGGACATTTTTTAGATTGTGGTTGAGTAAAGCATGGGGCGTTTTTTTGGGGCGAAGACAATTCAGGTTCGCAATGCAATAACTACCAGGTTCTTTATTGAGAAGCAAATCGAAAAGCGCGTTTCGCCTGAGACGGCGCTGCAACAATTGAAAGAATTTTACCCTCATAAAAGGGATGCCTTTACAACTACGTCCTATGATAGTTTAATAAATCAGGTAAGTTTGTATTTTAAAAAGGAATTTTTTGAAAATAATATTGATTCTTTCGTATTAATTTATCTGCTCAATACAGAGTCACTATCCGATAGTTTTGCGCAGTTTACCCCAAAAGATTTAAGGAACTTGAAAGAAGCACTCATTATTTTAATGATTCAATCTTATGAGGAGTATGTTTCTCGGGCAACAGGTGAAGCACATGGAAAGTATGTTCCTGCTAAATACCACCAGACAGTTGATAGATTTGAGCGTTTTGTCAATCGAAGCAAGGTACTGATAGATTCTGCGAGAACGGTATCTGGAGTTATTATCAGTTTGGCCATTGCTGCTAATTTCGCTTGTCTTTATCCAGAGATTACTGATTTCGCTCTTTCCAGTCTTCAGGCGCTTACGACTAAACTTCATACTTCATTAACGTTAAAATCAGCGAATTACATTCCCAATTCATTAGGGCCAGCATTTAAATTTGAGCAAATGCGCGAGTTTTGTATTAAGAAACTAGGGGATTATTTAAAAGAGCGTGCCGTGTACACTGAAAAAGAGCGTTCTGGAAATTATCTGTGCCAGACTTATCTGCCTATCAATAGGGGTTTTTTTTATAATACTCGTTTGCAGATTGCGCGAATAGAATTGGCTAGTCATTTATTAAATAAGTTGCAATTTATGATTGATGTTGGACAAGATATTGATAGCCCTCAGCAGTTATTACAGATTTTACAAAATGCGCAGAAAGAGAACGAGCGTCTTTATCGTTTTTATGGAAGGGTAGTTGATAAACAAGGAGAGTTGGCCAAGATTTTAGAGGATTTGTGTCAGAACTTAAATGATGCTTACGATTGGAAAGATAGCAATCAAGGAGTGTATAACCCGGTGTAATCGCTATTTGCGCTATTTATGATATTTATTTATACAATTTTTATTTGTTTTGTGTTATTATTAGTTGTTTTTTACATTTTGTCCAAAGGTGAAACTATGTCGAGTTTTTTTTGTTTTCAGCGCCAAGCTTATCGCGATACGGTAGTAAAGGTAACTTTTCATAAAAAATTAAATCAGGAGTCAAAAGAGACTGCTCTTAAGGCTCTCAATGCTCAACGTGAATTAGAAAAGCGTTTAATTGGAAAAAAATCTCAGACTCAAACTCAAAGAAATGATTTAAATGTAAAAGGAAGTTCATTAGCGGTTGCTCGTAAATTGAATACCGCTGTTTCTCAGGCTGCCGGCACAAGTTTAATTTATGGTGATAATATTAATCTTGAAGAAATAGTATTCACTCAGGACAAAGATGGTATTACTCGAACTCATTTCGAAGCAATTTATCTTGCCAATGAGGAAACGCTAGCTGCTAAATTTAAACACATAACGACAGATGATCTGAATCGAATTAAAAAAGACTTAATAGTAAAGCTGGAAAGATTTAAAACAGTTCTCGACCGAGGTGAATTCCATAACAGATTAGAAACGGCAGGCAAATTAGATGATTGCAGATGGATTATTCAACAGACTATTGACCTGATTAGTTGTGCAAAATCTCTTTCAGCAGTAATTGCCACAATTGCAATTGAAGCTGATTTATTAGCACAACTTGGAGTTGCTGAGGATTTATCGACGGGTGAAGGATTACAAGATAATTTGGTAAGAGGGGCTAAAAACCTGGCTGATGGGGCAAAAGGATTACTATCCATATTCAGCCAGAAGGACAAAAATGAATCTAATAAGGATAAGGAAGAAATAGTAATCACAGCAACCAATAGCGCTGCTGATTTATTTGCAGACGACTTGCCCAATCAATTAAGGGAATCACTCGAGGATCGTCGTACTTCATTAGGACTGGAAATAAATGCAGTTGGTTCTGCTTTCCAGCTTGAAGATGCACGCGAGAAACTGATTACCAGACTGGAAGCTTATTTAGCGAAACGTGCAGAGCTAATCAATACAGAAAAGAATGATAGTGTGGTTATTTATAACTATCGTCCTATAGACAGAGGTATATTTTATAACAAAGCATTGCAAGAAGCTCGCATCGAGATTGCTGCAAACTTTCTTGCAGAATTGAAGCACATGCAATTAAATGATGAAAGTCGAAATTATCAGTCTATCACCAATCCACAATTATTTGCTCAAGCATTTATCCGTGCTTTTGAGAAGAATATTGATGTGTATAACAACTTAGCTAGAAAGTTACCTGGTGGTATCCCTATTGACGATATAGGAGAACTTGCGGTAATGCTGGATGAGATGCGTATGGAGATGAAAAACATCTATCCTAAGGATGTAAAACTTTCCCATGGCGGTATAAGTATGTATCAGCAATTAGGACTGAACGAACCTACTCAACAACTACAGAACGTCTAAAAAAAGGGCTCCAACTGGAGCCCTTTTTTTACCTAATGACAAATGCGATTTAAAGCGCGTATCAGCTATTCCCAAGCCTTATTTTTTAGTTACAATAGTTTCCTGATTTTTTAGTCGGAGGGATTTATGCCTTCTTTTGATATTGTTTCAGAAATTAATAAAGTGGAATTGCGCCATGCTGTTGAAAATTCACAGCGTGAAATGGGAACTCGCTTTGATTTTCGTGGTGTGGAATCCAGTATCGAACTCAATGAACTTGTCGTCACCCTTAAATCGGAATCAGATTTTCAGGTTCGTCAATTAGAGGATCTATTTCGCAATCACTGCACAAAGCGCAATATAGATGCCAGCGGTGCAGATATAGAGGATAAACCAGTTCATAGTGGTAAAACGTTTTCGCTATCTATGACGTTTAAACAAGGCATCGATCAACCCACTGCGAAAGACATTGTAAAATTGATCAAAGAGAGTAAGGCTAAAGTTCAAGCGTCTATTCAAGGTGATAAAGTTCGGGTCACTGGCAAAAAGCGTGATGATTTACAAGAAGTTATCGCCTTATTAAAAAATTCAGATATTAAACTGCCCCTACAGTTTGAGAATTTCCGCGAATAAGTTTGGAGAGACTAAGCTCTCCAAACCGCATTTTTTAGTCTAATATACAATATAGGTGATGACTGATCCTGGCTGAACCAGTTTTTGTTTTCAGATTGGGAGATTGTTTTTGATGCGCGGTGTGTATACCTGGCCCCCATGCAGGAAACCTAAAGTGCGTCATAGATCGCCACCATGGTTTTTTCTAGCGGCTCAGATGCACAGGTGGTCGTTACCTGCTTCATAGCTAAATACAGTCTCTGTTTTGTTTAAAAGCGCTGATTTTGTCACTAAATATCTCTCTTTGTTTAATGTAAAAACATGTCTTATAATTTAAGAACAAATGCATGAGCAAGGATGTGCTTTATGAAAAAGTCAATTGTTGCTTTGATGGTATTTGTACCTGCCATATTTTTATCCAGTTGTACTGTAACTACAACTAACTATGTCCCTGCTGGCTATACCAATGATTATGTCTATTCTGTGGGATATTATGGTTATCGCCCTTACTGGGGAACTCGAGCTTATACTGGTTATGACTGGAGTAATTACCGGGGAATCTACACCTACCCTAGAGCATGGTATGGCTATGTCCGTAGATGGTAATCTGCGGATTAATCCTAATTGTTTTGAGGCATTGGATTCTTGGAGTCCCAGGTCATATGCTACAACCAATGCGATTTTAGCGGAGGACTTTTAGTGCCTGCAGCTGAATATGTTCCCGTTATTTTAATTTTACTCACAATTTCTTTCATTAAATACCTTGTCACCATTTATTTGCTGAGGGGTATTCAGTTAAAATTTCCCTTAAAAGCTCAAGCATAATTAAGGCTAATCGATGAAAGGTTGGATTTTATATAAACGTAATCTAGAAGAGTTATCCAGCAATGACCATGGTGTTAATCGCTTATTGTCTGCTGCCGCAGAATTGAACATCGAATTAGACGTGTATAAGCCCGAGCAATTTGAGCTTGTTGTCACAAAAGAAGATATGAAAAGCATACTTCTTGATGGTTCTCGTGTTGCTTTACCTGATTTTTTAATGCCACGTTTAGGTGCTGAGACAAGTTATTTTGCGTTGGCTATTATTAGACAACTGGAAAAGTCAGGTGTTTATACGTGCAATAATGCCAGTGCTGTTGAAACAGTTCGCGATAAAATGTTGCTGAGCCAACTTTTTGCCCAGAGTGATTTACCTTTTCCTAAGACAATGCTTGTGAAATTTCCTGTTCCAGTTTCGGTTGTTGAGAGAGAGATAGGATTTCCACTGGTGATCAAGAACATTTCTGGTGCTCGAGGTATTGGTATCCATTTATGTGAATCTGCAAATAGTTTTCGAGATTTGATGGAGCTTATCGCGAGTCATAGTGGTAATCATCAAATGATTCTTCAGGAATTTGTCTCGACAAGTTATGGTCGAGATCTGCGTGTTTTTGTTTTGGGAGGGCGAGTTATTGGGTGTATGCAACGCACTGCTAAGGATAGTTTTAAAGCCAATTATTCTCTGGGTGGAGAAGTCAACCCTTATCGTGTAAGTGCCGAGATTGAACAGTTGGCAATTTCTTGTGCACAATTACTTAATCTTGAAATTGCTGGTATTGATTTATTATTTGCTGAGCAAGGGTTTAAAATCTGTGAGGCGAATTCATCTCCAGGCTTTAAAGGGATGGAGTTAGCGACTGGTAATGATATTGCCATACAGATTCTACAGTACATCATTGGAGCCGTACAAAAAAGAAATCATTACTGAGTTTTTTTTGTCCATAAAGGAAGCTCAACATCCTCTTGGTATTCATTATCACTAACAATACCTGGATTACTGTAGCAGCTTGTAAACATTGAGAAAAAAGTTCCTACTGATGAAGCAGTCCGATGGGCAGTGGTTTTATAAAGAGATGTAGCCAAATTTGTGGCGAGTTGGGGATAGGATTTACTATGCCAATAAAAACTAGTCGTATTATGAGGATAAAGTTGCAGCCAAAATGTAAGTTCTAATTCAGGCATTTCATTAAAAGCATCCAGCAATGACGCTTGTTCTATTTGACTTAACTCCTCATAAGGCTTTGTTAAAAGTTGTAAGTCATTATAAGCAGCTGCAATATCTTGCGGTGAAAGACCTTCCTGACTTTTATTTGCATTGGGATTTTTGGAAGACACTAAGTGTTCGTATTGGTATTTAATTTCGGTAAAACTAACACCAGGAGAGAGTTGTAGCGCTTCAAAAGCATTTCTAAAGTTAATTGCAGGCATCCCTCTCTCCTTATATCCTTTTTCTATTCCTTGGCTCGAGACACGTATTCACCCTTACGTGTATCGACCTTAATCAATTCGCCAGTTTGCACGAAAAGAGGTACACGAACAACAGCCCCTGTTTCTAATATGGCTGGTTTTCCGCCGCCTCCAGAGGTATCGCCTTTAAGCCCTGGGTCGGTTTCAGTAATCTCAAGAATAACGAAGTTAGGAGGCATTACCTGAATTGCTTCATTGTTCCATAAAGTTACAACGCAGAGATCTTGTTCTTTAAGCCACTGCTTGGCATCAGCCACCGATTCAGGGCCTACTGCATACTGTTCGAAAGTATCTACGACCATAAAATGCCAATGCTCACCGTCATTGTATAAATATTGCATTTCAACGTCGGCGACGTCAGCAGAAGGCAATGTTTCCCCTGATTTATAGGTCCGCTCAACGACTCGACCTGTTTTGAGGTTGCGGATTTTTACTCGGGTAAATGCCTGTCCTTTTCCTGGTTTAACAAATTCGCAATCGACAATGCTACAAGGCGCATTATCAATCATAACTTTTAAACCGTTCTTAAATTCATTGGTGCTGTAAATTGCCATCAGTGCTCCACTGTTGAGATTTTGTTCCAATTTCGCTAGAGTTCACGCAGTTTATCAATTTTGTACAATTAATGCGAGATACCTCTGTGAGTTGGCAAAAAATTCTGGCTCAAGGTTTTGCCTCAGTCAATGAATTGCTTGAATTTTTATCGTTACCAGTAACTTTGGGTAGTGTTAAAGCAGAACAAACCTTTAAAACGCGTGTGCCGCGAGGCTTTGCTGCGCGTATGGAAGCGGGAAATCCTAATGATCCATTACTTTTGCAAGTTTTAGCAGTAGATGAGGAGTTGCAAGATGTTGATGGTTTTGAAGCCGATCCACTGGCTGAAAATGCAGCAACATCTCAACAAGGGTTACTGCATAAATATCAAGGGCGTGTACTCTTGACCTTAACAGGAGTCTGCGCTGTTAATTGTCGCTATTGTTTTAGACGACATTTTCCTTATCAAGACAACAATCCTGGGCGAGAAGGCTGGCAGACGGTATTGGATTACATCGCAAACGATGTGACTATTCATGAAGTGATTTTAAGTGGAGGAGATCCCTTATTGGCAACCAATTCTTCATTGCGTCGGTTTTTGAGGCAATTAGAACAAATTGCGCATGTTAAGATCTTACGCTTTCATACTCGAGTTCCCGTGGTGCTGCCGGAACGAATTGATGAAGAATTTTTAGAGCTATTATCATCTAGTTCTTTGCGTAAAGTGATAGTCATTCACAGTAATCATGCCAATGAATTGGATGATTCTGTCGCACAGGCTTGTCAATTGTTACGACAAGCAGGATGCTCTCTACTTAATCAGTCTGTATTGTTGAAAGGGATAAATGATGATGTGGAGAGTCTAGTTACATTAAGTGAACAATTATTTCAATGTGACGTACTGCCCTATTACCTTCATTTATTGGATAAGGTTAAGGGCGCTGCACATTTTGATATCCCACTAGAGACCTCATTGACACTCTATAGACAATTGCAAAAAAGACTTCCAGGTTATCTTGTTCCTCGCTTGGCACGAGAAGAACCAGGACGGGCAAGTAAGACTCTTGTCATTTAGTCATGCTAGGAGTTCTCTCCATTTTTTGCATAAAGTTCTAGTAGTTTTTCTTGAGCGCTATAACTACCGCGTGTCACGGATTTGTAGCTACCATCAGCTTGCATTTCCCAGGCATTGGAGTTGTCTTTAAGATAATTCCTAAAGATTTCTTGTTTGATTCGTCGTTGATGATTCTCGTCAAGAATCGGAAACATCACTTCAATCCGGTTATAGAGATTGCGCTCCATTAAGTCAGCACTGGAACAATAGATGCGCTCATTTTCTCCTGTGCGAAAAGAGTAAATGCGATGATGTTCGAGAAAACGGCCTACAATTGAAAGAACGCGAATGTTATCAGACACATTGGGGATACCCGGTTTAAGACAACAAACACTACGCACTAATAGATTAATTTTTACGCCGGCTTGCGATGCACAATAAAGGGCTTTAATCATCGTTTTGTCGGTGAGACCATTAACCTTAATATTAATCTCCGCTTCCTGACCTGCTTTCGCCGCTTGAACACAATCATCAATGAGCTGTAATAAATTCTTTTGCAAGGTAAAGGGGGAGTGGCATAACGCTTTAAGCTTAACGGCTTTGCCAAGACCTGTGAGCTGTTGGAAAATTGTTTGGACGTCAGCAGTAATAGTTGGTTCACTGGTGAGCAAGCCTAAATCTGTGTAACGTTTAGCCGTTTGTTCGTGATAATTCCCTGTGCCTAGATGCGCATAGCGTCTTAGCTTGCCATGAGCTCGACGAACGACCAAAGTCATTTTGGCATGCGTTTTATATCCCATAACCCCATAGAGAACGAGTACGCCTGCCTCATGAAGGTGGTTGGCCAGTTTTAAATTTGATTCTTCATCAAAACGAGCACGCAATTCCACCACGGCTGTTACTTCTTTACCGGAGCGTGCAGCTTCGATCAGAGCTTTTACCATGACTGATTCGGAGTGGGTTCGATAAAGTGTTTGCTTGATTGCCAATACATTAGGATCAGATGCTGCCTGACGTACAAAATCAATGACGACATCATAACTTTGATAAGGATGATGCAGTAAAATATCTTGTTCATCCAGGGCATTAAAAATATTGCGCTTTTGATGAACAATGCCAGGGTATTGCACACTCAGTGGTGGGTAATTTAAATCAGGACGCTCAATACGATTGATAACACTAAAGTAACGTTGGAAATTAACCGGCCCATCACAATAATAAGCATCTTCATGGTGGAGATGATGTTTTTGCAAGAGGAAGTCAACGATATTGCTGGGGCAGTGTTTATCAACTTCAAGGCGAACAACATGGCCATAATGACGAGAAAATAATTCTCTTTGCACAGCCACGGCTAAATCTTCAATTTCTTCTTCACGTAGAAACAAATCACTGTTACGAGTAAGGCGAAACGTATAGCAACCATTGATTTCCATACCTGGGAATAGACTGTGGATATGGGTTTCAATGATCGATGATAAATAAACGAAATGGGTACTACCTCGTTCGCAAAGCTCAGAAGGCAAGTGGATAAGACGCGGTAAGGAGCGTGGAGCGTGAACGACAGCATAATCAATATTACGATCAAACGCGTCTTTGCCTCGTAAAGAAATAATGAAATTTAAACTCTTATTAAATAGTCGCGGGAATGGATGTGCTAAATCGAGCGCAATAGGGCTAACAATGGGCAGGATTTCATTTTTAAAATAATGTTTTGCCCATAAGTGAATATCATCGGTCCATTCTGCAGCTGTCAGGAAATGGATATTTTCCTTTTTCATTGCAGGAAGCAATTGTTTATTAAAGATGTGGTATAACTCATCTGTCAGTAAATGAACTTTTTTGCTCAGTTGAGTGAAAATTTCGGTGGCTTGTAGACCATCGATGTAGGTTTTACGTGAGGAAATTGCAATTTTTTCTTTAAGACCAGCGACACGAATTTCAAAGAACTCATCAAGATTGCCACTGCAAATGCAAAGAAAGCGCATGCGCTCAAGTAGCGGTACACGCTCATCTTTGGCAAGTTGTAAAACTCGCTCATTAAAAGCCAACGCGGTGAATTCGCGGTTGATAAAGTATTCAGGATTGTCTAAATCGTTACTCACAAGCCAAGAACTCCAGACTGAATTATAGGCCTAGGTTAGTGTACCTTGGTATTTCAAGCAAGCGTTCTAACGAATGAGAAAAAAACAAATGCTGATAAATGCGATAAATCCCCAAAAAGGTGAGAGCTGTAAATAAGCCAAACTTAGGAAAAAGAGAATACAAGCAAAGGCCATTGGGAGAGAATAATAAGAATTGACTACACCTTGTGCGACAGAAAATGAGGCTGCAGCTAACAAAGCCAAAGCACCATATTGTACGGCTATCATGATTTTGCGAGCGACAGGTCCATTATGACTGGTTAAAAGTTGATAACCTAAGACAGCTGTCAATAAGCCGGGTAAGTTTAGACAAAGCACAGCCATAATTAAGCCACTGATGCCTGCTGCTTTATACCCTATAAGGGCGGCTAATTTAACGACAGTAAGTCCAGGGAATAAAAATGTTGAGCCTATCATTTGTACAAATTCTTCTTCACCAATCCAATGGCGATAAGTAACAGCTTCATACTCCAATAGCTTCAGCATGGAGTTGCCGCCACCCAAAGAAATTATGCCAATTTTGCCAAAACTAAACATAATGGCTAAAAGAGTTTGCATCATGGCTTTATGATTTGTTTTAGGAAGTTCACATAGTCGCAAGAAACCTGGTTAGGCAGCAAGTGTTTTGCAATATGATTTACCAAGAATTGCGACCGGCCTTCGATGCAGACCGTAAAGAAGTGTTTTTCGGCTACTGTAAGTCTTGCCAATTCAAGTTTAACAACCGGGACAGTTGGAAATTTGTAGATTAAAGCAATTTTAGGGACTGCAATGGTTAATGCTTGTTTCTGAATAGTTTCTAAGGATAAATGTTCTGGCGCTGAATTATGGCAAAGATCAATTTTGCTACCATAGCCTCGGATGCCATCTATTTCTTTCAATAAAGGTTTATACTGTAATTCGTCGCGTCGCTTTTTAAGATTGTAATTGTCGTCAGCTAATAATAAATACTGATCGTTTCGATGCTTAATCTCATAATTGCCTAAATCAAGGAAACTATCATTGAGCCCCTTTAAGCAAATAATCTCTTTTTGAGACCAAAAATACCTGGCTTCCCATTTAATACTTTCTTTCTCACTCTGTGGTAAGTCTTGTATGTTTAATATAGGAGTATTGTTAATTTCAAAGTTCCAAACAAGACGTTGATTCATTGTGGTAAGAGGTTTTTAAAAAAGAATACGCTAAATGATTCGTTCTATGAAAGCAAGCTAAATGAAGTTTTATTAGTTATCAACGTTGATGACTCGCAAAATTATGTCAGTCAGGTATATACTTACTTCTATTCGTGGACCTCCATCAATAGGGAAAAGGAAGGTATTGAGATGGCTACACTTTTATTTCTTGTTTATCTTGGATTCACATTAGCAGTACTCTATCGAGGTTTAAATTCACTTGTTTGGGAAATCGGCAGTGCTGTTTACTTATTAATTGCGACTTTTTTTATCGGCATGCATTGGATTCCTGGCATTCTTATTTGGTTAATTATTCTTGCCACTGTTCTAATCATTCGCATGGACTCCGTGCGATTTGCGATCAGTGATTTCTTATTTGCGCGAGTCGGTAAATCCATCCCCAAACTATCCAAGACAGAAGAAGAAGCGCTTAATGCCGGTGATACCTGGCTTGAAAAAGACATTTTTACAGGTACTCCTAACTGGGATCGCTTGGCGAGTGTGTCTTCTGAGTTAACTCCGGAAGAGCAGTCATTCCTTGACAATGAAACACAAACTTTGTGTGACATGCTTAATGAATGGGAAATCAGTCAAGCGGGCGATCTACCTGAAGACGTGTGGAATTTTATTAAAGAAAAAGGCTTTTTTGGTTTAGTTATCCCCAAAGAATACGGTGGTAAAGGTTTTTCCGCTCGTGCTCATTCAGATGTAGTCATGAAAATTGCAAGTCGCTCTGGTATCGCGGCGGTGACCGTAATGGTACCAAACTCATTAGGTCCAGGAGAACTTCTTAACTACTACGGTACTGATGAGCAAAAAGCCCAATATTTGCCTAATTTAGCGAAGGGAATTGATATACCTTGCTTTGCGTTAACAGAGCCAGGAGCAGGAAGTGATGCCACATCGATTCAATCTGAAGCGATTGTGGTGAAAAGAAAGATAGCCAATAAAACTATCGTCGGCCTTGATATTACTTTAAATAAGCGTTGGATAACCTTAGCGCCAGTAGCTACGTTAATTGGTTTGGCAGTGAATCTAAAAGATCCTGATGGATTGCTCAATGGCGTGGGCGAAGAAGGTATTACCTGTCTCTTAATTCCACGTGATACAGAAAATCTTGAAATTGGTAATCGCCATTTACCTGCGATGCAGCCATTTATGAATGGTACTCTTCGTGGGAAAAATATTTTTGTGCCGCTAACAACGATTATTGGTGGTCAAAAAAATGCAGGCCATGGTTGGCAGATGCTAGTGGAGTGTTTATCCATTGGACGCTCGATTTCTTTACCCGCTTTAGGTGCTGCGTCTTCAACGGTGGCCTATTTAACCACTGGAGCATTTTCAAGAATTCGCCGTCAGTTTAATACGGAAATTGGGCAGTTTGAAGGTATAGAGGAAAAACTTGCTGAGGTTGCTGGTTTAAATTATTTGGCGAATGCCACACGCTTACTCACCGTGGCCGCGGTCAACGAACATAAAAAGCCTTCTGTAGCGTCTGCAATTACAAAGTATTTTAATACGGAAATTGGCCGAGCCACGATTAATAATGCGATGGATATTCATGCGGGTCGAGCAGTTGTAGTTGGGCCGCGGAATTATTTATCCAGTTATTATCTTGGTGTGCCTGTTTCAATTACAGTAGAGGGGGCAAATATTATGTCCCGTAATTTACTTATTTTTGGCCAAGGTTCTATGGCATGTCATCCTTTTGTTCGTGATGAGTTTTATGCGATATCTCGCGACGACAAGCTTGGATTTAGACAAATCATTTGGCAGCACATAAGTTACTTCATGCAAAATTTTGCTAAAGCAATTTGCTCTGCCTGGACGGGTGGTTTCTTCATATCAACTCCTGACAGCAAATTAAAAAGAGAATATCAACGATTATCACGCTTAAGTTACGCCTATGCATGGCTGGCTGATTTGTCATTAATCTATCTAGGTGGTGACTTAAAAAGGAAGGAGCGTTTATCAGCAAGATTGGCTGATGGGATGTCTTATCTTTACATGGCTATGGCGGCTTTACGGTATTGCCAAAAAAATGAAGAGCATGCTGACCAAAAAATTCATGCGAAATGGGCAGTCAGCTATTGCTACTACCATGCACAAAAAGCGATGATTACGTTTTGTCATAACTTTCCTTCGCGAGTCCTCGGTATATTAGTGCGTTTACTCGTATTTCCATTAGGACAAACAATGCGTTACCCAAGCGATCGCTTAGATCATCAATTAGCCCAATTAATGATGTCTAATAATCACTATCGGGATAGCATCAAGAAATTGATCTATCTAAGCGGTGATGCTAATCAACCAGTGGATAGAATGGAAGAAGCATTGCAGCTAATTATCAAGCATGGCGCTCTGTACAAAAAAATACCTGACTTAAAACGCGTTAAATTTAGTGTGCTGAAAGAACAACTAGCAATCAAAGTGAGTAAAGGTGAGTTGACTCAACAAGAAATGGATGCGTTGGTTGCTGTTGAACGAGCGCGTTGGGATGCAATTCAAGTTGATGAATTTTCTTTTGATTCCATGAAAAAGAAATCGTTTTCATCAGTGACGGATACTTACCCAAATCCTTTGGATCTTTAATTTAAGACAGCACAATATCTGTAACTTCAGATATTGTGCTGATAAAAGCATTCTTTTACTTTCCCTTAACAATTTGGTGTATCTTTACCTATAAGAGCCACAATATAATTTTGCTATAATCCACCTAAACGAATTGATATAGCCACATTTATAATTATCCTATTTTGAGAGTACAAATTATGGGAACGCGACAAACAATTACTCTTCCAAATAAAGAATCGTTGGTGAAAGGCAAAGAAGTAGCCACTACCATAGAAGCTGCTGAGTATTTTGAAAACCAATTTGAATCAAGACTTCGTGCTGCTGGTAAATTGGAGGAGGCTCAACCTGCGCTGGATAATATTCATGAGTTTGTAGAAATGGTGCGTAATCAACGGGAAAGCCGGGGCGATCCCTGGTCTGGCGTACCTGGGCCACTTAATGATTTTCAAAATTTACAGCAAAACAGAGCAGAGAAAGCTGCTAAAAAAGCTGGACTCCAAATTGATGGTAATCTCGTCGTCGAATTTGCTGTCAATGACTCAAGCGAAATGAGAAGAGCCTTTTCGATAGTCAAAAAAGATGTTGAATCAGGAAAAGTAAAGAAAGAAGCGTTGGATCCCGAAACCAGGAAAGAACTCGATAAAATCATGCAGGCTGTTTTAGCTGAAGAGAATTTAGTAAGTAAGGGAAGTGTGATTTATCAAGGTGATGAAAAAGGTCAGATTCGTCGCGACTCTAAAGGTGAACCTGTGCTGGCTGATGTTGAAAAAGCAAAGCAAGTACTAAGTGACGCAGCCCACCAAGTGGAGAATTATTTTAAGGAAGCCGGAAAGGGCGATATTAAAGTAGAGGTTAAAGAGCGGGCTTACCCGCAACAGCCTACTGTTTCAAAAGCACAAGCACCAGAAAGTGCTCCTACTGTTACACCAGAAGTTACTCCTGAAGTCAGTTCTGCACCACAAGCTTCAGGTCCTTCAGCTTAAATACTCATGGTACTGGCAAGCTTGAGTCGCTCAGGTGAGCCAATATCCATCCATAATCCTTCATAAATTTCGCCGGCTGCCAAATTTTGCTCTGCCAGGCTACGAATTAACGGGACTACTGAATATCGACCTGGTTGGCAGTGACGAAAGGCATCTGGATGATAACAGGCTATACCTGGGAAAGTATAAGTTTTTTCATTGGTAAGCCGTTGCTGGTTAAGGCCGAAATCGCCTTGTTGGTTATGTGAAGGGTTGGGGACTAACACTAATTTCACCAGAGTCTTCGCAGGAAGATGCAGAGCGTTAAAATCATATCCGGTAAGAATATCTGCATTGACAGTCAGAAATGGCTCGCTACCTAATAAAGGTAAAGCGTTATAGATTCCTCCTCCGGTTTCAAGTCCTCCAGGAGGCTCGGGGGCATAGCAGATTTCAATATCCCATTGGCTTCCATCTCCTAAATAACGCCGTATTTGCCCACCCAGGTGCGCATGATTTATCACGATGCGTTCGAAACCACATTGTGCAAGTTTGGCGATATGGTATTCAATTAAGGGTTTATCATGTACCTTGCATAATGCCTTCGGTATTTCATCCGTGAGTGGGCGTAAACGTTCACCCCTGCCTGCCGCTAAGATCATAGCAATTTTCATGGTAACCGAATCCTTGTCTGCATAAATTCATAAAACGGTTCCAGTTCTTTGTAACTTTCTAGACAAGCCATTACATAGTGAAGCGTTAAAGGTAAATCCTGTAAATAGTTCGGTTTGTTGTCGCGCAAATATAAGCGGGAGAAAACACCCAACACTTTTAAATGCCTTTGTAAACCACACAAGTCAAAGGCGTAAATGAAATCGTTTAGGGATATGTCTTTCGTTAACGGGGATTGCTCATAAAAGGCAGTGACCCACTGCATAACCTGGTCGCGTGGCCATTGGATGTAGCAATCTTTTAAAAGAGAAACTAAATCATAGGTAAATGGTCCAAGCATAGCATCCTGAAAATCAATGATGCCTAATTGAATGTCGTTTTCTGTATTATCTAGCAGCATAATGTTACGCGAATGATAATCACGATGAATAAAAACCTGTGGTTGGTTTGAAATTTTATCGGTTAACCAATCGAATGTAGATGACAAGAGCTCTTCTTCTTGAGCTCTTAATTGAAGGTTTAAATAGCGATGCAGGAACCATTCTCTGAAGTTACTTATTTCTTGCAACATAAATTGTTTATCAAATCGGGGTAATTGATTAGCATTAATAGAGGGGCAACGCTGCATAATTTGAATGATGTTCATTGCCGCTGTATACAATTTGTTGGCGGTATTTGGTGCTAGATGCTTAAGCAGCAGTTCATCACCGAAATCATCTAAAATGGCAAAGCCCTGCGCTTTATCCAGGGCGTGAATAGAGGGTATTCTTACTCCCAAGTCAGTCAGTAAATCACCCACGGCTAAAAAAGGTTGCATGGCTTCTTTGTCTGGAGGAGCATCCATTATGACTTGTGTGATGGTATCTAATTGCAGTCGAAAATAACGCCTAAAACTTGCATCGCCTGCTAAAGGGCTAATTGAAAATGAAGTTGGCGTAAGTGTTTTTTCCAACCATTTGTTAAGTGCGTTTTGCCGATTTTGCATGCTATACTCCAATGCCATGTTCTTGCTTATAGAGGTTTTTAGCGTGAACCTTATAAGTATTAATTATCGTGCACTTTGTGCATGTGCATCATAAGGTATTTTGGTGGCGGTGAACATTAGGTTTAACTCAATAACTCAAATAATAAATAAAATGATCGACCATCGCTATATGTTTGCCAGCAGCATTGCTGTACTTAGTATAGCCACCGGTACGTATCATATGGTGAGCTATGCGGCTAACATCATGGTAGTTGAACCTGTTCAAGCTTGTGTTATCGCGCGTGATGTTGATTTAACAGATGCAATTCGTTCTCGATTTGCTCAATGCTTGGGATGGGAGTCTCAATTAGTTTCCACTGTGTCCATTTGTCGCGGCGAGTATCATCCCCTGGAAGTGAGTCCCTTAGCTGATCCCAATGAAATACGAATCAACGCCAATGAGGTCTCATTTTATAACGAAGGACGTTCACAATTAACAGGGAATGTAGAAGTACAGCAGGCACAACGTGTGGTCAATGCGCAAACTGCGTATGTCTATCGAGATGCTAAATCCAATCAAGTCACAAAAATTGAATTGTTAGGTGATGTTCATTACTTGGAACCTGATCGCTTAATGATTGCGAGGAAAGCAACGATTTATCCGCAGGATAAATCAGGTAAGGTTGAAGACGTTTTATATCGCTTTAATTCACAGCGACCAGGTGCAACTTTACCAGCGTGGGGGCGAGCCAGTTTTATTGAGCGCTTTGCCAATCAGGATTATTTATTAAAGCGAGCAACCTACAGTAATTGTGCACCTCAAGACAGGGCTTGGCAAATTGAAGCCGACAGCATCGCGTTAGACGACTCTGAAGCAACTGGTGTTGCTCGTCACGCTAAATTACGTATTTATGATGTACCTGTGCTTTATACTCCTTATTTAAGTTTTCCCACCTCTAAGGAACGGAAGTCCGGATTTTTAATGCCAACTATTGGCACATCAAATGTAGGTGGTTTTGATTATGCACAACCTTATTATTGGAATATCGCTCCCAATTATGATGCGACAATTATCCCCCACTACTATTCTTTACGTGGGTTGATGTTAGGTGGACAGTTTAGGTATTTGACATCAATGTCTTCAGGCGTTTTTAACGGTCGATTTTTGCCAAACGATCGTGCATTTAAAGATTATATCCAAGATCATCAAGCGCGTTACCCTATATTGCAAGGGATGTCTACAGATCGCTGGTCTGTACAGGTACTTAATAATACCTGGCTGGCACAAAATTTACATTTTGGAGTGAATTTTCAACAAGTGTCAGATGACTATTTTCTTCAGGATTTTAGTAGTAATTTTGCTATCTTAACCGAACGGCAACTATTGCGTGAAGCTAATTTAAGTTATACGACCAGTCATTGGCTATTTCGTGGAATGGTGCAGAGTTATCAGACACTACATCCAGTTAATCAAACGCCTATTGCTAATATCTATCAACGACTACCTCAACTTTTAGCTCGAGGTAATTATGGTGATTTACCGTTTAATGGAAATTTGTCGATATTAGGGCAATATGATCAGTTCGTATGGCCTGATGATCCATCAATCAAATCATTAAGAGTTATCAATCGACAAATTGTTAAGCCACAAGGTCCTCGCTACCATTTAAACCCTGTATTGTCCTTTCCACAAATAAAACCTTGGGGATTCTTTACTCCCTCAGTCGAGGTAGTCGAAAACTATTATGATGTGAGTAGAAATAATTATGCGTCATTAAACGATAGTAATCCTTTAAATAGCTATGGTTTTCCTGTGAGCACAACATCGTTTAGTCAGTATGATAGGACAATTCCTCGTTATGCGATTGATAGTGGATTATATTTTGAGCGTTCGATCTCATTTTTTGATTATCCCTTAACCCAAACATTAGAACCACGTCTTTATTATTTGAATGTTCCTTTTGCCAATCAAACCCCCATTCCAGTTTATGACTCTGGGTATATGATTTTTAGTTATGATCAGTTGTTTCGTAAAAACCGTTTTTCAGGATTTGATAGAATTGGTGATACGAATCAACTCTCCTATGCAGTGACAACCCGGTGGTTATCTGATGAGACCGGTGCAGAAAAAGCAAGTATTTCAATAGGACAAAGTCGCTATTTTGCAAATAGGCGAGTGCAGCTTTGTCAGAATCCAGCTGGAGACTGCTATGATAATCCTCTGACATTAGGCTTTTTATCTCCTCTTGCCGAGTATTCTCCCGTTGCTAGTAGAGCAATGTATCATTTCAATTCCAAATGGTTTTTAAGTGGAGATTATGTTTGGGATCCTTATACAGAGGCGACTAATAATGGGCGCCTGAATCTACACTATCAGCCAGGACCTAATCGCATTATTAACCTAGGTTATTCCTACCTCGTCAACGGAGATATAACACAGGTTGATGTGAGCAAGGTTAATGTGAATCCATTAAATCAAATAACCTTTTCATATGCGTGGCCCTTTACTGAAAGATGGGGTAGCTTAGGTGGGTACAATTACAATATCAGTAAAAACTATGAAATGATGTCCTTTTTAGGAGTACAATACGATAGTTGTTGTTGGGCAGTTCGATTAATCGGTGGACGAAGCTTTCAGAGTTTAAATGCTTCAGCACAACCCATATATAATAACAACATCTATTTGCAAATTTTATTAAAGGGACTCGGTTCTGTAGGAAATAGTGATCCAGCAAGTACAATACGTACCTATTTACCTACTTATGCCGATCAGTTCCATAATAGCTAGTTTTTGATTTAAAATTTATCAAAGCTGCTTGAATTTTAATTAAGAATGACCTACATTGCCGGAATAATTAAACAGGGGATAATTCACATGTTAAAGCGGATTGCACTCTTAATGCTGTTGCTATCAGTACTTCCTGTTGCAGAAGCCGCACAGCCTTTGGATAAAGTGGTGGCTGTTGTCAACGAAGGGGTAATTACTGAAAGTGAATTGAATACACAAGTAGATATTTTGCGCCGACAACTTGAAGCCAAGCGTATGCAATTACCTTCTGACAAGGTCTTGCGTAAGCAGGTTTTACAACATCTAATTGATGTGGATCTGGAGTTACAGCTGGCTAAACAAAATGATATTACCGTTGATAGCACAGAACTTAACGATACTATTAATAAAATCGCTGCTGCAAATAATTTGTCATTAACTCAATTGCGAGAAGAAATCGTTAAACAGGGATTAACTTGGCAAAATTACCGAGAAAATATTCGCAAGGAAATGCTAATTAGCCGTCTTCAACAAAAAGCAGTAGGGAAAGATCTCAATGTTAGTGCTGCTCAGATAGAAGATTATTTAAAAAATGCGCAGCAAGATGATAAAAGTCAGTTAACGTATCATCTACAAAATATTGTTATTCCTTTGCCTGAAGAACCCACAACTGAGCAAGTCAATAAAGCGCGTGAAAAGTCAATAGAATTATTAGGCAAAATCAAAAGTGGTGAAGATTTCAGTCAGTTAGCGATTGCTGAATCAAGTGGAGAGTTTGCCCTTGAAGGGGGGGACTTAGGAGAGCGTCATCTTGCGGAATTGCCCGAAATCTTTGTTAAAGAAGTAGTGAAGATGAAGCCTGGTCAGATTTCAGGGCCAATTAGAACAGGCAATGGTTTCCAACTGATTAAATTGATTGCTATCGGTGGTGCTGATCAACATCATGAAGTCACCAAAACGCATGTCCGCCACATTTTATTAAAACCTGCTCCAAGCATGACCGCTGAAGAAGCTAATCGGCAAGTGAATAACTTGTATCAGCAATTAAAATCAGGCAAAGATTTTGCGGTAATGGCCAAGCAATATTCTCTGGATGCAGCAAGCGCTGTTAAAGGTGGTGATCTTGGATGGGTAAATCCTGGTGAGCTTGTTCCCGAATTTGAAAAAGCAATGGATGCTCTGCCTTTAAATAAGGTAAGCAAACCAGTAAAAACTGTATTTGGCTGGCACTTGATTGAAGTGCTGGAACGGAAAAAAATAGATGACTCTGAGTCATTCAAGCGTCAACAAGTACGACAATTTCTACAACAACGTAAATTTACTGAAGCTGTGCAGAACTGGCAGCAACATTTACGTTCGACTGCATACATCAATATCATGGATAAGGATCTGGCATGATAAAACCACTACTTGTAAGTAGTGGTGAGCCGGCAGGGGTAGGACCTGATTTATGTCTTGCCCTTGCTGATTATGAGTTACCGATAGTCATCCTGGGTGATAAAAATTTGCTTCAACAACGAGCCCAGACGCTTCAACTAAAGATTACTTTTACGGATTATCAACCAGAAACTCCCTTAATAATTCGTAAAGGTCATCTAACGGTCCTTTCTATTCCTTGTCCAGAAAATGTAATACCAGGGAAGCTCAATCCAAAAAATTCATCTTATGTGATTGAAATGCTAACTTTGGCAGCAGATCAATGTTTGCAAGGTGAGTTTTCAGGATTAGTAACAGCACCCGTTCATAAAGCGGTAATTAATCAGGCCGGAATTCCTTTTACTGGTCACACCGAGTTTTTTGCAAGCCGTTGTAAAACAGATGTTGTGGTCATGATGTTAGCTTGTGAGATAATGAAAGTTGCTTTGGTAACCACCCATTTACCTTTAAGAGCTGTTGCCGATGCGATTTCTATTTCAACGATTAAGCAGGTTATCCACCAAATTAATTCTACATTGAAACGAGATTTTGGTATTAGGAATCCTTGTCTTTATGTTGCAGGCTTAAATCCTCATGCGGGCGAGGGTGGTTATTTAGGACGGGAAGAAATCGAAATCATTACTCCGGCGCTCGAGCAGTTGAAAAAAGAAGGTATTAACGTTCACGGTCCTTTTCCGGCAGACACATTATTTACCCCTCGTAATCTTGATTGCTGCGATGCCTTTATTGCTATGTACCATGATCAGGGCTTATCCGTTCTAAAGTATGCAGGTTTTGGTTCGGCAGTAAATATCACCTTGGGATTACCCATTATTAGAACCTCTGTAGATCATGGAACGGCGCTTGATCTAGCCGGAACTGGTACGGCAGAGGTAGGAAGCATGTTAGCAGCAGTTAAAATGGCACAATTCATGGCAAGACAGAGAGAAAAAGCATGACTATTATAAGTCTCGTTGCTGCAATTGATGAAAACAATGGTTTAGGTAAAGACAACCACCTGCTTTGTCATCTTCCCGCAGACTTAAAACGCTTTAAAACACTGACTATGGGTAAGCCAATAATCATGGGTAAAAAAACATTTGACTCAATTGGTAAACCGCTTCCCGGACGATTAAATATAATATTAAGTCGGCAAGTGAAAGATATTGACGGTACTGAAGTTGTGGATTCTTTAGAGAATGCTTTAGCTAAAGTATCGGATGTTCCAGAAACCATGATTATCGGGGGGGCTACGGTTTATAAACAGGCATTACCATTAGCCTCAAGAATCTATTTAACAGTCATTCATCATCAATTTTCAGCAGATGTTTTTTTCCCTGAGTTTGATAAGGCATTATGGCAAGTCGAAGAAGCAGTCTTTGTCCCAAAAGATGAAAAAAATAATTATGATATGACGTTCTATCGCTATGAGCGTTCATACGACTGAAATTGCCTCGGGTTATGTGATTAACCCGAGGATAGTGTTCTAATTACATTGGATATGATTGAAGCCATCCATTCTGCAGCCTCGGCCACAGCGCACTTCATTAAAACTATTTACAATGCAATTTTCTCCGCGTTGACTAGCACATGCCACTTTTAAGGGTGTTTTAACGCAACCATAACCACAAGCGATATGACCGAAGTTATCTGATACACATTGCTGATCGGGAGAAGAGGCACATGCTACTGAATTGATAGAAGTTATACAGTTGAAGCCGCATGCTGTGTTGCCGAAAGGACCCTGCAGACATTGTTGTTGAATAGCTTGGCTAGGATGCCCGTGATGTTGGTTATAACTATTTGGTTGTTGTTCACCATGCCCATGAAAATGAGTATTTTCTTCGTACTGAGTTAAAATTCGATAGTTATCAGTGATGATTTCCTGCCCACCATAAGAAATATTACAACGATGGTAACCAGGCCAAGTTTTACCGGGTTGTTTACTTCCTCTAAAATAAGCCTGACACAAGAATAAG